>JBDGVT010000130.1:0-9526 GCA_039585495.1 Gemmatimonadota bacterium | reverse complement strand
GGATGAGGTTGCGGCCGAATTGATCGCACGGATGGTGACAAGGGCAACCTGACCGCGTACGTCGCGCTCGTCTCTCATCGAAGGGGGCGAGCGCCTGCCTGACTGAAACTGAAAGACCCCGCACCCCCGTACCGTAGAGGTAACGTCCGACCATAGGCTGGCCCTGCAGAGGACCCGAATGATCCGCTCCATTCTGAGACCCACCCTTGCGGCCGGAATGATGTTGGCCGCGGCGTGCGAGTCGCGGAAGGTACCGTGTACGTCGGATCCACTGACGGACATCTGTACGCTATCGAGGCATCGACGGGACAGGAGACGTGGCGAGTCGACGTCGGAAGTCCGGTGAGCAGCTCACCCGCCGTAGCGGGCGGACTCGTGCTGTTCGTTTCGGCGGATGGAGCATTCCACGCCGTCGACGCCGACACTGGTGCACTTCGCTGGCAGTTCGCGACGGGAGCTGTCCTTCCATGGGAGTGGGGCTTCGAGGGGTGGGACGTCTATCTGGCGTCCGCTGCCGTCCAGGGCGAGTCGGTCGTCTTCGGTGGTGGGGACGGAACGGTCTACGCCCTCGACCTGCAGAGCGGTGAGGAGCGGTGGAGATTCAGCACGGACATGAGGATCCGCTCGACACCGGCCATCTCGGAGGGTGTCGTGTACATCGGAGGCTCCGACGGGATCGTCTATAGCCTCGGACTCGAAAACGGCTCGGTTCGGTGGACCTACGAGACGGAGGGCGCATCGCTCCGGTCGGAGGACTTCGGATTCGACCGGAAGTCGATCATCGCTTCTCCCGCCGTGGTCGATGGGGCAGTCTACGTCGGTTCCCGCGACGGCCAGATGTATGCGCTCGATCAAGCGAGCGGTGAGCGACGATGGAGGGTCAGCCATGACGTCTCCTGGGCGATGTCGTCGCCGGCCGTATCGGGGACCGCGCTCTTCGCCGGCACGTCGGACGGGCTGTTCGTGCACCGTGTCGACGTCACGACCGGCGAGGAAGACTGGCGGTTCGTCGGTGCCGGGTACACCTGGTCCTCCCCGGCGTTGGCAGGCAATACGGTTTATATCGGGGACGGCGGCGGATTTCTGAGGGCCATCAACGCCGAGTCCGGCGAGGAGCGCTGGAGTCTCCGCACCGGCGGCGGAGTCTATTCCAGTCCGTGGGTGGAGGATGGGGTCGTGTACGTGGGAGCCGACGACGGTGTGGTATACGCGGTGGACGCTGAGAGCCCGAGGTCGCTTCGGGCGGTCTTCTGGGACAGCGACTTCACCGAGTACTCGGCCTTCCCCCATGTGCAGACCCGCGCATACTTCGAGCTCCACGGATACGACGTCCTGGACGCAAACGGACTCGAGAATTTCATGCGAGCGCGAATCGAGGACGGGACGTCGAGCGCGGTGGTCTTCGCCCTCCCCTACATCCCTTCCAATATCGCCGCCGAGCCGTCCGACACCGTGCTGCTACGGCGGTACCTGGAATCCGGCGGGAAGACCGTGTGGCTGGATTTACCTCCCATGTCCCTCGCCCGAGATGAGACGGGACAAGTCACGGCGTTCGACCGGAGTCGATCCGAGCGGCTTCTCGCCGTGGACTTCTCGGAAGCGAACTTCGACTTCTACGGCTCTGAACCCACAGATCTTGGTCGCATGTGGGGTCTGAATCGTGGGTGGCTCAGTTCCTACTCGATCGCGGAATCCGGAGACATCGACGTCCTGGGGCTGGATGAACACGGCCGCGCGGGAGCCTGGGTGAAGAGCTTCGGCGGTCCGCCCGGCACGGGTTTCGTTGGCGTGGGACTCCACGATGTCACGCTGGAGGCCCTCGAGGTCGTCCGGACGCTGGCGGAGTACGGGCTGGCCGACCGCACTCGATAGCTATCCGCCGGAAGCGCTCGCCCGCTGCCGCTTCTGCTCCTCCACCATTCGCGCGACGTCTTCGAGAAGCTGCCTGGCGTCATATACGATGCCGTCTTTGATCGTGTACTTGATGCCACCAACTCGCTCGAGAACGCCGGTGTCGGGATTGAGTCTCTCGTGGCCGGTCCCGTAGAGGACTTTGAGGTTCTCGACCGGGTTCTCCGGCGAGACGATGAGGTCGGCGAGCATTCCCACCCTGACCACGCCGAAGTCGGGTGTCTCTCCCCGTGGGTCGAACAGCGTCTGTGCACCGTGCAGCGTAGCGCCTCGAATGACCTCCAACGGATGGAAACCGGCTTCTTGCAGTAGCTCCATCTCCTCGATCGTCGAGAAGCCGAAGAGGTTGTAGATGAAGCCTGCGTCCGAGCTGACGGTGACCCTCCCTCCCATGTCCTTGTAGTCGTCGAGCATGTCCATCCACACGCGGTAGAAGTTCTTCCACGCGATCTCATCGTGGCTGGTCCAGTCGTAGTAGAAGGACCCGTGGTTCTCCCGACTCGGCTCGTAGTAGTCCCAAAGGCTCGGCAGCGTATAGCGTTCGTGCCAATCCGCGGTCCTCGCCCGCATGACGTCCCGGCTCGCCAGATACGCGGTCATCGTGGGGTCGAGAACGACATCGTTGTCGAGCAGTTCCTGCAGCATCGCGTTCCACTCTTCACTGCCCTGCGGGTGAATCATGTCCCACTGGCGGGCTACCTGTCCGAAGCGATGTTGCTCGTTCGCATAGTTCATGTCCGACGGCCACGGCTGGACGTCGGCGTCGTCATAGATGGCTTCGAAGAGTCCGTAGTAGTGCGTGAGCGTACCCAGGCCGAGTCGAGCGGCGTCGACAGCGTTCATCTGGGCCACGCCCATCTGTTCGAGATGAGCGGTACTCCCCAGGCCCTGCGTGTTCGCCTCATCGAGCAGGGCCTCCATGATCTCTGGGGGATAGGCGACCAGCTTCACACCGTCGATCCCCTGCTCTGCCGCCCACCTGATCCAGTCGCGGGCATCCTCGGGCGTAAGCACTGGTCCACGGTTCCACCCCTGGCCCGGGCGCTGATAGACGAACATGCGAGGGGCGGTGATCTCATTGTTCGCGCTACGCTCACGTTCACTGAGCGAGAAGTCGACAGGACCGAACTCGACACCCCGTCCCGTCGTGACACCGTGCGCCATCCACAGCTTGTACACGTACTCGGCTTCCGGCGTCTTCGGCATGCCTCCGGTGTGCAGATGGAGATCGACGAGCCCCGGCATGACGTACATGCCCTCGGCCTCGATCTCTCGCGTGGCCCCTCCGGGACGTCCGCCGGGGTCGATGGGGAGTCCCGGGTACCCCACGCCGACGATCTGGGCGATTCGGTTTCCCTCGATCACGATATCGACCGGTCCACGAGGAGGAGAACCCGTGCCATCGATGACGATCGCGCCGCGGATGATCAGTCGCTCGAACGGCCCTTCTCCCTCCGCGCGATCGGGTCCGGGCTCGACGAATTGAGCCGCCAGCGGACCGTGAAACAGAACGAGGACGAGAACACACGCGACACGCTTGAGCGAGATCATGACCACACCGCGGATTGGGGTTCTTCAGCAGGGGGACAGAGTGCGCCGTGGGTGACGGCGCTGCAAGGAAATCGCGCCGTCGGACCTCCGACCAGTCCAGCTTGCTCGCCCCACTGGCCGCCAGCATATTCGCGTCCGTCACACGGACTCGTACCAAGGATCTCAGAATGGAGGGTCGGTGCATGACGATCTGTCCCAGCCGTCTGGAAGGGCTGAGGCGCCTGGCAGTACTCTCCGCCCTGGTCCTTCCCGCATGCGCGGGCGACCCGGGTGGCGCGCAGGATCAGGCTCAACCCGAAGCCTGGTTCACCCGAGCGGTCGAACTCGAGTCGACATCCGAGACGAGCGCCAACGCGAGTCTCGGAGATCTGGACGGCGATGGCGACCTCGATATCGTACTCGCCAAAGGGCGTCACTGGCCGCTGCTCGACTTCGTTCTCGTCAACGATGGGTACGGTGGATTCACAGCCCGCCACGAAGTCGGCGACGTCGAGGACCGTACCTACACTGCGGCGCTTGCTGACCTGGATGGGGACGGAGATCTCGACCTGGTCGTCGGCAACGACCGGCCCGATCCGAAACTCGTCTACATGAACGACGGAACTGGACGGTTCGAGCGCGCGGGAGCGTTCGGGGATGCCAGTTGGCCCACACGAAACGTCACCGTGACGGATCTCACCGGAGACGACAGACCGGACATCGCCGTCGCGAATCGGGGTGGGGCGGCAAGGGGGACCGCCAACCATGTGTGTATCAACGATGGGTCGGGGAGCTTTCCGACCTGCACCATCCTGTCCGATGAATCCGCAACCACGATTGGAGCCGGCGATTTCAATGGTGACGGCGCGATCGACCTCGTGGTTCCCCATCGCGACGGTGGCCAGAGCTATGTCTATCTGAATGATGGCTCCGGTGGCTTCGACGATGGACTCGCGATCGGCCCGGCTGAAGTAGCCACTCGCGCCGTGGCGGTCGGAGACGTGAACGGAGACGGACGACCTGACATCGTCGTGGGAGACGACGAGGTCGGGGGCGCGCTCCTGTATCTGAATATCGACGGCTCGAGCTTCGACGGACCCGTTTCGTTGGGCGCGCCTGCCGAGGTGGCCTATTCGATCGCGATCGCTGACCTCGACGGTGATGGTGACGAGGATATCGTCCTTGGAAACGTGGAGGCCCCAGGAACCGTTCTGCTGAACGCCGGGGCAGCCGAGGCGTTCACGGTTCTTCGCTTCGGCGACAGTCAGGGATCGGTGTACGGCCTGGCGATCGGGGACGTCGACGGGGATGGCCAGCCCGACATCGTGGCGGGACGTTCGGGTGCCCCCAACATGCTGTACCTCCACTAAGGACGGTGTGAGGAACAGGAAACTCATCCTTTCAACCTGTCCGGGTGGGCTACCGAACCGCCGGTAGGTCAGCGCCCTACACCAGGGATCGACCGATTCCCGACAGGCGCTTCCGCGACTTCAACGCCATCGTGATGGGTTAGCGTTCCCTGCCCATTCGTCGGACACCCTGCCCTTTGATGAGGTCGGGTTTCATGCGAAGAGCGGTTCAGTTCAGACTCAACGGTGAGTCCGTCCAGGTCGACGTAGACTCTCTCAGGCCACTCCTCTGGGTGCTCCGCACGGAGCTCGGCCTTACCGGCACCAAATACGGATGCGGCGAGCGTGATTGTGGCGCCTGCAAGGTGCTGCTCGACGGTCGACCGATCTTCTCGTGCCGCACTACGATGCGTGCGGTGGAGGGGCGCGAGGTCACCACCATCGAAGGACTCGAGAAGGACGGTGAGCTACACCCGGTCCAACAGGCCTTCGCCGATCATGACGCGCTGCAGTGCGGTTTCTGTACGCCGGGTATGATCATCGGTGCGGTCGGTCTGCTCAGTCGCAATCCCGATCCTTCGCCGGAGGAAATCGCGCAAGGACTGCAAGGCCACCTGTGTCGCTGTGGCACCTACAATCGGGTGGTCGATGCTGTTCGTTCAGCTGCGGGAATTCTGCAGGAGGACCTGCCATGATCAGCCGCCGTGGATTCCTGGGGATCGCCGGCATGGGGATCATCGTTCTGTACGTCGTGGACATTAAGGACCTCCTGGTGGGGAGGTTCTCCCAGTTCCGCGGATACCCCACTGACTTCAATGCCTACCTGCGGATCGGTGAGGACGGGCGGGTTTCGTTCTTCACCGGCAAGATCGAGATGGGCCAGGGTGTGGTGACCTCGTTGCCGCAGATGTTGGCCGAAGAACTCGATGTACCGCTCTCCTCCGTGGACCCCGTAATGGGGGATACGGACCTCTGTCCATGGGACATGGGCACCTTCGGTTCCATGAGCACGCGGTTCTTCGGTCCGCCGATGAGGAAGGCTGCTGCTGGAGCCAAGGCCGTTCTCAAGGAACTGGCCAGCGAACGCCTCGATGTGCCGGTCGAGAGACTCGGCACGCGCGACGGCACGGTGTTCGACATCGAGAACCCGTCCACGGCGGTTACCTACGCCGAGCTCGCACGAGGCCGGCGCATCGAGCGCGTGGTAAGGGGCACGGTAGCGCTCGACGATCCGTCGACCTACACGGTGTGTGGCGTGCCGACGACACGAACCGACGCCGTGGCGAAGGTCACCGGGCGAGCACAGTACACTGCGGACGTCCGAGTGGAAGGGATGCTCTACGCGAGGATCCTGAGGCCACCAGCCCATGGTGCGACCCTGACCCAAGTGGACACGAGTCCGGCAGAAGAGGTCAGCGGTGTGCACATCGTGAACGAACCCGACCTGGTCGCCGTGCTCCATGAGATTCCGGACATGGCGGACCGAGCATTAGCTGAGGTGGTGGCTCAGTGGGACGAGGCCGGGTCCGGCCCGGACAACGCCACAATCTACGACTATTTGCTGGCCGATCTCCCCGAGGCTCAGACGGAGGTCGAGGACGGGAACCTCGACAGGGGTCGCTCCGGAGCAACACAACGACAAGAGTCCACCTTCTACGCTCAGTACGTCGCGCACGCGCCCATGGAGCCTCACGCGGCTCTGGTGCACATCGAGGGCAACGCCACGACCGTCTGGGCTTCGACCCAGACCCCATTCAGCGTCAAGAGCGGGGTAGCGGAGCTTCTGGATTGCCCCGAAGAAGACGTTCGGGTCATCACACCCTTCGTGGGTGGCGGCTTCGGTGGGAAGTCCACGAATACCCAGGCCCTCGAAGCTGCACGGCTGGCGAAGCTGACCGGCCGGCCGGTTCAGGTCTCATGGACAAGGGAGGAGGAGTTCTTCTACGACACCTTCCGGCCCGCCACGATCGTGCGAGTAGAGTCCGGCATCGACACCGACTCGCGCCTGATGTTCTGGGACTACGCGAACATGCACGGTAGCAGTCGCAGTTCGACCCCGGCGTACCACATCCCAAATCGGCGGGTTACGGTCCAAGCGGGCTCGGGGGGACGGAGGCCCGCCCATCATCCTCTGGCGGTCGGCCCATGGCGTGGCCCGGGGGCCAATGTGAATCACTTCGCCATGGAATCGCAGATCGACATCATGGCGCACGCCGCGGGAACGGATCCGCTTTCCTTCCGCCTGGCCAACCTCACGGACGCTCGAATGAAGCGGGTGGTCGACACCGTGGCTGAACATTTCGGTCATGAATGGACACCGGCCCCATCAGGCAGGGGATACGGGCTTGCGATTGGAACCGATGCCGGGACTTACGTGGCCACGATGGCGGAAGTCCGCGTCAACGAATCCACCGGAGAGGTGCGCGTCCTTCGCATGGTCTGCGCCCAGGACATGGGCGAAATCGTCAATCCGGCGGGCGCGAAGATCCAGATCGAGGGATGCCTCATTCAGGGCCTGGGGTACACCCTCGCCGAAGAGGTCCGCTTCGACCGCGGCATGATCCTGGACCAGACCTTCGATTCCTACCAAATCCCCCGCTTCTCATGGCTGCCCGACATCGAGTCCGTACTCGTCGAGAATGCGGAGATCGGGCCGCAGGGAGGAGGCGAACCGGCCATCACCACGGTCGGAGCCGTCGTCGCCAACGCAATCTTCGATGCGACTGGCGCCAGACTCTATGAGCTTCCGATGACACCTGCGCGCGTGCGGAGCGCGATGGCCCAAGCATGATGGTGATCTCCTAGGTGATGATGCACCCCTCCGGTGTCTCGCAGTCGGGATCGACACTCGGCAAATCCAGATCACCGAGGATCGAGTTCACCTCAGCTAGATCGACGGCCCAGATCTCCTCCAACCGATCCGTGTAGCCCCTCAACTCTTCGACCAGGATGTCGAAGATCACCGGCATGTTGTTTCCGGGTCGGCCATCACCGCGCTCCGACATGGACATGAGATTCGCGAGCCGGTTATTGACTTTGATCGGGAAGTTGAGCGGGTCCTGACCGGCCTGGTTCTGGACCTGATACACGTTGGCCTCGACCTCTGAGGCGTTCCCCTCCAGCCGCCCCGCCGCATCGCGCAGTCGCTCGTCGTCGGAACGCTCCAACCTGTTCTCGAGCTGTGCCTTCACGTTACGGATCGAGATCACGGCCCGATTGGCCTCGGTCACCTTGTCACGTACACGCTGGCCGAACGCGAACTGCGCCTGCAGGTCCGCGTCGGTCACCTCCGTGATCCACGGATTTCGCTGGACCGAAAGCGGAACGGTCTGCGTCTGTCCGTCCGTGGTCAGCCGTACCGAGTAAGTGCCCGGTGGCACGGCGGGACTGAAGGTGCGCACGCCCCAGAGGATCATTCCCGGGAAGACCTCCGCGGGCTGCGTGCGCAGATCCCAATGCAGGTAGTTCAGCCCGGCCTCGTTCGAGAGTGATGGTCCGCGATAGCGTGATTCGGGTCCATTCGTCGCGGTCGAGTCCTCGACGGCCGGCTCATAGGTCCGAAGTACCGAGCCCGATGCGTCCAGAATCTCGAGTCGGGCCTGAGTCGCGGCCTCCTCCAACCACCAACTGACCGTCACTCCTCCGGCCGAGCGCGTCGCGGTCGCGGGCGTGAACAGCTTCGGCCCGTCGGTCGTCATTCCGGGCATCATTTCGCGGAGAGGCGCCATGTTGTCCAGCACCCAGAACCCGCGCCCGTGGGACCCGATGACCAGTTCGTTCTCCTCCACGATCAGATCGATGATGGGGAGGTCGGGGAGGTTGGGGTTCAGTTCCTGCCAACGTCCTCCGTCGTCGTAGGAGATGTAGACACCGTGATTCGTGCCCCGCACGACGTGAACGAACGCGTCATCCCGGATGCCGTTGACGATCTTCGTCCACGACCGGCCGTAGTCGTCCGTCTTCCAGATGTACGGTGTGAAGTCGTCGAGCAGTGGGCGCCGGACCGATACATAGGCTCGCCCGGACTCGAAGGACGAGGCGTCGATCTGACTCACGCGCCCGAAATCGGGCATGTCCGACGGTGTCACGTTCGTCCACGTCACGCCGTTATCGCGCGTCACGTGAACGAGCCCATCATCGGAGCCAGCCCAGATCACATTGACGTCGAGCTTGCCCGGCCCGACCGAGAAAATCGTGGCATACACCTCGGGTCCAAGGTCGTCGCTCAGTTGTGCCCAGGTCCGCCCCGCATCCTCGGTCATCCACAAACGCTGTGACGACGTGTAGAGTCGGTTCGGATCGATCGGAGAGAAGATGATCGGGAACGTCCACTGCCACCGCTCGCGAATGTCGATGGCCGGCTCGCCCGAGTAGAACCACGGGTACGGGTTCACCTCTCTCGAGGTATTCAGACGCCGATTGAAGCGATCGATATACGATCCGTTGTTCGTGCCCGAATAGAAGACATCCACGTCCTTCGGATCAGGCGCGATGTAACCAGGCTCACCACCTCCTGCTCGGTACGCGACACCCATCGAACCCTCGGTGATCGATCCACCACCACCACCGCGACCGCCTCCGAAACCCATGCGCGAGGCATTCCAGTTGCCCGGAAGACAGAGCGTCGAGTTGTCCTGCTGCGAGCCACAGACGTGGAACGGCTCGTGCGCCGTGGTGACCGCGTGATAGAACTGAGCGGTCGGAAACTCCTGGTCGGTCCACTTCTCACCGGTGTT
>JBDGVT010000129.1:0-23010 GCA_039585495.1 Gemmatimonadota bacterium | reverse complement strand
CATGAGGAACAGACCGTCGTACAGACCCTGCTCCGTGAACGTGTGGACTTCACCGTCGATGCTCGGGATCAGACCGATCCCCGTGTTGCAGATTACTCAGAAGGACACCATCCACGGCTCGCCGGCCAGGTCACCCTGTGCAATGTGGTGGTAGGACATCTGCATGGTGAGCAGCGTCAGGGTCGTCTCGCCCCGACGCAGCACGAGCAGCGCCGTGTCGTCATTGACCCGACCCGACCGGCGCAAATCCGCTAACGGCTCGTACTCGTCTGGATAGAACGCGTCGAACATCGGACGTTCGCCGATATATGCCCGGGATTCATCAAAGTCCTCTGCGGTCTGCGCGTCGAGCGCAGTGAACGGAAGAACGAATGCGAAAGCCAAGCCGGCCAATAGGCGCGCGTACGGAAACACTGTCGATCTCGGTAAGGGTGAAGAGGGCTCGCTACCTGACCCGCACGTGCTTGCGCAACATGCGGGGGCCGACCTCGGCTCCATACACGTTGCCCAGCAGGTCGACAGCGACGCCTTCCGCGGCGGTCGCACGTGCTTGCGCAACATGCGGGGGCCGACCTCGGCTCCATACACGTTGCCCAGCAGGTCGACAGCGACGCCTTCCGCGGCGGTCGTGCCACGAACGCCAAGCTGCCACTCCGGATCCGGAATGAATGCGGTCACGAGCCCGTCGATCACACTCCCGGCTCGGATCCCCCGGACGAAGCCCATGTTCGACATGCCGCCGGAGTTCGTCGATTCGGAGTCCGCGGAATAGAGGATGTCGTTCTGGTCGATGAACAGGCCACTCGGGCGGCCGAACTGGGTCCAGGTCGCGAGGTGCTCCCCGTCCTGCGTGAATATCTGCACGCGACTGTTGGCACGGTCACCCACGAACAGGCGGCCTTGCGAGTCCATCGCGAGCGCGTGGGGGTCACGGAACTGTCCGTCTTCTTTCCCAGTCCCGCCCCACTCCATGAGGTATTCCCCCTGGGCGTTGAACTTCACGACCCTGTTGTTGCCGTTCGACTGGTGACCGTCCACCACGAAGATCGAGCCGTCCGGAGCCACGAGCATGTCGGACGGTTGGTTGAACGCGTTCTCTCCACTACCTGCTACTCCGGCCTGGCCCAGGCTCATGAGGAGCTCGCCCTCGGGACTGAACTTGTGCACCTGGTGGCCCTTGTCGCCGTCGCCCTGTGCATCCGCGACCCACACGTTGCCGTCCGGATCGACGTGCAACCCGTGAGGCCAGACGATCATCCCGGCACCGAAACTGCGAAGCAGCTCCCCGGACGGAGAGAACAGCATGATCGGATCCAGATCTGGATTCTGCATGCACGCCCCGATGTTCGCACCGCAACGCTCTCCGACCCAGATGTTCATGCCGTCGGCCGCCGGGTACACCCCACTCGTCGAGCCCCATGTTCTGCCCTCCGGCAACTGGCCCCAGACGCCCTCTACGGTCCGGTAGGGGTTGGCGGCGTGATTTTGCGCCGCCGCCATGTCGGCGAAGACGAGCAAAGCCATCATCGCGGCTGCGATCGTCAGTCCTGGGCCAGTCGTGCGAGCCATCAGCGCTCTCCTTCTCGAAGAATCGATTTTTTGGGACGGAGGCCAACTTGGCGATGGCCCGGTCGTCGCACCAGCGTGAACGACGTCTTAGCTTGCCACCCCACGCTCGCGGACGCCGGCCCGCGTGCAGGTCGACACATGCCCACGAGGTAAAGAGATGACACGCCTGTTCCCCCTTTCTTCGCCATTGGCCCTTCGTCAGCGGATCACATCAGTCGCCTCGGTCCTGCTGGTTCTTCACCTCGCGGCACCATCCGCCGAGGCCCAGGAACCGACGATTCCCAGCATTGAGGAGCATACCGCCGGCATGGATCGGATGGAGGGACTCTTCGACCTCTATTGGGATGAAGCGACCGGCTCGCTCTTCTGGGATCTCGGCGAACTCGGTACCGAATTCCTCTATCAGATCTCCATGGGGTCGGGCCTGGGGAGCAATCCGGTAGGCATCGATCGGGGCCAGCTCGAGGGAACACACGTCCTTTCCGCGCAGCGCGTGGGTCCGCGCGTTCTGCTGGTTGAACCGAACTACCAGTTCGTCGCCCGCAGCGATAACCCCACCGAAGTCCAGGCCGTCCGGGACGCGTTCGCACCCTCCGTGCACTGGGGCTTCGAGGTTGCCGCCCAGTCCGGTGACCGGGTGCTCGTCGACGCGACCAGCTTCTTCCTGCGCGACGCGCGTGGCGTGGTCGACCAGATCGCGGCGAGAAACCAGGGCACCTTCGCGCTCGACGCTTCCCGAAGCGTCATTCACCTTCCCGCAACCCGGTCGTTTCCGGAGAACACCGAGGTCGAGGCGACGCTCACCTTCACGAGTCGTAATCCGGGAGGGCTCGTCAACGGCGTCGCCGCGACCGGTGGTGCCGTGACCCTTCGCCAGCATCACTCGTTCATCCGGCTTCCCGATTCGAACTACCGAACGCGGATCGCTGATCCCCGCGTCGGCGTACTCGGGCCAACGGTGTACGACTACGCCACACCCATCGACGTCGACACGCGGGTCCGCTTCGTCGCCCGTCACCGCCTCCAGCGGACCGATCCGAGCGCGGAACGTTCGGAGGCTGTGGAGCCGATCGTCTACTACGTGGATCCCGGCACGCCGGAGCCGGTCCGGTCCGCCCTCATCGACGGCGCCGCCTGGTGGAACGAGGCGTTCGAAGAGGCGGGCTTCGTCGACGCCTTCAGGGTCGAGGTCCTTCCGGAAGGCATCGACCCGCAGGACATCCGATACAACATGATCCACTGGACGCACCGGCGAACCCGCGGGTACTCCTACGGCAATACCATCGTCGACCCGCGGACCGGGGAGATCATCCGGGGCGTGGTGAACTTGGGTAGCCTGAGACTCCGACAGGACTACCTCCACGGGCAGGGGGTTCTTCCGCCCTTCCCCGCCGGCATTTCGGCGCCGGAAGACGACGGCTCGTTGGGCGAATTCTCGGACGCCCCGACTTTCGACTACCTCGCACAGGTCGCACCTGCGTCCGACGCCGTCGAAATGGCGCTGGCGCGGGTCCGCCAACTCTCGGCGCACGAGGTCGGCCATACCATCGGGTTCCCTCACAACTACATGGCCAGCTCCTACGGCCGGGAGAGTGTCATGGACTACCCGGCCCCTTATGTGCAGATCGACGGAAACGGCGACATCGATCTGTCCGACGCCTACGTGCAACGGATCGGGACCTACGACAAGGTCTCGACGAACTGGCTGTACCGAGAATTCCCGGCCGGGACCGACGAGACACAGGCGCTCGCCCGGATCGCGCAGCAAAGTGTGACGGATGGCCTGATCTACATGGGCCACGGCAACAACAACTTCATCGGGGCCGGTCACCAGTACGCGAGCGTGTGGGACAACGGCTCGAACCTGGTCGATCACCTGAAGCTCGAGATCAGGGTGAGGGAAATCGGGCTGAGAAACTTCGGCACCGATGTGATCCGTTCCGGCGAGCCGATGTCCAATCTGGAGTTCGTACTCCTTCCCCTCTACATGCACCATCGCTTCCAACTGCGATCCGCGATCCAGAGCCTCGGCGGCGCGGACTACCGCTACGCACTCAAGGGAGACGGGCAGATCCCGTTCACGGTCGTCGACGGCGACGAACAACGCGATGCGCTCGAGACCACACTGTCGACTCTGTCGGTCGACTTCCTCGCGCTTCCGCCCGAGATCATCCAGATGATCCCGCCACCCGCCTACCGGCACGATGAAGGGGAGGCCTTCCCCGGGAACACCGAGCAGATCTTCGACGCCATCGGGGCCGCACAGGCCGCAGCCGCGTTCACGGTCGGTGAAGTGCTGAATCCGGAGCGCATGGCCCGGCTCGTTCTTTACGGCAGCTTGGGCGACTACCCCGACCTGGAAGAGGTCGTGGACCGCCTCATCGCCGTCACCTGGGGCGTTACCAGCCCCGAGAACGGATACCGGAGGCAGGTGCTACACGCCGCGCAACGGACCGTGGCGGACCAGATGATGCAGCAGGCCAGCATGGGCGGGAACCCATCCGAAGTGCGGGCGATCCTGTCGGACCGTCTCGATCGACTGGCCGCGGGGCTGGAAGCTGGTGGCACTCCGTCGCCGCACGAGCGTCTCGTCGCGGCAGATATCCGGAGATGGCAGGCTCGGATCGAGAATACTGTTCCGGGTCCCGAGCTACAGATGCCTGCGGGAGACCCGATCGGGGGAAGCAGCCGCAGCAATCGCGGCAGCGCTCGCTAGGATAGCGCGGACAAGAAGATTCCCCGGGGGTGGAGAGCCACCCCCGGGGAATTCCGCGTCAGGCGCGAGACCTCAGATCGAGCAGGTCATGTCCTCGGCGCAGCACATCGGCGACTTGATCATTCCATGGCCTTCAGGGCACTTGGATACCGCCACCTCGACGCCCGCGTCGGTGGTGATGGTCTCGTGAACGAGTTCGGTGTCGCAGGTTGCGCAGGTCATGTTGACGCTCATGCCGCAGTTGTCGCAGGTATACGTGGCCATCGGCTGCTTCCCTGTTTGAATTACCGGGTGCACGGTGCTCGGTCGCGGACATTAGCGAAAATGACGCCGGTTGTCAGCGGACCCCGACCCAGCCCTTCACGGAGTCGAATAAACGGGCCGAGTCGTAGCCGACTCCGTCCTTGAATACGAGGGTCATCGCCCGCAATGCGCCGGGATCAGAACGCGGGTCTCCACGCATCAAGACGAGGTCCGCTCGCTTGCCAACCTCCACGGTGCCGATCTCGCTCTCCATCTCGAGGTAGGTCGCACCGTTCCTGGTCGCGACCTCGATCGCCTGCTCGACCGTGAGACCGGTCTCCATGAGCAGCTGGACCGCGCGCTGATTCGCGTAGCCGGGTACCACGTCCCCTCCACCCGTCGGATCCGTCCCAACGACGAGGGTCCCGCCCGCATCGTAGAACGCCTTCTCCATCTGCATGTACTTGGCGAGTAGCAGGCCACCCGTGCCGCCCGGCCTGTCGGCGCGCTCGAGGCCCGCCATCACCCTTTCGTGAAGCTGTGAGAGCATCGCGTCCTGAGCACCCTGAGGGGGAGCCTCCCGTCCCGGAGCACGTCGCTCCACCACGGTGAGCGTCGTCGTGAGCGCCACGTCGTTCTCGATGAGATGATCGACCAGGTCGGTGAACGCCGGGCTATCGAGATCCAGATCGAGATAGGTCTGACTCGCCCCTCGCGGACACTGGTCCGGTTGCTTGTCGGCCACCCAATCCGTCGCCGCAAAGAAGCCGTGCTCGAGATTGTCGATGCCGAGGTCGGCCGCCTCACGATACGTGATCGAGCACAGATGGCCCGTCACTTTGGCACCGCGCGCGTGGGCTGCCTCGATCGCCGCGCCCAGCGTGGCCCGATCGATCAGGTTGTATGCCTTGAAGGACGTCGCTCCCTGGTCCATCCAGAAGTTCACGTGTGCACGGGCCTGATCAGGCGTGGCCAACTGGGGCATCGCCCGTACGAACCCGTTCGGCCCTTCGAGGTACGGAGCAGTCACGTCCATGTGCGGGCCCACGACCCGCCCCTCCTCGACGTGCTGAGCGATCCGTAGATCGGTGTAGGTATCGACGCTCCCGCCCGTGCGGAGCGTGGTTACACCGCCCGCGAGATACAGAGGCGGAAACGAGATCTCGTTCGTGTTGTACCGGGCCTGACCCGAGGGGTAGAACATGTGCTCGTGCAGCATCACGAGCCCGGGCGTGAGCGTGTGCCCCGTGCCATCGACGATCTCGGCGCCCGCCGGCTCACCGACCTCGGCAACCGTACCGACGCGGGAGATGCGACCATCTCGGATCTCGACGGACATCCCTGCGCGCGCCGGCGCACCCGTGCCGTCGATCAACTGTACGCCTCGGATGACGACGTGTGTGCTCGACACCGCGACGAACTGTCGGACCTGGTCGGACAAGTCGGCGAACGCCTGAGCTTGCGTCGGCAACGGCGAAAGGACCGCACAGGCCCACGCGAGAATCACCAGCGATCGTGAAGAGCTTCTCATGTCTCCCTCCATGACGAAGGGGCCCCCGGCGACGCCGAGGACCCCAGGTCACACAATGAACTCAGTGGATCAGTTGGGCAGCGCCATCGCAGCCCGGGTATTGCCCGTGTTCAGGACGATGTACTGCTTGCCCTCATGCATATACGTCATCATGCCGTAGCGATTGTCGTCGGGGATCTCGACCCGACCGAGTTCCTCACCCGTCGACTTGTCGACCGCGAAGATCATCGGCGTGTTGTCACTCGCGTGGCCGGCATAGACCATCATGTCCGGTGTCGTGAAGAGTGCGGCCTGACGCCCCGAACCCGTCATCGGATCCGGCTGGCCCTGAAGCGCCGGATGCTGCAGAACGTTGTTGGGCGTATCACCGATCGGGATATACCAGAGGTGCTCACCCGTATTCAGGTCGATCGCGGTGATGCGGCTGTACGGCGCTTTCCAGTAGGGAAGACCGTCGATCCGCCCCGGGCTGGCCGACGCACCGGGCACGTAGTCCGTGATGGTCGTGCCGGTCGGCTGCTCGGTCTGGTCTTCGAAGATGCCGCCAGGATCCTTCTCGGTCCCCGGAATCATGATCCGGGACCCGCAGCCCTTCTGAGACGGCACGTAGATGATGCCAGACTCCGGATCGAAAGACGGTGTCCCGTCGATGTTCGTTCCACCGACGTCCGCCGGGCACCACAGAGCCGCGCGCTTCCCGAGGTCGTTGTCGCGATGGAGCGGCGGATGGAAGAGGGGGCCGAGCTCGAAGTCCGCGAGCGCCTCGATCGCCATCTGTCGTAGTTCCGGCGTGAAGTCGATCAGATCGTCTTCGCTCAACCCCTGCATGTCGTACGCCGCCGGCTTGGTCGGGAACGGCTGGGTGGGTGCGAGTTGCTCCCCCGGAATTTTCGACGCCGGCACCGGTCGGTCCTCGATCGGCCAAATCGGTTCCCCGGTCTCCCGGTTGAACACATAAAGGAACGCCTGCTTCGTGGCCTGAGCGATGATCGGCGTCTCCACGCCATTGACCATCACGTCGCCGAGAACCGGCACCTGCGGCGTGTCGTAGTTCCAGATGTCGTGGCGGACCAACTGGTAGTGCCACGCACGCTCACCGGTTTCCACGTCGAGCGCGATGATGCTCCCGCTGAAGAGATTGTCACCCGGTCGGAAGCCGCCGTAGTAGTCCTGCGTCGCGCCGTTCGTCGGAATGTAGACGAGCCCGAGTTCCGGATCGGCGGAAAGCGGCGCCCACGACGAGATGTCACCGGTCCACTCCCAGGCGTCGTTCTCCCATGTCTCGTGTCCTACCTCACCCGGCCCCGGAAGAACGTCGAACTTCCAGAGGTTCTCTCCGGTGCGCGCATCGTATCCGAGAATGTCACCCGGAATCATCTCGCGGCGGGTCTGGTTGTAGCCCTGTTCCGCCGAGTTCCCGACGACCACCACACCATTCACTACGAGCGCCGGCGAGGAACTGGTGATGTACCCTGTCTCGAGTGGAATCCCGTCCGAGGGGTCGTACTCGTGCCCGAGGTCCGCAAGCAGATCGACCACACCCGTCGAAGGGAAGCCCTCGACCGGAACCTGACCGCCAAATCCCTCGATATGCTGACCCGTATGCGCGTCGATCGCGTGCAGGAAGAACGCAGGAGAAATGAGGAAAATCACGTCACGCCCATCGACGTTGGCGTACGCGACGCCCTTCCCGTGGTTCTTCCGCATGGAATACTCCCAGCGGAACGTCTCGGGCTCGGTGTAGGTCCAGATCTCTTCACCGGTACCTGCGTCGACAGCGACGACCGTGCGGTATTCGCTGTGCACGTTGATGAGCATGCCGTCGACGTAGATCGGGATCGAGCGCGCATTCACGGAACCCAGATGCGCCGCGTCGTACTCCCAAGCGACTTCCAGGTCGGCGAAATTGGCCGGGTTGATCTGGTCGAGCTCGGTATACCGCTGACCCATCATGTCGCCCGTGATGACAGCCCAGTCGCCGTCGACGGACACGCCTGCGGCACGGTCGCCGCCTTCCGGCGCGCACGCGCCTACCGCGAGGACCGAGATCCCCAGAGCGAGCCAGGCACCAGGCCGCGCGGGTCGTTTCCGAATGCTCATCTACACCCCTCGAGATGGTTGGCGCCGACTGCACTCGACGCTGAACTTCTGAAGCGTGAGATAATGGGTCGGCGCCAACAGATCGCGCCAGGGGTTCAGGGGGCCCTCAGCACCAGCGGACGCGCACCCTGTACTCGACGCGGGTCTCTCCTCGAGCGGGCACCTCGGGGGCCAGAGTGAATGTCCACGCATCCACCTGCTCGAACGCGTGTGTCGAGGAAAGGATCTCCCAGTCACCTCCGACAGGCTCGACCAGTGTGACGTCGACTGATTCGTCCTTGTGGTTCCGCAGGTCCACCTGCCAGGTGCTCTCCGAAACACAGCCGGAGACGACCGTATAGTCCATCTGGCGACGGTCTCCAACCACATCGAACGCCTCACCCATCTTGATTCTCACCGTCTCGTCGTGCGGCGTATGATCGATGAGATCTTCACCGATGAACTGTTGGGCTCCGTCGTTGTCCCGCTTGTAAACCCGGACGGTGCCCTTCGGAAGCGGCATCCCGAGACCGTTCGCTTCGCTGTTCTCCATGTCGAGATAGACGCCGACCTTCTGGTTCGACGTGACCTGACCGTACTGGCCCCGGTAGTAGTGCGACGCGCCGCTGAAAATGAGCTGCTTCTGCACACCGAAGCCTTCGGATTCGAGCAGAGTGACCTGTTTTTGCTCGTTGTTCATGAGGTCGGCGGGTCGGCCGAGCGTGTACAGGTGGTACTCGAAGAACGCATCCTCCGTGAAGCCTTCCATCTCCGAGACCGCATCGGCCATCATCATTCTGCGTGCGTCCGGGCGCGCGTTCCCGGTGACTCGCTGCACATCTCCGGCCACGAGCTGCAGCCGGGCGTTCTCGTAGGCGGTGCCGCTCTGATTGGTCAGCGTGACCCACCCGGTCAACGAGGCCTCGTCGTCGTCCTCGTCGTGACCCACCCGGTCAACGAGGCCTCGTCGTCGTCCTCGTTCAGGACCATGACGTAGTCCGACTTCCAGTTCAGGCTGTTCGTCAGGTAGGAGACCTCGACCTGCTGACGCCCACCTGGCGCATCGAGACGCCAGAGCAGGGTCGGCTCGGCGATCAGGTTGTCGGGGAGCTCGGGAAATCCGAAGCGCCCCGGATAGTTGAACGTGATCTCGTCTCCGATGCGGAGAATCGGCCCACCGTTCACGGACAGGACCTCGGCGGCGACCGCCTCGTCGACGCCCGTGAGTGGGTTCGTGCGATACACGTTGACCGTGCGGCCCACATATTTCTCCAGCAGCTTCTGGGGGCTGAGGAGGTCGTACTGGTAATTCTGCTCCAGCACCTGGAGCGGCCGGCCGCCGATGGGCCGGATGTGGACGGTCTCGGGCTGGATGCCCGACGCCACGTCGCCGTATTCGAGGTTCACGTAGCCCCTGCTCAGATCGAGCGTGCGAATCTCGCGCACCAACCCGAAGTTCTGATTGTAGACCGTGATCGACACCGCATCGCGCGCTGCGGAGGTCGAGCGCAGTCTCGGAGCTTCCTGAAGCGTCCGCGTCGACACGATCGAGGTCGACGGCTGCGGATTCAGGGCTGCCGTGGTCCGGGGCGCGCCCGGCTCAAAGGCCGAGGGAAGGGTGACCGCACCGGCAGTCAGGGCCATGGCGAAGATTCGTTTCATCGGAGTAGCCTCCGTGTCAACCGGCGAACGGATCGCCGAGGTATGGATGTAGCTCGTGTTGAGATCGGACGGCGCAGCGCAGATGCCTTGCACACATCAAGAGGTGCGGACGCACGGCCCCGAGACCTATCTTGGCGCGGCCGGCACACCGCTTACCAAGGATCGAAGCATGAAACGCACGTTCAGATGGCTCGTCCCGCTCGTCGTCCTGAGCGGATGCACCGACGCCGGCAGTAACGATCCCCAAGCGGCGGTCGCGACACCCGATCCTCTCGGCGCCTTCGCTCCGACCGCTCAGCAGCGGGAGGAGATTGTGCAGACACTGCAGTACCTGTTCGACGCGCTGGAAACCGGCGACGCCGATCTGCTGATGTCGGTCCTCGACCCGAGCACGGTCATGCGCTCGACGGAGACGAGGGACGGGCGAACGACCTTCAGCAGCTCCACGGCAGAGGGACTCGCCGAGCGGATCGCCTCGAGCGAGGAGCCACTGATCGAGCGCATGTGGGATCCCGTCGTGGCCGTGAACGGATCGATGGCGACGCTATGGACGCCGTACGACTTCTACATCGGCACCACGTTCAGCCACTGCGGCGTCGACGCCGCCACCTTCATGCAGACGGCGGAGGGATGGATGATCGTCGGCCTGACCTGGACGCGGCTTCAGCCGCCGGCGTGCGACCTGCATCCGGAGGGGCCACCGGTCTGAGACGCACGAGACCGGGGTCAGGCCCGACGGGCGACTCCATGGCGGCAGCCCAAGCCTTGTCCATGAACATCCTGGGCGTGTCCATGTCGAGCTAGACGATCGCGGCCTGAGTGATGACGCCAGTGGACCGAAACCGGCCTTCCTCATTGGGCGTAGGGCACTAGCAACTGCTCGCCCCTTCGAGCGCGCTCCGAGGTCTGCTCATGGACTCCTTCGTTTCCGATTTGCGTTTCGGACTTCGCATGCTCTGGAAGACGCCGGGACTCTCGCTGGTTGCCGTCCTCACGATCGCGCTCGGCGTCGGTCTGACGACGCACACCTTCAGCGTCGTCTACGGATCCGTTCTCCGTGGGCTCGATTTCGACGAAGGCACCCCGCTCATCTCGCTCTCGGAGCAGAACCTCGAGCAGAACGACCGCGGGAACGGCATTCCGATCCTCGATCTTCTCGACTGGAGATCGCAGCAGACGTCGTTCCGCGGTCTGGCGGCTTTCGCCCAGGGTGTCACGGTGAATCTGGCGGACGAGGGTAGCCCACCGGAGCGGTACGTGGGCGCTCGGGTCTCGGCCAACCTGTTCGAGCAGGTCGACGGGGTCCCGATACTCGGAAGAGTCTTCAACCCGGAGGAGGACACGGGCGCCGCGGAACGCGTCGTGATTCTCGGCTATGACGTCTGGCAGACTCGTTACGCCGGGGCAGCCGACATCATCGGTCGAAGCGTGCGGGTAAACTCCGAGCGTACGACCGTCGTCGGTGTGATGCCCGAGGGCTTCCACTTCCCGTTCGAGGAGGACGTCTGGATTCCGCTCGGTGTCGATCCGCTCATGGCGGTGCGCGGCTCGGACCGGGTCGAGGTGGTGGGTCGACTTCTCGAGGGCGTCGAGCTCGAGGAGGCCGAAGCTCAGATGCAGGGGATCGCCCGCAGGATCGCCGGCGAGTATCCCGAGACCAACGAAGGCGTAGGGGTATGGGTCCAGACCTACGAAGATCGGACGATGCCGCCCGAGATCGTCGCCATCCTCTGGATCATGCTGGGCGCGGTGTTCGGAGTGCTCCTAATCGCATGCTTCAACGTCGCAAATCTGCTCTTGGCCCGGGCCACGATCCGCGCACGCGATGTCGCAGTTCGTTCCGCTCTCGGGGCCGACCGATGGCGCCTCATCCGACAGCTGCTCATCGAGTCCGCCTTGCTCGCCGTCCTCGGAGGTGCGGTGGGCGTCCTCCTGGCCTGGATCGGAGTCGAAGCCTTCAGCGCAGCGATCTCCGACATTCAGAAGCCGTACTGGATCGACGTCCGACTCGACACGCCGGCGCTTCTCTTCACGCTGGGTATCACAGCCTTTGCGAGTATCGCCTCCGGTACGATACCGGCGATGCGCGCGTCGGGTGCGAACCTCCACGACCTCCTCCAGGATGAGGGTCGCGGATCGTCCAGCCTCAGAATGGGACGATTCAGCGGGGCGCTCGTCATCGGCGAGATCGCGCTTTCGAGTACTCTTCTCGTGGCGGCCGGCATGATGATCAAGAGCGTCGTCAACGTGAATCAGATCGATCTGGGGTTCGAGTCCGAACAGCTGTTCACATCGCGACTCGGGCTGTTCGAGGCGGACTATCCCGATGACGAAAGTCGCCAGCGTTTCTTCGATCGGCTCCAGGAGGACATCTCTGCCAATCCGGAGGTCACGTCGGCCGCGTTGACGATGAATCTCCCGGCGTCAGGCGCTTCGAGAGATCGAATTGCGCTCGAAGGCGTGGCCTATCCGGAGGTCCGGGACCGTCCCTTGTCGTGGTTCACCGGTGTTACGCCCGGGTATTTCGAGACCCTCGGCATGAGGTTCGTGGAGGGCCGTGACTTCACGACGTCGGACCGAGAGGGCTCGCCGCACGTGGCGATCGTGAACGAGAGTTTCGCCATGCGGCACTTCGGCTCGACCTCGCCCATGGAACAGCGCTTCCAGGTCGGCATCGACGGGCCGTGGATCACCGTCGTGGGTCTGGTTCCGGACATCTTCATGGGTCAGGGAGGCGTCGGCGGTGTCGGCCTTGGCAACACACCTACCGATCAGTTCTACCTGCCGCTGGCACAGCGAAGCGGCGTTCGATTCGTCAGCCTGATCGCCAGCACGCGGGGCGATCCGGGGGCGTTCGCGAATCCCGCACGGACGATCGTGCAGGACATCGACCCGGGCCTGCCCCTTTACTGGGTTCGAACGATGGATGAGTCGATCGAGACCGGCACCTGGGTGTTCAAGATCTTCGGTTCGCTCTTCTCCATCTTTGGGGCCACAGCCCTCTTCCTGGCTGGTGTCGGGCTCTACGGTGTGATGGCATTCTCGGTCGGACGCCGGACCCAGGAGATGGGGATTCGAATAGCGATGGGAGCAAGCGCGAGAACGGTCTTCGGGCTGGTTCTCGGCAAGGGAATGAAGCAGTTGGGGATCGGAGCGGTCGTTGGGCTCGCAGGAGGAGCGGCGATGGCTCGGCAGATGACCTTCGTCTTCTTCGAGGTCGAACCCTCCGACCCACTCGTGTACGCGGCCATCGTCACCACACTGGGTATCGCCGGCTTGATGGCCTGCGTGCTGCCAGCCCGACGCGCCACGAGAATCGAGCTGGTCGAAGCACTTCGGCCGCAGTAGCCTGGATCGGCGACCAGCCGGTCGGAGCCGGCGCCCTCGCGAGCGGCTGACCTCACCGATTCTTGAAGATCGAAAGGCCTCTCGACGCATGGCCCCAAGAAGGCGGATCACTATCTTAGGCGGTCTACGACCGCGGAGTCGCTCGATTCCCCCCACTCTCGGCGCATGAGTGAACCTACGAACAACCACTGGCTGAAGGATGTCGCAGGGCACGCCGGTCTCGAGCTGAACCTGCCGCGACGCCCGGATATTTCCGCTGTTCGAAAGGCCTGGCCAGAGGTAGCGAAGGCATGCCGGCTGCCGGACGACAAGTTCACGCAACGCGTAGCCGGCCACTTCCGCATCGGCGTCGCGGATGTTTCGACGTACGATCCTCAGGCGGTCAAACTGATTCCTGAATCGGTCGCACGTCGCTATGGCGTGCTTGCGGTGAGCTCCACGAATACGTCCATCGTGATCGCGACATCCGACCCCGCCAACCGGGCCGCGCACAAAGACATCGTTGCGCACTCGAGCCGACAGCCTGTCTTCATGATGGCGAGCCCCTCGGTACTCTCGCAGGCGATGGAGCGAGCGTATGCGCCGGCACGAGCGCCGAAAAACGCACTGCAGACGCTCGTTGCCCAGGTCGCCGAAAGCGACTTCCAGGTGGTCACCAACCAGGGCCAGGGTCTGTTCACGAGCTTCGAGCTCGAGGACCCGGCGGTGGTGAAGCTCGCCGACGTCGTCACGCAGCAGGGGCTACGCTATCGGGCGACGGAGATCCACATCGAACCGGGTGCTCAGCAAGGTCGCGTGCGATACCGCATCGACGGGGTGCTGCAGCACGTCGTCGATCTCCCCTCGACCGCGCACGACCGTCTCGTTGCTCGACTGAAGCACCTCGCGTTCGAACAGCCAGGCCACAATCCGGATGACGGATTCGTGGTACGCGCGGGCACCGAGGAGAAGCGCGCCCACCTGCTCACCACACCAACCCCGGACGGAGAACTCGTCTGGATACGTCTGGTGAACCCCGAAGAGGTGCCGACACTCGACGGCCTCAATTTCGAGGGGCTCGAAGCCAGGAAGATCGAGCAGCTCCTGGCGAAGAAGGAAGGCCTCGTACTCGTGACGGGCCCCGCTCGCTCGGGAACCACGAGCTTCATCTACGCGGCGCTGCACTCGCTGGAGAGCCAGAGCGTCATCTCGCTCGAGGGTCGCCCGGAACTGGTCGTGCCCGGCGTTACCCAGATCCGGTACGATCCGTCTACGGGCATCTCCTTCGCCGAGACGCTCCAGCAGCTTCTGGACCGGAGCCCCGATGTCATTCACGCCGGAGAAGTCCGCGACCTGGGCACCGCCCGTATCGTGCTTCGCACGGCGATCACCGGCAGAAAGGTGCTCGCCACCGTTCACACGTCGGACGCCGTCTCAGGCATCCGACGTCTGGTCGATATGGGTCTCGCGGCGGGAAGACTCGCAGAGTCGCTCCACGCCGTGGTATCCCTACGCCTGGTCAGGAAGCTGTGCGAGTCCTGTGCGCGCCCCTTCGATCCGCAGAAGGACGCCAAGTCTCGAGAAGCCAAGCTCGCCTCGGTCCTCGGAGTTCCTCCGGTGAAGCGAGCCGTGGGCTGCCGCAAATGTGCGGGAACGGGCTATCTGAATCAGATCCCGATCCCCGAGGTTCTGGTCGTGACACCCGCGATGCGCGCGGTCCTGGGCAAGTCGCCCAACGATGCGGAGTTGCTGCGCTGTGCTCAGGCCGACGGCATGCGAACCTTCGCCGAGGTCGGGCTCGCAAGAGTAGCGAACGGCGAGACGACGGTAGAGGAGATCGAGCGTGTGCTCGGCGTCGTGCCGACCCGTGACGAGACGGCCGATTCCGTGGGACCGATTCTGGTCGTCGACGACGAGGAACAGGATCGACTCATCGTCACGAGCGTGCTCCGTGACATGGGCTTCCAGGTGATCGAATCCTCCGACGCCGTGACCGCGAAAGAGCTTCTGGAGTCGGGAGACGAGGCTTTCTCGATGGTGATGATGGATCTGTACATGCCCGGCATGGATGGCACCGAACTGCTGCGGAGCATCCGACAGTCACTGTCGACTCAGTCCCTTCCCGTGCTGGTACTCACGAGTTCAGGAAATCCGCGTGATGAACTGGAACTGCTCGAGGCGGGGGCGGACGACTTCCTGCTCAAGCCGGTTGTCGTAGAGCGTCTCCAGGCTCGGGTGCGAGCCGTGCTCCGTCGAAGCGGCGTGCGGATTGCAGGGGCTACGGACTAGGGTTCGACTCAGGTCCGTTCGGCATCCGTGAGCAGACGTTCAACCTCGCGTTCTGCCTCGAGCTCATGAATGAGCTCTTCGACACGTCCGACGACCCTCTCGAGTGAACTGGCGTCGCGGAGCACGACGGTACTGTGCAGCTCGGCGAGCTGCCCGAGCACTTCCGCCACTCGGGCGTCGAGAAGATCGTGCAAGTCGGAGATCGACCGGCTCGATTCACTCTGGTTCATGGTCGCTCGGGCGTCCGTCAGGTATTGCACGCGTTGCAGGTCTCGCAGGGCGAGACGTAGGCGAGAGACGAGCGCCTGCGCAGCATCGCGGACACGCGCATCGACGGAGGGATGTCGAAGCACCCGATCAGCCATCGACTCTGCGACCTCGAGACGGGGGTCCTCGGAAAAGCCCGTGCTTTCCAGCGCGCGTTCCACGCGGAGTCGGTCCCATCGGCGCAAGACCTCACGGGCGAGGCGCGGTTCACGGGTGACCGGTACGACATAGAGAAACAACAAGACCGCGATGATCGCGACCGGGCCCAGCATCGGGATCCCCATTTCGAGAAAGTCGCTCAGGATCCACAGCGCGCCGACCGCTCCCCCCGACCCCACGAGCTGCCAGGAATAGGTCGACAGGACCTCGTGTGCCTCGTCCACCACTCTCGGCCTGTCCGGTGCTTCTGCACCGGGCGTTACCGCATAGCGGTCCTCCCCACTGCCTTCCATGATTCCCCCTTCCCTGCGTCCGCCCGAACATCGCGACGGTAGGGCGCGTAGGGCAAGCCGTCAGCCGATGCTCTTGCTGATCGCGTCGACGGTGAGGGTGAAGCTGCGTAGGCCGGATAGAGGATCGTACGCGATGAGCATCGCTCCTTGGTGACCCAGGCGGTCAGGACTGGCCCTGGAGAAGGCCATTAACGTCTGAGCGAGCCGCATCATCGATTCGTCCTTCTCGGTATCCGAAGGCCGGGCGAACAGAGCGTTGAGGGGTGACGTCTGCGATCTCCCCTCCAGCAGGGCGAGGGTCACCATCGCAATGAGGGTGTTGTGCGGGAAGTTGAAGTGCAACGCAAGCGGCGCGTATGACCCCTTGGTCGGACGGCAGGACTCGAAGTCCGCAAGCAGTCTTCCGCCATGCGACTCGAGAAGGTCGATCAATTCCCGGTAGGGCTCACCGTACTCGGCGAGCGCCGGTGGGACGCTGCCGGTGAACGCCCAGGGGTCGGCCGCCAGGCCGAGCAGGAGCGCCTCCACGATCTCCTCATGCGCGACATCGCCGAGTTCGTCCGGCTGAGCGTATGCCCGCATGAGCGTGACCACGGAGTTCAGAAGCCACGGATAGTCGCCGATGTTGTCGCTGCGCATGCGTACCGGGTCGCGCTGGTACATGAGCCAGAAGCCCCAGCGTAAGTGCGCACTCAAAACCGCAGCGCTCGTCCGGGCGAAGGTCACCTGACGGGCCTCGTCGAGCGTGATCACCTTTGCGATCAATCGGTCGTACGCCTGCTCCTCGGGATGGAATTGGGAAAGGGCGTAGATCAGAAGTGTCTCTGCGTCCTCGACGAATTGATGACCGCTCCCGTCGGATCCCTGCAGAGCGCCAAGCAGCCGGGTCAGCCGGGCGAGGTGCTGATTCGGATCACCCTCATCCCAGACGCGCATCGCGCAAAGAGCAAGCAGGTGCACGAAGTAGAAGTCGAGCAGAATCGAAAGAGAGAGTCGTTCGTTCGGGTCAGGAACCCGGGCTCTCTCGAAGAAGTCCAGAAGGAGGACCGGTACGATGTCATCGGTGAAGCGATGGGTCGTGTGATTCCACGAATGCAGCACTCGAAATCCGTCCTGCCGCGTGCGCAGATCGAGTTTGCGGATCAACCTGGCGAGATCGTGGGCCCCACCCGTCATCGGGAATGCATGAGCGGCCATCGCGGACCGGAGACGCCGCAACGCGTCCGAGTAGTCAGCCCGGGAGCCATCTGACAGGAATGGCTCGAGCGCGTCGAACGCGTCGAGGACGGTGATCTTCTGTTTGGCCACGGTCAGCGGTTGAAGTAAGCGCGGAGTGCTTCGGTGTCGGTGGTCTTCGTCATCGCCACCATGAGGAGGACCCTCGCCTTCTGTGGGCTCAGGTTATCCGCCTGGACTGCGCCCATTTCGAGTAGCTCGACGTTGTTCGCATAGAGAGGCTCGATTCGTCCAGTGGGCACTCTGGATGCGATCACGACCGGCACACCCCGGGCGCGGACCCGCTCGATGGCGGCAACGGTCGGGGTGGTGACATGAGCCAGACCCAGCCCGGCGACGACGAGCCCGTCCAGTTCACCATCCTCCAGCAGCAGATCGATCACTCGCCCGTCGGACCCAGCGTACTCGCTCACGATGACGACGTTGCCCAGCTCGGCACCCGATTCCAGCGGAATCGTCTGGCGACGAAGAGGAGCCCGATAGAAGCGAACCGCCCCGATATCGGCCACGCCAAGGATTCCGAAGTCCAGGGTCCGGAAGGTCTCCACATCGAGCGTGTTCGTCTTCGTCACTTCACGAGCCGCGTTGATCTGCCCGTTCATGACCACGAGCGTGCCCATTCCGATTGCCTCCGGGGAGATCGCTACGCGCACGGCGTCGAGCATGTTGCGTGGCCCGTCGGTGTCGAACATGGTCGGGGCCCGCTGCGCTCCGACCACGATGACCGGCTTGTCACTCGTTACGACCAGATCGAGGAAGTATGCCGTCTCCTCGAGGGTGTCGGTTCCGTGCGTGACCACCACGCCGGCGACTCCTGGATCCGCGAGTAGCTCGTTGGCCCTGTCCGCCAGCTGAAGCCAGATCTCCGGCGTCATGTCGCGACTGCCGACGTTGGCGATCTGCTCCACGGACACGCGGGCGATTTCATTCAGCCCTTCTACCGAAGCAACGATCTCCTCACCCGTGAGAGCCGCCCTCAACGCACCGATCTCCGGGTCGTACATGCTTGCAATCGTACCACCTGTGGCGAGGACCACGACCGACGGGAGGTCTTGTTGCGCAGAGAGTCGGGTCGCGCCCGGAAGGAGGCCGACGGTAAGCACGAGGACGCACTGGATGGTTCTCATTCTCACTCCCTGGGGTGGCGAGGCCGGGCTAACGAAGCTCGACTTCACCCCTCGGTGTATCGATCGTGGCGATGACTCGGGGAGTGTCGCCCTCGTGGACGGGTACGTCGAGCCCGAGGGCCCTTACCCACGCCGTCACTTCGTTGGCCTGCGGGTGTTCGACGCGTAACCCGATGAACGAGCAAAGCTGAGGAAGCCGGCCGGCAGGATGCTCCGACGTGCCCCAGTCGATGAAGAAGGGGACGACCCCTCCCGCTCGATCCGCCCACGGATCGGACACGGTCCAGCTCAGGCGCGACCCATCGGGTCGCTCCCGCCCACCCACGGAAGGCTCACCAAGGTCGATTCCGGCGGTGCGACCGCGCTCAATAAGGGTCGAGAGATCATTGCTCTTCGCGCACCAGGTGGCGAGTCCCGGAACCGTGACATGATCCAGCCCGAACCACCGCGGCCCTCCCGGGTCCGGCTGATCCGGATCCACGCTGACCACCTCCATGTAGGCGTCGGGGCCGAGGCCCAGGAGTCGGTTGTGTGTGCCGAACCCGTGGTGCCGCCCACCCGGAGACATCTCGACACCGAGAAGCTCTTCGATTCGGGCCACACCCTCGGAGAGGTCAGGGGCCACGAAGACTAGGTGGTCCATATGTCCTCCCCTGCCTCGATGACTTCGACCGCATCAACGACGCCCGTACTCGCAACCGCCGCGAGGTAGCCGTCGCGTGGATCGAAACGGTGGAGGCGCTGCGCGGACAGTTCGGCCTGGACGTCGAGCTCACCCTCGTCGCCTCGCATCAACCGAAGGCCGGCTCCATGTCTCTTCGCAAGCGCTTCCTTGCACGTCCAGAGTCGCATGAACTCGATCTCCACATGGTCGTCGGGTACGCCGTCGAGCATCGCGGCCTCCGCAGCGCCGAACCAGCGTGTCGCGATCGAACGAGCGCGGGTCACGGACCGGAGTCGCTCGATATCGAGCCCGACGCTGGACGATTCGCTCAGTGCGACACAGTAGAGGTCACCCGAATGACCGGCAGAGAAGGCCACGGACCGTCCATACGGGTCGCCCGGGACGAGTACTGGCTTCCCACCCGGAGCGGTCACGAGCCGGATCTCATGCGCCTCACATGAGAGGTATCCAGCCAGGAGTATCCGAAGCGCCGACCTGCGCGCGAGCAGCTTTCTGGCCGCGGGGGCATGCGTGATCGACGCTGCCCGTGCTCGCTCCTCCTCAGATGCGAGGCCGGAGTCGGCCAGGTCGTCGAACCACTGCTGGGTCGTGTCGAGGATCCAGACCCGTGGACGGACCGGCTCGATTCGATCGTGCCGGCCCGCGCCCGAGGGCGCGGCCGACTCGGTCATTTCTCTCCTGCTCGGACGCGGATCGCGAACGAGGGCACCTCATAGATCCTTAGCCCGTCGACCCACTGGGTCCCGAAGACGGTCAGGGTTACGGACTCCCCGTCCACGATGTCGACTTCCAGCGCTTCGACTTCGGTAACGACCTCGTCGTTGAGCGGAACGACCTGTCCCCTGTACCTCCAGGCCAGTGGAAATCCGACGATCGGATGTTCCCAGACCGGATTCTCGAGGCCGTCGAGCCACCCCTTGAGGTGCACCAGCGCACGGGCCGACTGTACGAGTGCCTCGAGACCGAGCGATCCAGGCTGCACCGGGTCTTCGTAGAAGTGCGCTTTGAAGTACCAGGAGTCCTCGTGAATCTTCTGGTACGTCCTGATCCGACCGAGTCCGGCGTCACCCGCCTCCGGCCAGAATCCAGTCACTTCATCGAGCATGCGCATCTTGCCGCTCGCCATCCCCGGAAGGTGTGACAGCTCTCCACCACCCTCGAGAAGAGGCATGAGCGGCGTCGGCGACTCCTCGTCCCGGCGAGCACGCATCTCGTCGGTCATCGGTAGGCCGCGCTGATCTTCCAGAACCTTCGGGCTGAAGAACCCGAAGTCCGTCGTAAGCGTCATCACCGGCCCGTTCTTGTCCTCGCACGTAACCTCGAAGAACACGATGCTCGTTCCTGCCGCCTTCGCGGTTCGCGTCAGGCGCGTCGTGAGCTTCAACGTCCCCATGTCCGGGGTCACGGTCTGATGGAGAATGCAGTCCTCCCCATCGAGATTGCGGAACGCGACGTCCCCCACCGTGTCGGCAAAGAAGTTCAGGTACGAGGCGAACCAGCCACACGGCTGGAGCAGCGCCTCGACGAGCACCGCGAAAGGCATGTGCCCCTGCCCCTCTTCGAAATACCAAGCCTCCGGATCGACATCGAACGTCGAAACGAGCGTCCCGGTGTCGGCGGCCGACCCTGGCACAGCGTCGACGGACACGATGCTGCTCATGAAGTGGTACGGCGGCCCCGGGAGCCTCGGACACTTCAGGGCACCGTCGAATTTCGTGAACATCTTGCCGAACGCGTCGCTCGGACGGCCCCAGGCACACGACAGCAGCGCTTCGTAATCACCACGGACATCGCTGTCTCCCGGACCCACGAGACGGAGCGGTTCCGCACCTTCCAGGTACTCACGCTTGGTGGTCAACGGGAAGTCGGGAACCAGACGCAGCCCGAACCGTCGGCACTGGAAGACCTTGAACCCGTCGCTCTTGCAGAGCAGAGAGGCGTACACTTCCGGCAGATCTCCATCGACGACCTCCTCGATGAACACCTCGTACTCCAACGTGTGCGGGCCATCCGGGATGACCTGGCCACGGCAGAGGAATCGGGCCAACTCACCCGGAACCGGTTCGAAGCGCCACCCATCCCTTCGGATCGTGAAGCCCATCGCGGCCATCGTGAACGACAGCGCCTGAGTCGCCGCGTCCGCCATGAGCGTTCCAGGCATGCACGGGTCGTTCTTGAAGTGGCCGTCGTAGAACCAGGCGTCAGCCGGCACATGCGACTCAGCGCGCAGATACCCACGACCCCACGGCCCGCCCTCCGGGTCGAATAACGGGACGTGGTCGATCAGTTGGAGGCGTCCGCCGGGCGTGTTGGGCGTGCGCGTATGGCAGGCAGCCAGCTCGAAGCCCTTTCCGAAGCAGCGATACGCGTCTCCGTCGACCCAATGCTGAAGGTCTTCGGCCGAGAAACTCCGCTTCGTGCTGAGTTGCGGCGCCGGATCCAGACGGGCATCGGCCTTGGGTTCGTCATCAGCAGCGTCCCATAGCACGCCGCCCGAGCCAGAAAGCTCCTCTTCAGTGAAGAAGCCCGCCTGTCCGTTTCGGACCGAGATCAGAAGTCGATCCCCTACGTAGCAGTCGTAGTGGAAGAAGAAGAGCCGCACATCACCCGTCTTCGCGTGCCCATCGACGTAGATGTCGTAGGTCAGCGTCTCGCCCGGCGCCGGCAGTTCCCCGTAGAACGTCAGGTCACACCCGAGAAGGCGGTACACCCGGTCACTCTGGTTGAGGAAGTCCGCACCGAGCCAGGAAATGAGAAGGAGATCGGCCTGCCCGGACTCGATCACCACGCCGGGCGCCATGCGGCCCGTGTGGAGGTACCACGCGTCTGGCTGAACGTCGGTCTCGGTTACGACCCGCCCCTTCTTCATGCTCCCCGGCTCACCTTCGATGGTGAGGGCCCGGTCAGCGAACAGAAGCGGGGGCTCGGGCATGCGAACCTGTCTCTCGTATCCGTCTTGTTGCTCGAAGAGCTCGCCGAAGATCTCGGAGATCTTGCCGCCGGCATGAACCTCGAGCTGCTCACGGGTGAGGAAGACCGTATCCGGCATCTCGTCGCGGTTGATGGGCGGTGCCACAGGAATCACCGGCGAGGGCGGGCCGGAAGGGGCCTTCGTCGCAGCGGTGGAACCTGTCACGGGTCCAGGTGCCGCAGGCGCAGCCGGAGGCTGTGGCTCGACCGGAGGGCTTGGCGCCGGAACGGCAACAGGCGTCGGAGCAGGGACTGGAGCGTGCGCCACGGACGCATCCTCCACGACCACGCGCAGATCAGGGGCGCGAGGAGCCGCAGGTTGCGGTGAGGGCGGCGCCTCGGTGGCTCCGGCTGCTGCATTGCCAAGCAGACCCTGCATGCCGAGCTGAAGGAACGCGTCGTGCGTTTCCTTCTGTTGTCGCAGGAATTCAGCGTGCGTCTGAGCGATCGAGTTGAACAGCTCCAGCGACGGATCGGACCCGTCGACCACGCCGTTCACATGAGGGCTCGCGACAGGTGTCGACGTCGCGGGCATGGGCGATGGCTCAGCGACCGCCTGGTGTGCGGCAGGCTGAGAGGCTGTCCCCTGATGCGTGCCGAAGTGAGTGCCGATGTCGTATCCCAGGCCGCCCGCAGGAGGAGGCGCCATCGCCTCACCGTCGGAGGGTATCGTCGGAGTATTCATGGTGTCGGGTACATCTGTCATGGATGATTCGGGCGTGGCGTCCGGCCACGTCACGTCTGGTGAGTGCGCGGGCAGTCTCAGGACGGCGCCTGCGGGCTCGGGCAGAGGAACACGACCTGCTCTGAGGCCGTCGAGCCGGGCCAAGAACTCGGTCAGATCCATCGGCGCGCCC
>JBDGVT010000128.1:0-8615 GCA_039585495.1 Gemmatimonadota bacterium | reverse complement strand
CTCATGAGACGCACATGGACGACCCGTCCCGCGCCGACCAGGTACCACCGCTGAGTTCCTCCTCCGAGCGAGCTGACTTCCTGCCCGGGACGGTCCTGGACGACCGGTACCGGATCGTCGCAGCCATAGGCCGCGGGGGCATGGGCGAGGTCTACCGGGCCGACGACCTGCGACTCGGGCAGCCGGTCGCACTCAAGTTCCTGCCACCGGAATTGGAGCAGGATGAGGGAGCCCGCGAGCGACTTCTGACCGAGGTCCGCTTGGCGCGAACGATCACCCACCCGAACGTGTGCCGCGTCTACGACGTGGGCGACCTACCTGCCCAGTCAGGCACTCCTGCACGGTTCTTCATCACGATGGAGTACATCGACGGCGAGGATCTCGGGACGTTATTGCGGCGCATCGGGCGTTTGCCGCCGGACAAGGCTGTCGCCGTCGGGCGTCAACTGAGCTCAGCTCTGGCGGCCGCGCACGACAAGGGGGTGCTGCATCGCGACCTGAAGCCGGCGAACGTGATGATCGATGGTCGTGGCCAAGTACGGATCGCCGATTTTGGCATCGCGGTCGCGGTAGGGGAAGCGGCGTCCGCCGGCAGCGCCGGAACAGCCGCCTACATGGCCCCCGAGACGTTCCACGGCGGTTCGGCGTCGGTGCAAAGCGACCTCTACGCCCTCGGTCTGATCCTCTATGAGGTCGTCACGGGCACCTCGGCCGTCACGGCCTCATCGCCAGGGCAGTGGCCGGCGGCGCACGCCGTCTCGGAGCCGACCGATCCCTCCAGCGTGGTTTCGGATACGGATCCGGCCATGGAGAGGATCATCAAGCGCTGCCTGGCGAAAGAGCCGGAGGATCGTCCGTCTTCCGCCGCGGAGGTTTTGGCGGCCCTGCCCGGGGGTGACCCCCTGGCGGCGGCGCTCGCCGCCGGGGAAACCCCTTCCCCGGAACTCGTCGCCGCCTCCGGTGATGACGGTGTTCTGCCGCGTGTGAAAGCGGTCGCCTGGTTCGCAGCCGCGGTGGCGGCGCTGGGGGTCTCTGTGTGGGCCCTGTCTTCCACGCTGCTCATCAACCAGACGGAGATGCCCTTCGACACCCGAACATTGGAGCGCCGCGCCAACGAGCTCCTGGTTTCGTTCGGGTACGACACGCCGCCGACGGACTGGCGCTCGGTCTGGAGGCGGGACACGCGCCGCAGACCCCATCAGATGAGGCTGACGTACCGTCAGAGTCCGGCATCGTTGTTCGAGACGATTGAGTCTCCTGCCTCCTGGCCGAGTTTTCCCGAGGACGCGAGAGTCTACCTCGATGCACGAGGACGCCTGATCGGCTTCGACGTCGGTGGCGACCTCGACTACGCTGACCCGCTGGGGCCCCAGCCGACGGACTGGACACCGATGCTCGACGCCCTCGGCGCCGACGCGCCGCCCGTGCCGGCGTCCCCCGGCCGTTGGCCTCCTGCGTTCTACGCCGATACACGAGCGGCATGGACGGCAACGATCGACAGCGTGGCGTATGACGCGGAAGCTGCCTCGCTGCGAGGGCGACCCGTCTCCCTTCGACTCAAGCCTGTCGACGCGGCCGACGAGCGGCCCGCTCCCCAGCGTGGCCAGGGAGCGCTGACCACAGCCGCGGTTTCCTTCACCTTGATTCTGGTTCTGGCGTTCTTCGTTGCGTTGGCGCGACGAAACCTCAGGCTCGGACGCGGGGACCGGCGGGGCGCCCATCGCTTGGCACTCTTCGTGGGTCTCACGTTCGCCGCGGCGTACGCCGCCGTCAGGCATTGGAACTTCGAGGCTCCGAACCTGATGGCGGAGGGGATCATCTATCTCCTCCAGATGCCTTTGTTGCTCGCTGCCAGCGTGTGGGTGGGCTACGTCGGGGTCGAGCCGTTCTTTCGTCGCCGGTGGCCTTCTCTGCTGGTCGGCTGGACGCGTCTGCTCGACGGAAGACTCCGCGATGGTCTGGTGGGGCAGTCCCTCCTCGCGGGCGTATTGGTGGGAACGCTCCTGGTGGCGCTGCGGGCCGCAACATTTGCGGGGCGCCAGTCCCTTTCGACCAGCCCCTCGCTATACAGAGACCTCTGGCAGCTCGGTGCCAGCCCACTCTTCTCAGTGGTTGGCGCCACCGTCGCCGGCCTCGCTCTGGCCGGCCTCTTGGTGCTCGTACGGTTGGCGGTCGGGCGTGAGTGGGCTACCTGGTGGGCCCTCGGTGTGTTCGTGGCCGTTGCCGGCCTGCAGGAGGTGAACCGGTTTAGTATCGGCTTTGGAGATCCGGCGGCCCAGGCGAGTCTCCTGGTCGTGACCACGGCGGTAGTGACCGCGATTGTCTCCGTGGGGCTATTCCGACGCGTCGGATTGCTCGCTCTCGTTGTCGCGGGATCGGTGAACGGGATACTCATGAACGCACCGGTGACGCTCGACGCCTCGCGATGGTACTTCTGGCGAGGTGGATGGGCTGTCGCACTGGTGCTTGCCTTCGCGGTGTGGGGGTTCGTGTGTGTGCTGGGCAGGCAGTCGCTGCTGCCGGATGAGGTGCTCGACGGGTAGGCCTTGGCCCGTCTGAGCGCTCACCCCGCTCATCTCGAGGATTCAGGGGGCCGCAAGCGCGAAGTCTCAAGACAGGGGTGGTCACGGAGTGTGCGCTGGGCTTCGTGCGCGTAGCCTCGTCGGAGCGAAGACGAGGCGGCGTGGCAGTGCTGAAAGGCTCGCCGATATCCCTCGACTGTCTCCCTCAGCGACCAAAGGGCTCCCGGGCCCGACCGCGACGATACGGTGTGTTCTCGAAGTCGCGCAGCATCAGATCAACGGAACGCTCCATTCTCGTTCCTGGTGCGAGTTCGCGCGCACGTGCGTAGGCGAGCAACGCGGCCTCCCGGTTGCCCGAGAGATCGTGGCAGAGCCCGAGGTTGCGGTACGTGTACACGACAAGGAAGGGATCGTGGACCGCGCTCTGACGGGTCATCTGCACCAGGTCGGAATACCGTTCGATCGACGCATCACAATCTCCTTCGAGGAAGTGGAGCCACCCTTCCTCGAAGATCATCCGGGGTGATACGGGCTGATGGGCCCGCCAACGGGATAGAACTCGGGCGGCGACCTCCACGTTTCGGCGCGGGATGATGTCGGGTCGCCAGTCCATGTCCGGCCCGTGGACGAGATTGGTCAGCTTACCCCTGTAGTAGGCTGCGGTATCCAGGGGGAAGCCACGGTCGTAGTACGGGAGGTCGTCGCCCTCCTGAATAAAGGCCGCGACTGTTGGATGGAGCGGACGCTCAACGAACGGAAGCATCTCGTCGAACTCCACGACTCTGATTCCGGGTCGGGTCCGTAGATCTCGGTCGAAGTAGTGCTTGTGCTCGGCGCCCGTCAGCATCGCGATCTTCTTGCCCGGGTGGCGGCGGATGACCTCCCACGCCAGCTGCATCATGTGTCGATTGCGGGTCTCGTACATGAGGTTTACCGGATCGTCGCCGTACACGGCCAGCGAGAGCCGGTACGCCTCTTCGTGGTATCGGTTGTATTCGACTCCATTGTAGAACGCGTAGCTCATCTCGCCGGACCAGTAGTCGCCGTACGCTTCGTCAAAAGTCGAAGTGATGGGGTTGATCGCGGTGAGGCTGTCGAGCCGGAGAGCCTTTTCGACGTACTCTGGCGTCTGCTCCAGCGCGCGCCGTCTCTCGCGGGTCGTCCCGTCGAACCAGTCGAAGCCACAAACCTCGAGCCCGTGTGCAATGCCCCACACCGTGGCGAGCATCATCTCCTGAAGGTACGGGCTCCTCCGAAAATCTTGGGGCCTGATCTCGACACACACCACGTCGGGTTCGAAGGTGTCCAGGATGTGGACGACGTCCTGGTGCGAGTAATTCGGGTTTCTCCGATGCTGGCTGTGTACGGTCGCCACCACCAGGACCTGGGTCTCGGAGAGCGAGTCCGTGGCTTCCTGTGCCGTCGCACTCGCAGCCGTGACGATGATCAGGCCGCCGTGTGCCGCCAAACGAGCCATGCGATGCATGAAGTGACACCTCGGATCGGGAAGGAGCGTCGAAGAGAGATCCACTACCCTAGACCCGACGATTCCAGATTCCGTTGCGAGAACTCAGCGGAGATCGCCCGTTGGCCTTTCGACGTCGAAACGACTCCGCTCGCCCTGAGGGATGGGATGCTGCAGGACATGTCGGCACAGGACCCGGCCACGGGAATCGCAGCGCTCGAGGCGCTCCACAGGTGGGGGCCGGCACGCATGGAGCAGGCATTGTCGCAGGTGATGGTACCGCTCGGTGTCATCCAGAGCTCGGCTTTTCGCAACGCATCCAGTCTTGTCGAGGCGTCGCTGGGTTCGCACGCCTCCAGCCGCATCGTCGAGCTGGAGGGAACCGGTCACTTTCTGATGTCGGAGGACCCCGCGCGATTCAACGACGCTTTGAGAGCGATGGTGTCCGAGCTCGCCTCGGTCCGGCAAGGGCAAATCTTCGGCGCCTCGCCGTGGTAGGTGCCAGCACGAGTTGCGTCCGGCGCCTTGTCGTGAATCAATTGAAGCGGTCGTCCAGCGTCACGTCCCATGAGGACGCTTTGTGCGGCTTGCTCGGTGACCGCCCATCTGGAGGTTGAATTGGACCTTCCGATATGCTGGGGATGTCTGAGCGCAACAGGAGGTCGCAGTCATGCCCTTGGAAACAAACAAAGAGGTCGTCCGGCGGTTCTACGAAGAGGTCATCAACCGCCGTAGGGTGGAGTTGATCCCCGAGTTGGTGAGTGCTGAGTACACCGAGGTGATGGACGGCCGACGCTATGAGGTGGGGCTTGAAGGTGCGAAGGCGCATGTCCTAGGGGTTCGCGAGACCTACCCAGACCTCCACCTGACGATTGACCGCCAGATCGGAGAGGGGGAATGGGTTGTCACCTGTATCACAGCCTCTGGAACTCACTCGGGTGAGTGGATCGGGATCTCACCAACGGGCAAGAAGGTGACGTTCACAGGTGTCAACGTCGATCGAGTAGTGGGGGGCAGGCTCGTGGAACATGGAGGGGCGGCCAACATGCTCGGGCCGCTCCTCGAGATCGGGGCGATCCGAGTCGTGGGCTCGACGGAGTCGGGTCCCTGAAGTGACGGCGGTCGAGAAGGGTCGCCAGAAGGTGAGCGGGCCGGAGTCATGCGAAGCACGCAAAGCCATGAGTGAAAAGGGCACAGGTTCGATACTGCACGCCGTCGTTTACTACCCTCATCTCAACTTCGGGCGTTTGAACGAGTTTCGGCGGAAGTATGATCCGTACGCGGAGCTTATCGCAGAACACCTCACACTCGTGTTCCCGATACCGGTGGAGTTCGAGATGATTCACGGTCACGTCCGGACAGTCGTCAGAGAGGTACGACCCTTCGATATCCATATCTCTGGACTAAAGCGAACCTGGGATCACTGGATGTACTTGGGCCTCGAAGAGGGCTACGAAGAGGTGAGGGCTCTTCACGACAGGCTCTATTCCGGACCCCTGGAAAAGTACCTGCGAACGGACCTCGAATTCGAACCTCACGTTGCCCTGGGTTTTTTTGGAAAGGGGAGCTATGACCCTCTGGATCCTGCGGCAGTCGAGTTCGAATCAGAGGCCTATGGCCAGGCGCTGAGAGAAGCGGAAGACCTCCGTGTTGATGCCAGAAGAAGAGTGGGGACGCTCACCGTCGCGCGTCTGAATGCGGGGCTCGACACCCTCGAAGACCTGGCCGTGGTGGAAATTGGATCCTAGGGCAGTGTGAAGGCGTCTTCTGGAGAGCAAGGCTGCCCACGTCGGACCGACGCCCGCATCGAGGTACGTCACGTAGTGGAACGTATTCGCCTCGACCGCTGCCGAGATCCATGCGGCTGAATGATCTCTCAGGGCTCGGGCAACTCGGCCTCCTCGGAAGCCACAGCCACCGAAGCCAATCGCTCTGCCGTTGCGCGGGATCACGATCCCGTTGCACCATACAGGTTCCCCATGACAATCCTGCCCCCCCGTCGCCTCGTCGCCCTTACGGGTTTCGCGATCCTCATCGGATCGTGCACATCCAAGGACGGCCCGACAAATGTCCAGACCGACGACCCGACTCCAGACGTCTCGGTGGCCGTGTCGGTGGACAAGCCGTCGCCGGTGGACGGGGATACGGTTCGCGTAACCATTCTGGCCACGAACCAGACCCGCACGGGGGCCGTCGCGGTATCCGGCCTGGCCGTCACGAACCGCGCCGCCAGCGAGCTCGGGTTCATTTCGGCGATCGCGGGCCAGGGGACGTTCGATTCTTCGACGGGTGTGTGGACCGTCGGTGGACTCGCCGTAGGGGCCAGTTCCACTCTCACGATCGACTTCGAGACACCGGTCGGATCGGGAGGACAGGTTTTCGCGGACTCCGCCGGCGTGACAGCGATGGCGCAGACGGATGCCGATCTCAGCAACAATGGCGCGGTCGCCACCCTCACGGTCCAGCCACGACCGGTGGACGTGGAAGTGGCCAAGACAGTCGACAACCTGGAGACATTACCCGACAGCGCGGTCACGTTCACGGTCAGCGTCGTGAACCACGGGCCCGGTCCGGTATCAACGGTAAACGTCTTCGACTTGCTGGACCCTTCCTTCCTTGCGCCCTCGCATACCCTCTCGATCGGGTCGCTGGAGGGTGACACGCTATGGACCATCGGGTCGCTCGCCGAGGGTGACACCGCGACATGGATGACCACGGCATCGGTCGATGCGGGGGCAGCTGGTACGTCGCTCACGAATACTGCCCTCCTTCAATCGCTGGCGCAGGCGGACACGTCTTCGGCGAATGATACGGCGTCTGTGACGGTGAGCGTTCTTGCCCCGGACGTTTCGCTCAGGGTCGAGGCCAACGACACCACGCCAGCGGACGGCGACACGATCCAGGTAACGGTCAGGGTCACGAACGGCAGTGTCTCCGGCGCGGTGGACGTGACGGGTGTCGAGGTGACGAATCTCCTCGATGCCGGACTGACGCTGATCGGGTCATCTGCAGGCCAGGGGGCGTTCGATGACGTGTCGGGAGTCTGGACGGTAGGATCCCTGGCGGTCGCCGCGTTTGCGGAGCTCACCCTCGACGTCGCGACTCCAGTGGGCGGAGCTGGCCAGGCGCTTCCGGATTCCGCCTGGATATCGGCGTTGGATCAGTCGGGGAACGATCCGGCGAACGACACCTCTTCGGTCACCCTGTCGATCGGGCCGCGCGACGTCGACGTCGAGGTGCTCAAGACCGTCGACAACCCAAGCCCGCTGCCGGATAGCACCGTGAACTTCACGGTCACTGTGATCAACCATGGGCCCGGGCCGGTTACCGGACTGACGATCATCGACACGCTCGATGCTGCCTTCCTCGGGGCGAGTCACTCCGTGAGCACGGGCTCGCTCGACGGAGATTCGATCTGGGCGATACCGTTGCTGGCCCAGGACGACACGGTCACCTGGAGCACCACCGTCACAGTCGACCCTGGCGCGGCCGGAGGCTCGGCATCCAACACCGCCTACCTCTCCGACCTGGATCAAGCGGACGTCGTGTCGTCGAATGACTCGGCGACGGTCGTCGTCGACTTCCCGCTTTCGGCACTCCCGGTGGTCGTCATCTCGGCCCCTGCCGACAGCACGATCTACGACCCCGGTGATCTCGTGAGCTTCACGGGAACGGCGACCGACTTCGAAGACGGGGAGATCTCGGCGTCGATCGTCTGGACTTCGAACCTGGACGGGGAAATCGGGACGACCGGCTCGATGGCGACCGATCAGCTCTCGACCGGCGTCCATCTGATCACCGCCACGGCCGCTGACTCGGACGGGGGTGTGGGCGCGGATTCGATCACGATCACCGTGGCGCTGTACACGCTGCCGCCCACGCTCAACGTGCCCTTTGGCGGCGAACGCTCCTTGCCGATCACGCTGTCGGAGCCGGCGCCCGTCGGGGGTGTGAGCCTTTCGGTCACGTCGGACGATGAGAGCGTCACGCGGCCGGACGTGGAAACCGTGTTCATCATGGAGGGCGCGCAGTCGTCGAACGCGACCCTCCTCGGGCTGGTTCCTGGAACAGCCAATGTGACGGTCTCGAACGCGCAGTACGGTTCGATCACGTCGGCAGTGTCGGTCACCGCCGAGCTGGACATCCAACGGACCTCGTTCACGCTCGGGAGCGAGTTCACCGAAACGATCCTCATCACCTTCGAGAGTCAGGGTACTCCGATCGCGGCGCCTGCCGGTGGACTCCCGGTAACGCTTACCAGCGCAGACGCAGGGTGCGTTGGGTCGGCCCCATCCCTGACCATCCCGGAGGGGCTGATCTCGGAGACCACCTCGGTCACCTATGGAGGGAGCACCACACTACCGTGCTCCGCGTATCTGGTCGTGAGCTCGGCGGGGGTGGTTAGAGACTCCGTGTTGGTCAGCGTCGTCGCCCCTCCGGTGATTGCGACTCAGGGCCGTACGGTCGGCGCCGGTCTCCACCAGTCGACCGGCTTCCAGCTCCCGTTGTCGAATCACGGTGGCGTGACGGTGACGGTGACGAGTTCGAACCCGTCGATCCTCGAGGTGTCACCGAATTCGACAACGGAGGGCACGGGATCGTTCGAGGTCGTCGTACCGAACGGCTCG
>JBDGVT010000127.1:0-8690 GCA_039585495.1 Gemmatimonadota bacterium | reverse complement strand
GACCTTCGCTCGCTTACGCTCAGTTTCAACGAGATCACGGACATCAGTCCCCTGGCCTCGCTCACTGATCTCACGGTGCTTTCTCTGGACGGGAATTCGATCACCGACATCAGTGTGCTGAGTCGTCTGACCAACCTGTCCAACCTGATTCTCGGTGGGAACGCGATTTCGGATATCGGCCCACTCAGCGGGCTGACCAACCTCACGCAGCTCTTCCTCACCGGGAATACCATCACCGACGTCAGTGCCCTGGGCGGACTGACCAGTCTGGCCGAGCTCTCCCTGGCGAGTAACACGATCACGGACATCAGCTCACTGGCTGGGCTCCTCGGGCTGCGCCTCATCTACCTCGATAGCAACGCCGGCCTTGCCAATATCCAGCCCCTCATCAGCAACACCGGCCTCGGCGATGGCGATTTCGTCTTCGTCAGCTTCACGAGCGTAACGTGCGTCGACATCGCCGCACTCGAGGCCAAGGGCGTTCATGTGGAGATCGTATCCCCATGTCTGTAGCAGTTGGCCGACGCCGATCGAGGCCAGAGGTGGCCGGGTGCGGGCTTCTCGCGCTTGCCGTCTGTCTCGCCACGCCTGCTGCGATCGGAGCCCAGGACCTCCTCGGCCCGAACGATCTGTTGGACGCGCCCTACCCCGAGGCGGACCACCGGATCGAGTACGGCGACGAGGCCCTGCAATTCGGGTATCTGCGCTTGCCGGAGGGTGAGGGACCCCATCCCGTCGTCGCGTTCGTGCATGGCGGATGCTACCTGTCCATGTACGACATCCAGCACGCGGGCCTCGCCGAACAGGGGCTCGCGGATGAGGGCTTTGCCGTCTGGAGTATCGAATACCGGAGGGTGGGCGACGAAGGCGGTGGGTGGCCGAACACCTTCCTCGATGTAGCGATGGGACTCGACCACCTCCGGGCGCTGGCGGACGATCACGACCTCGACCTGGATCGTGTATACGCGGCTGGCCATTCCGCGGGAGCGAACTTCGCGCTCTGGGCAGCGGCCAGACCGCAGATCCCTGCATCCAGCGAGGTGCACGTCGATGAGCCCCTTCCGATCCGCGGAGTACTCGGGCTCGCCCCGGCACCTACTCTGGGCGCGCTTCACGCCGCGAACGTCTGCGGCGGTGTTGTCGACGGGTTGATGGGTGGCGGTCCGGCCGAGGTTCCGGAGCGCTACGATGCCGTGTCACCGATGCGGCTCATGCCCCGGGGTGTGCCTCAACGGCTCGTCGTCGGTGCGTTTGATCGGAGCTGGGGACCCAGCGGCAGGGCGTACTATGCGGCCGCGGTCGAGGCTGGCGCTTCGCCGGTCTCGCTCGTCGAAGCACCCGAATCCGGGCATTTCGAAGTCATCGCCCCGATGTCGTCAACGTGGGCCATCGTGATCGAAGAGCTGCGACGGCTCGACGAGGAAGGCGGGACGTCTCGATGATCGAGGACATTCGGATCACGCAGGGCCTGGCGATCCACGGGGGTGTGGGCACGCTCTCGCCGGATGCGCTGACGCCTGACCTCGAAAGGGACTATCGCGATACGCTCGCTGAGTCGCTGATCGCGGGACACGGGGTGATCGTGAGTGGTGGGAGCTCGAAGGACGCCACGGTAGCCGCCGTCCAGGTCATGGAAGACTCGCCTCTTTTCAATGCAGGCCGAGGATCGAATTTCGACGAGCGGGGCGTTGTCACGATGGACGCTTCGATCATGGACGGATCCACACTCGATGCGGGTGCCGTCGCCGGAGTGACCGGCGTGCGCTCCGTCGTCCATCTCGCACAACTCGTCATGGAACGGTCCGAGCACCTGATGCTCATCGGCGAAGGAGCAGAAGCCTTCGCGAGAGCACAGGGCATGGAGGAAACGGACGCGGCCTTCTTCCACACCGATCGGCGCTGGGCCGAGATGCAAGCCGCGAAGCAAGCCGGTGGTGCGGCCCGCCCGAACGTGCTGGGCGACGACCCAGTCCCCATGTCCGCCGACGGGAAGTCGGGCACCGTGGGAGCGGTCGCCCTCGACGATGCCGGACGACTCGCCGCAGCGACGTCTACCGGAGGAATGGCGAACAAGATGTGGGGACGCGTGGGCGATACACCGATCATCGGAGCAGGCACCTACGCGTCGAGCCGGTGTGCTGTGTCGTGCACCGGGTGGGGCGAATACTTCATTCGCAACGCGACCGCATACGACGTCCACGCGCGCATGGAGCACGCCAACGCCTCGCTCTCGGAGGCCGTACGCGCCGTCGTCTTCGACGTGCTCGGGAAGCAGGTCCCGCGCTCCGGCGGACTCGTCGCGCTCGACTCCGAAGGGCGGGTCGAACTATGCTTCAACACGCCGGGGATGTACCGCGGTTGGATCGGCTCCAATGGCGAACCACACGTGGACATCTTCGGCACCACGTAGCACTGCCGGACCCGGAGAGGTCCGCGATGGACCGAGACGTAGCCGAGCGCCCGTTCGTGCACATTCCCGCGTCATCGACGTTCTGGGGCGGCTGGCTCACGGTGTCCGGCGTCACGGCGATCGGCCTGATTTCGACCGGCCACCCTCTTGCCTTCCTGCTCGCCTTGATCTTCGGGTTCCACGCTGGGTTCGCGCTCAAGCAACTGACGAGGGAGGACCCCGGGCTTCGGATCACGGAAGAGGGCGTGATCGACAACAGCCACTGGTGGCACTCGGGACTGATTCCCTGGCATGAGATCGTCGATATCCACGCATCGCGCTGGGGAATGATCGAGATCAAGCTCCGCGATGAGAACCAGTTCTGGCAACGGCTTACAGCGCTCCAGCAATTCGCCCACATCAAGACTCAACTGTACGGGTTCAGCCCTGCACTCATCGTTCCGTGGCTGTTGGTCGGTGCCAGGGGTCAGATCGTCGAGGAGCTCCAGACCGGGCTGGATCAATACACGCTGAGGAGTGGTGCGGAGTCGCCGGAGCTACCGGGTAGGCGCCCTGGACCCGACCTGCCGACTCTACCCCCGAGGTAGCCCGACCACATCGAAGAGGAAGACCTCCTGCTCGGCCCAGAACTCTTCGACCTGACGTCCATTGACCCGCAAGCCGTGGTCGGCGCCCGCCCAGACTCGGTATGAAAACGGCCTGGAATGGTCTGCGACGAGTCGATCGAGGATCGCCACTGTCTCGGGGATCGGAATGCTCTCGTCTGCGGATCCCAGCAGCCAGAGCCCTGGTGCCGACAGCTGCTTCAGGTAGGGCTGAGGGTCGAATCCGTATGGACCACGTTCGGAAAGCAGACGAGAGATCTCCTCCTGCGAGAGTGTGGCCCTGGTCCCGCTGTTATCTCCCGTGAGCTCGCTGTAGTAGTTCTCTTCTCCCACCGTCACGGTCGGCCCGGACATCAGCACAGTAAATGCGACGCGCCCGTCCAAGACCGCGACCGCTGGGACGATCCAACCAGCCTGACTTACGCCCCACAGTCCGATCCCGTCCGGATTGATGGCCGAGTGCCCACGAAGCATCGCGATACCGGCCGCTGCGTCTCGAGCCAACAGCATCAGATTCTGCTCTGACGCGTTGTTGCGGCCTTCGTATGTCCCACCGGAGCCCCCGACTCCACGCTTGTCGTAGCCGAGAACGGCGATCCCCAGTCGATTGAGGTTAGCTGCTACGTTGCTCGCGCTATTGCGTGAAGCTCGCCCCGATCCATGCACGAACACCGCTGCCGGGTGCGGCCCCGCGCCCTCAGGGAGCCAGAGCGTGCCGGCCAGTGTGACCCCCTCGCTCTCGAATGCGACTTCCTGTGTTCGAGCCCTCTCGTCCCCGTCAGTCGCGCCGACCAGAGAGCACCCACTCAAGAGCAGGAGCGCACACGTCGTCCTCACCGTCATCGTCATCATCCTTCCCCGTCAGTCCACTCCGCAAGCTCCGATGCCGCCCTACTCCTCTCTCAGCACCGTAACCGGATCGAGTCGCGTCGCACGGCGCGCCGGGAGCCAGCAGGCCACGAGCGCGACCGCCGTGAGTAGAATCGGCCCGGCCGCGAAACTCACCGGATCTCGAGCGTCGATGTTGAAGAGCATCGATTCCAGGATGCCAGTCAGGATCCAGGCTCCGGCAATTCCGATGACCAGCCCGAACGCGGCGACCTTCAGCCCCTCGCCGAGCACGAGGCGCTGCACCTTCCCGGCCTCCGCACCCATGGCCATCCGGATCCCGATCTCTCGACCACGCTGTGTCACCGCGTAGGACATGACCCCGTAGGTCCCGACTGCGGCCAACAGCAGAGCGAGGCCCGCGAAGGCGGCCAACAGTGTCGTGAGGAAACGCGCCCTCGCGACGGCATCGCCGAGAACGTCCGTCATCGTCTGGAGGCCAGACACCGGGAGCGAGCCGTCCCGGCCCCACACGGCACTCCGTGCGGCACCCGCGAGCGCCGTTGGATCGCCCTCGGTAGCCACGACGAAGTTCATCGTCCCGGGGACTCCTCCGAACGAGGCGGCCTGCGGATAGTGGAAGTACACTTCGGTGCCCGTGGGCTCGTCGAGCCCCGCCTGCTTTACATCAGCGACCACCCCGACAATCTCGAGGAAGGTCTGCGGGCTGCCGCTCGGATCGACACGCCTCCCGATCGCGCTCTCCCCGGGGTAGAACCGTCGGGCGAGACTCTCGTTGACGAGCACCACGGGTACGGCACCGGCGTCATCGGATGCGGTGAAACCACGGCCCTCGACGATCTCGATGCCCATGGTCTCGAGGTAATCGGTGGTGACCGTTTGATAGAAGTCGACGTTCTGCGGCGGGCTATCCTGCGTTTGCACGATTCCTTCGAACTGTGTGTCGTTCGCGTTCAAGGACCGAACCGGAGGTAGCCCCGACATGGCTGCGACATGCGTCGCACTGGGCGAACTGGACAGATTCGCGAGGATGTTCCGCTGAAACTCGAGCCGTGACTCACTGTCCGGGTAGTTCGCGTTGGGCAGGGAGACCTGGAACGTCAGGAGGCCGTCCGGCTCGAAGCCGGGCTCGACCGAGTTGAGCGCCCCGAAGCTCCGAATCATCAGTCCGGCTCCAACCGCGAGGATCAACGCGAGGGCTGTCTCACTCACCACGAGGAGTGAACGGAGCCGGCGTTGTCCGGCCGAAGAGGTAGACCTCGTCCCACCTTCCCGGAGCGCATTACCCAGTGCTCCGATCGTGATGTGTCTCGTCGGTGCCAACCCGAAGAAGATCCCGGTCGCGATGGCGATGCCGCTGGTGAAGAGCAGCACCGTGCCATCGAGACGAATCTCCGCGAGCCGGGGGAGGTCACCCGGTCCGGCGGCCTGCAACAAGTCGAGGGAGAGCCAGGCGAGCCCGATCCCGAGCACCGCACCCGCCGCCGAGAGCACGACCCCTTCGGTAAGGAACTGGCGGAGCAGTCTTCCGTGGCCCGCCCCCATCGCGGCGCGAACGGCGACCTCCTTGTGTCGATCCTGCGCCCGAGCCAGCAGGAGATTGGCCACGTTCGCGCAGGCGATCAGCAACACGAAGCCAACCGCGCCCAACAGCACGAAGAGCGCAGGACGGACGTCGCCGACGACCTCCTCTTGAAGCTCCACCAGGTTCAGCGGGTGCGTATCCGTCGCGATGTGGCCCTGCGGGGTCTCGTCGGGATACCTCTCTACGAAGCCGGCGACCTCACTCACCGCGGACTCGAAGAGCACGCCCGGGGCGAGGCGCCCGACCAGATAGAGGTAGTGCGACCCGAAATTCGCCCGATTCGTCCAATCGAGCTGAAGAGGGAGCCACAACTCGATCTGTGAGTCGTCGACGTCGAAGTTCTCGGGCATGACGCCGATCACGTCGGTCATGGTCCCGTTCACCTCGATCGAACGGCCCAGGATCGACCGGTCTCCGCCAAAGGACCGCTGCCAGAGCTCGTACGAGAGGACGACCACCGGCGGTCCACCGGGCTGGTCCTCGTCTACCGTGTAGTACCTGCCGAGTTGGGGCGCGACACCCAGGGCCTCGAAGAGCGTGGAGGACGCGATCGCAGAGTTGACCCGCTCAGGCTGTTCGTCCGCCCCGATGCTGGCCTGTGTGGCCCTGAACGCCCCCACCGTCTGGAGCGAACGCACACTCTCGGAGATCTGCATGTACTCCGGTGGCGAGATCCAGAATTCGTCGAAGCCCATCGTCGGGAAGGACGACGTCAGCATGACGAGGTTCTCCGAGTCCGGATACCGGAGAGGCTCGAGGATCACGCCGTTCACGACGCTGAAGATCGCGGAGTTCGCCCCGATCCCCATGCCGAGCGTGAGCACGGCGATCGCCGTGAACCCGGGGCGCCTCATGAGCCCTCGCACCGCAAGCACCACTTCCTTCGTCCACCCGTCCATCGTCGCCCCCTCGAAGCGAAAACTCGCTGCGGCCCCGGCGATTCCGAGAGCCAACCCGAACAACTCGCCCAACCCTGCTCCGGACGCCTCGACGTCCTCCACATCTGCATGCCACTCATTGCGCCATCGGACCCGTTCGGCGGCAGGTACCATGAGGCTCACGACTCGGAGCCAGACGCTGATGACGCCCCGGGTCATCAGCCGTTGGCCCCAGATGGATTCATATCGGCCAGCCCGGACGCGGATAGAAGACGCTGCGCGTCGGCCAGCCGCTGACGCGCCCGCTCGGCCAGGAGCTGGCCCGACTCCGTGAGCACGTACACCCGCCTGGTTCGGCGTCCCGCCGCACTGGCCTCCTCCTCATCCTCCCACTCCGACTCGACTGCGAGCTCACGCTCGAGGCGTCGCAGTACCGGATAGACTGTCCCGCTCTGCAATCCGGTGACCTCCATGATCTGAAATCCGTGCCGTCGACCCGTTGCAAGGGCCTGTAAAATCAGCGCAGTGGGCTGGGTCAGGCGTATGGGAGACATGAGACCTCGGGATAAATGTCGATGTCTATATATCGTTCTCTACATAAGGGTAGACGGGTGAACCGATGGATTAGTTGCAGCGGTGTGAGGATACGCGGCTTGCGGGACTCGCGGTGCGCATGGGATGTTGCGGGTCGTCGACCCCTCTCGCCGCAACGCGCTACCATGTCGGACGCCGTAACCCGCCTCAATGTTGCCCTAGAGGGCAGCTATACGATCGAACGCGAGCTCGGCGAGGGTGGGATGGCCACGGTCTACCTGGCCAACGACCTCAAGCATGAGCGCCAGGTAGCGATCAAGGTGCTACGACCCGAGTTGGCAGCGGTGATCGGCGCCGAACGCTTCCTCGCCGAGATCAAGACGACCGCCGGGCTCCAGCACCCTCACATCCTGCCACTCTTCGACTCCGGTGCGGCCGACAGCTTCCTCTACTACGTGATGCCGTACGTAGAGGGAGAGACGCTCCGCGAACGCATCGACCGTGAGAAGCAGCTCCCCGTCGACGAGGCAGTGGAGATCGCGCGGGATGTGGCGGACGCGCTCGACTATGCGCACCGCAGAGACGTCATCCATCGGGACATCAAGCCCGCTAACATCCTGCTGCACGAGGGTCGGCCCGTTGTTTCGGACTTCGGCATCGCGCTGGCGATCAGCGCTGCGGGTGGCGGGCGCATGACCGAGACGGGCCTCAGCCTCGGAACGCCACACTACATGTCGCCCGAGCAGGCGTCGGCCGATCGAGACCTCAACGCCCGCTCCGACGTGTATAGCGTGGGGTGCGTCCTCTATGAGATGATCGCGGGCCAGCCACCGCACACCGGGCCGTCCGCGCAGTCGATCCTGGTCCGCATCCTCACCGAAGAGCCGCGCCCGCTCACCGAGCTTCGTCGCACCGCACCCACACATGTCGGGGCCGCGGTGTCCAAGGCGATCGAGAAGCTGCCAGCGGATCGGTTCGAGAGCGCCGTTGCGTTCCGTGAAGCCCTGCTCGATGAATCGTTCCGCTACTCGCCGGCCCAGCGGACCGGGCCTCAGCCGGGGGTCGCGCCCCCGGGCACCACGACCGCTCGCTCAACGAGCCCGCGACCGCGTCCATGGCTGGTGCCAGCGCTCGCCGTCTCCACGGTCCTCTTCGCGGGGCTCTCGGCCTGGGGATGGCTGGGGGGGCTTGGGTCGGTTGCCTCGGAGGGGCCCAGCCGGCTCACCCTCGACCTCGGTGTGGACGACCCGTCCGAGAGAGCGGAGGTGACGATCTCGCCGGACGGACGCACCTATGTCGTCGAGCTCAGAGACGGCACGGGATCACCGCTCTATGTGCGCCACGCGCACGAGCCCGACTTCCGAGCCCTGTCGGGTACGGAAGGCGCCCGAGTTCCGGCATTCTCTCCGGATGGCCTGTGGGTCGCGTACGACCACCCCGATGACGGGCTCATGCGCGTCGCCGTCGCCGGTGGGGCGCCGCTCTCAGTGGGAGTGGACGCCGTCGACAATCGGAGACTGAAGTGGGTCCATTGGGGTCGGGCCGGAGAAATCGTGATCGGCAGAGAACGCGTCGCCGGCACGGGAGGTGTCCCGAGGACGTGGACCGAAACCAACCTCTTGCTTGCAGTTCATTTTCTTCCGGACGGAGAGGCGATCCTCGCACAAACCGGATTCGATGGCCCGATCACGCTCTTCGACCTCGTGTCCGACACGAGCTACGAAGTCGTTCGGGAGGGCACCAACCCGACGTACATCGAGACGGGCCACATACTCTATACCCACTTCGATGGGGGCCTCTTCGCCGTGCCCTTCGACCTGAACGCGAAA
>JBDGVT010000126.1:0-8786 GCA_039585495.1 Gemmatimonadota bacterium | reverse complement strand
CGACCCGGTTTGCCGCGTCACTCGACGCGCCGCCCAAGAGGCGACTCAAGACGTTCCGTTCGATGGTTCCAGACCCGGCGGCGAATCCGTCCGAGGCGCTCGGCACGTTCACCGGGCTACAGCACGAACTGGCCGACCAGATGGAAGCTGCGCGGGGTCTCGACCTCGGCAGGGTCCGCTTCGGGTCCCCCTTCATGGCGCTCCTGCGCTTCTCTCTGGGGACCGGGTTCGCCACGCTATTGGCGCACAACCGTCGCCATATCTGGCTCGTTCGAGAAACGATGGCACGGCCGGGTTTCCCCGACGGTAGGGACCCCCGGTGACCGGTGAACTGCGAGGACATCCGGGGGTAGCTGAAGGCCCGACATACACCTCTTCCACTTTACGATCGAGGCACCATGGCTACGCAGGGTCACGCGCGCGACGTCGTCGTCCTGTCTGGAAAACGAACAGGTTTCGGCACCTTCGGAGGATCGCTTCGAGACTTCACGGCCACCGACCTGGGCGTCATCAGCAGCAAGGCTGCGATCGAGGCCGCCGGGATCACCGCCGATCAGGTTGACCACACCTTCATCGGTAACGCTCTCCAGACTTCGGCCGATTCCATCTATCTCGCTCGCCACGTTTCCCTTCGGGCCGGGATTCCTCAGGAGAAGCCGGCGCTGACCGTCAACCGGCTGTGCGGTTCCGGCTTCGAAGCCATCGTGCAGGGGGCCAAGGAGATCGTGCTGGGTGAAGCCGATGTTTGCCTCACCGGAGGGGCCGAGTCCATGAGTCAGGCTCCTCATGTCATTCGCGGTGCCCGGTGGGGCAAGGCGCTGCGTCTGGGCCCGGCAGGCAAGCAGATGGAGGACCTGCTGTGGGAGTCGCTCATGGACACGAACTGCGACCTGACGATGGCGCAGACCGCGGAAGAGTTGGCCGACCGGTACGACGTTACGCGGGAGGAGGCGGACCAGGTGGCCGTGGCTTCGCAGCAGAGGGCGAAGGCGGCCTGGGATGCGGGCTACTTCGATGCCGAGATCGCGGACGTCGTCATCAGTTCGAGAAAGGGAGACACCACGTACGCGGCTGACGAACACATGCGTCCGGATACCTCGATGGAGGCGCTCGGAGCCTTGCGCCCTTACTTCAGGAAAGACGGGTTGGTCACCGCCGGAAACGCCAGTGGTATTGGGGATGGGGCTGCGAGCGCTGTACTGGCCAGTGCTGAGTGGGCTGCCGCCAACGGGGTGGCTCCGATCGGTCGCATCGTGTCGTGGGGCTTCGTCGGAGTGGAGCCGCAGGTGATGGGGATCGGACCTGCGCCGGCTTCACGCCTCGCGTTGGAGAAAGCGGGTCTGGAACTGGACGACATGGATCTCGTCGAGGTGAACGAGGCGTTCGCGCCGCAGTACAAGTCCGTCGAGAAGGAACTGGGACTCGACCCGGACAAGACGAACGTGAACGGGGGCGCGATTGCCGTCACACACCCGCTGGCGGCGTCCGGGGCTCGGATTACGATCCACCTGATTCACGAACTTCGCCGGCGCGGATTGAAGTATGGACTGGGCTCTGCCTGCATCGGGGGCGGACAGGGTGGCGCGGTCGTCGTCGAGGCGCTCTAGGCACCGGCCGCTCGGTACCCGATGGGAGACACCGAGAACCGGAGTCTGACCCGGCGCGAATTCGACGCGGTCATCCGAAGGGCGGCAGAGTTCGCGACGTCCGATCCGGACGGAGCGGACGGGGCGCTCACGGAGGGGGAGCTCTTTCGAATCGCCGGAGAAGTGGGTTTGTCGGACGCTCATGTTCGCAGAGCCCTGTCGGATGTCCGGAGCGGGGTCGAAGCGGGCGGAGTACTCGACCGGGTGTTCGGCCCGTCCACCATTCGCGCGTCGCGCGTGGTTGCCGGCGAGCCGAAGAAGCTCTCCGCCGAGATTGATGAATTCCTGGTCGCTTCGCGATTGCTCCAACCGGTCCGAAGGGGAATTGGCATTCTCCAATATCGACCTGCGGTGGACTGGGCCTCGCAGTTGGCCAGAGCCGCCAGCTTCAGTTCGAGGAAGTACTACGTCGCCTCGGCCCGGTCGGTGGAAGTGACCCTCGAGGACGTTGGTGAAGGTCGGACCCTGGTCGAGTTTCTCGTCGACCCGGGTACGCGTTCGGATGACGTGGCTGGCGCCGTCTTCGGTGGAGGGACCGTAGGAGGTGCCCTGGGTACGGTTGCGGGGATCGGGCTCGCCGCGGTCGCTCCGGTCGGACTCGCTGTCGGGGCGGGGGTCGTGGTCGGCGCGGGGATTTGGACTGGCATCGCCCACGCGGTCGGCCGCAGCCACAAGAAGAAGCTTCGCGAGGTTCGGACCGAGGTTGAGGCAGTGCTAGATTCACTTGAGATGGGTGTGTCGCTCGAGCCTCCCCCTGCCTCTTGGAGACGCTGGGTCAAGCGCCATTTTCATGGTGTTGCGCGCGATCTGATCGACATCGATGACGACGTGCGCGATCGCTGAACACGAACTGAACGGAGGCGTTGTGAATATCAGCAAAGTCGGAGTCGTGGGCTGTGGGCTCATGGGGAGCGGTATCGCCGAGGTGGCCGCGAAGAGCGGATTCATCGTGCGGGTCCGGGAGGTTAACGAGGACTTTTTAGCAGCCGGTGAAAAGAGAATCCGGAAGTCGCTCGACCGAGCGGTCGAGAAGGAGAAGCTCACCGCCGAGGATCGTGACGCTGCGTGGGGGCGTCTCTCGTTCACGACGGAAGTTACGGAGCTGGCCGACTGCGACCTCGTCATCGAGGCGATCGTCGAGGATCTCGAGGCCAAGAACGAGCTCTTCGGGGCGCTGGACGGCCTCTGCGGCGAGGGGACCATCTTCGCGTCGAACACGAGTTCTCTTACGGTCACGGACATGGCCGCCGCTACCGAGCGTGCCGATCGGTTCGTGGGGCTGCACTTCTTCAATCCGGTGCCCGTCATGAAGCTGGTCGAGGTGGTGCGAACGATCGCCACCAGCGATGAGAGCTTCGACCGTGCCTTTGCCTTCGCAAAGGCACTCGGCAAGGTGCCGATCGCAGCGAAGGACAACTCGGGGTTCGTCGTCAACCTGCTCCTGGTTCCGTATATGCTCGACGCGATTCGTCAGCTCGAGCGGGGTGTGGCCACCATCGAGGACATCGATACCGGTATGACGCTCGGATGTGGATACCCGATGGGACCGTTCGTCCTGTGCGACTTCGTCGGTATCGACACCCTCCACAAGATCAGCGAGATCATGTACGACGAGTACAGGGAAGAGCGATACGCTCCGCCACCGCTCCTGAAGCGAATCGTGTCCATGGGCAGATTCGGGCGAAAGAGTGGTCAGGGCTTCTACGATTGGTCCGGCGAGAAGCCGGTCGCGCTCCCCATCTGAGTCTTGCGGCATCCCCGAGCCCGGGGATGCCGCGCTCATCCGCCGGGGGTTGGCGTGTTTCCGGCTGAACACTCAGATTGAATCGACACCCCGTGTCGAACGGACTCGCCCATGATCGTCGTCCAGGTATCTGACCCTTATCTCCGAAGGGCCGTGTGCAGAGCCGCACACCCCGAAGAGGACGTCGTGCTTGAGGCCAGATTGGCTACGGATGCCTTGGACCTGGGGTTTCCGCGGCTGGTCGTGCGCATCCGTGACGATGGCAGACCCGCTCCGGCCAAGGGCATCGGATTGTTGGAGCTGGACGATACGATGTTGCGGAGATGGGAGTTCGAGAGACGTATGGTCGAGCTGCCTCCGACCCGTCTGGACTTTCTCACCGATCGACTCTCGCTCCTGATGGATCGAGCCAGTACAGAGCGCAGTCGCGTGGACCGTACCCTGGCAGACCTCACCAAGGCGACCGGTGCGCAGCTTCCTCGTCCTCTCCGTGCCTTCGCGCGCAGGATCCTCGAGTTCCCGGCGCACTACACGAGTCTGCATGAGCTGGCTCATGCGTGTGGGACCAGTCGGGGGGCCCTCAAGGCGAAGTTCAGGCGCAGGCAGTTACCATCGCCGCACAGCTACCTTCGCTGGCTGCGGATGATGGCAGTGTCCGACCTGCTTTCGGACCGTGACGTGACGGTTGCGATGGCCGCTCGGAGACTGGGCTTCACCTCCGACGGAAACCTCTGCCGGATGATGGCCGCCGTCGCCGGCATGACGCCGACAGAGGCAAGGACCCTTCGAGGCTGGAATCGCCTGCTCATCAGCTTCACGTGGACGCACCTACCACCGGAGGCCCTGGAAGGGTGGGCGTCTCTCGATACGCTATTCATCCGCCGAGTGGCGTAGCGCAAAAAAAACGGCCCTCCCTATTCAGGAGGACCGCCTCGAAAATGTCGCTCGAGTACGCCTATGTAGTCGGGCGCTTCCTGCGCTGACGCCGACGTTCGCGGCGAATCGCAGCTTCCTTCTTCCGCTTCCGCTGAGCGCTCGGCTTTTCATAGAACCGACGCTTGCGCAGCTCGGAATAGAGTCCGGAGCGCTGCACCTTCCGCTTGAAGCGGCGGAGTGCCCGGTCGAGACTCTCGTTATCCTGAACGACGACTTCCAAGACGATCAACCCCTTTGACTGGTTCCAACAGTAGAGCTTGAAAAGCTAAACCTGTCCTTTAGACGGGGCAACGGCTCAGGGCAACCGCCCCTCGCGATGGAGCGTATGGGTGTACACCCGATAGGCGTCCGGGTGGTCTATGAAGTCCTGAGCCCACGTTTCGAAGTCGGGAAGCGGAAGGAGGCGCTCGATGTGATCCACCACCATCATCGCGAACTGTACCCGATCTTTCGTGCGAAAATCGATGCTCTCACCCTCGAGGATCTCGTCGACCGCTGCGTCGAATTTGTCCGGCTCGACCAGGCAGATGAGATGAGACACCTGGTCGAGGCGGTACGATTCGTACAAGGATCGCAGTCGGTCGATCTCGGCCTTGGCCGGTGTATCCTCCTCACGGGGCCATTCCCCGGCGATCTCGACCGCGTTCTCCTTGAGGAGTGAACGGAACCGACCGCGAAGATGGGGATCGGTGCCGTTGGCTCGCCCGTTTGCATGGACAGCGGAATCGAGCAGTCCGAGTAGGAGGGGGCGCCCGAGGCTGCGGGCCTTTTCGTGGATCTCGGCTTCCGATGCCTCGACGAAGATATCCGTCGTCCTGACCTCGTCGGCCTGGAGCTCGCTGTGGCTGGGCCGGAACGAGAAGTATCCGTGCCACGTCTCGTCGGTGGCAGGGAAGGTGACGAGGAAGCATGCCCAGGTGTCGTCGCCACTTTCCAAAAAAGCGACGGAGCGCCGACGTTCGCTGAGGATTGTCATCGAGCGCTCAGGGTGGTCATCGAGGCGGACGGGTCCTCGTAGCCGTGGGGACGGATGTGTTTGGGGGCAGGGCAGTTAACGGAAGATGATCGGCGGTGTGGTCAGCTGCAAGATAAATGGCGTGCACGACCCGGATTTTTCCTTGCTCTCGTCGTAAACAGATTGTTATCGTTGAGTCTGACCGCTTCGAAACCGAACCCGGCGAGAGCCGGGTTTGTTGTCTCCGAATGAATCGTCCGGGCGGTCTTTTTGATGCCGGAGGACATGCATGCAGGTGAATACGACAGCCGACGCTCACCTCGAGGCAATGGGGGATGTGCCGGGAGTGTGTGAACTGCCCCTCACACGGGCGGTGGTGCAATACAGGGACGTGCACGAGATGGATTCGCCCGGAGGCAGGATCGAGGACATCGGTCTGGCCCTGGTCGTTGAGGGCCGATACGCCGCGACCTCCGAAGTCCTCGACCTTGGAAGCGGTAGGCTGAAGGTTCTCGACCTGAGCACGGAGCTCGTCGTTCTCGACTGGGTCTATGACCCTACGGTCGAGCACGTTTCGGAGCTGATCACTGCCGCCGCTTCGACACGTGAGGAGGAGCCGCTCCAACGCTACGGGTTCCGACTCGGTCTCCGGATTCTGGAGCGGATCGGATTCGGTCCGCTGACTCGTCCTACGTTCCTTCGTGTCGGATTCCGCGACATCTGCCGCGATCTCGACCTCCATGAGGGTACGTCCATCCGCTTCGTGCTCGGACCGGGACGCCTTACGCGGGCATACCTGGACTACGACGCCTGTGCGCTCGCGTTCCGCACCGTGTTCCGCGATCCGGATCCCCAGTTGGAGCATGCGCTCGCAGAGGCCTTCCCGGTCGCGGCGCTCCGACGAGAAGAGCCCGTCGGTGATGCGGATTCGATCACGTATCACGTGCGGCTTCCGCTCCCGACGACGCTTGCCGAGGCGCGCGCGGTCCTGGCCAGCATGAGGCGTGGCCTCGCGGCCATGATGGCACGCTTCGAGCCCGATCGGTTCGCGCCGCTCGAGCGGGTCCTCGAGACGTTCGGCGCCCGTGAGACCTTGGCCGGTCTCCACATCCATGAGCCGATGACGCAGATGGTACAGGTACCGCCGCCGATCACCGGGTCACACGTCGTCCATTGACGACCGCCCCGGCTGAGGCATTCGATCTCGGGCTTCTTCAACCGGGAACAGAGGAACTCCGCGCTCGTTACGACGCGTACCGTCTTCGGCAGGCTCGCGCTCTGGTTCGCCTGTTGCCACGAGAGGTCATCAGGCCACTGTACCGAAAGGCGCTCCGAATGAACGGAGTGCCTGCGGGGGGCGGTGTCGATCCTCTGGCGGCACTCCTGAAGTACTGCGAGGAGTTGCTCCCCCTGCCACCCTTCGAGGTGTGGAGGGAGGACGTTGCCCGGAACCCGGAAGCCCATCTTCGGGACCTGGATGACTCACCCGACGCGCCGACCGCGATGGCACCGGCGACGCTCGAAGCCCGCACGGTCGATCACGCTGGGGCCACGTGGATCGCACACCTCCGGTCCTTCCGGGACTCCGACGCCTGGCGGGGACACATCGCCTTCGAGCAGCGTCCATCTGGGACGGTTCATCGGACCGCCCTCATCTTCCGAGAAGCGGGGCCGGCGGAGCTCCGCGAGCGCTTTCTGAGCTTCGAGACGGACACCCTTCAGGCGTTTCTCCGCTCCGCGTTGCCGTAGTCGGTTTTTGTAAATAATCGTACGGCGATCGAGGTGCAGATCCTACTCGGATCGATCCTCCAAACCCTGTGTGCCTCTTACACTTCCGCTCTGCGAGCGCACTAGAGATTAAGCTGCGATTCGATTCGGGAACAGTTGGTTTCGGGTTTTTGGGGGATTTGTAAGGCATTGCGGCACAACGACTTACGATTTACGAAAAATCCTCCATTCGGCGCGACTCAGGGGTTGCGCGGGTCGGACAGCGATCTTAGAGTACTTGCCATCCTGAGGTTGCTAGCGCCTCCTGCCGAAGCCGACACCCCCTCCGGTCGTCGAGCCCGGCGCTCCTGAAAAGGTATTTTTCCACAATCCAGCGTGGGTGAGGTGTGTCTATGTGGGAGACGCGTTCCGTGCAACTTTCCGTTCGGTTGCCACGCGACATCGCAGCTCAGGCCGAAGAGGTCCAGGCGAATGATCCTGACTTCCTGAGCCGGGTCGTGCTTTACGGTCTGACGCGTCGGTCCATATACCAACATCTCCGTCAGAGTGACGCTCCGGAATCGACATCAGAGATCGAGGCCGTCGGACCGCAGCCCTGAAAAGCCTTGCGTTGGTGAGGCCTCTTGTCCAAACGTAGGCGCGAATCGGACCACGGTCCCGCGCTGACGGGGCTGGAGGTTTTTTCACGTCCGGCGGGAGGACCGCAGTGGACGCGGGCAAGAAGGGCTCAGGAGAGCCGCTCAACGTCCTGCGCGCCAAGTACCACGACTACTGCTCGGCGCAGGTCGCGGATCTCCTCGTCTATATGAGTGCCGACGAGATCTATCTGCTGGCTCATCGCGCCTTCCGTGAGGAGGGTGGCGAAGGGGATATCTCGTATGTCGAGATGGTCCGGGTCGCGACCGATTGGCTCTCGCGACGCGTCGCTCTGCCTCCATTCGAAATCTGGCTGGAGGACTACAAAGCCCACCCCGATCTGTACGAGGAGTATTTCATGGGCCTTTGGGAATCGGAGGCCGAGGCTTCTGGCAGGGAGCCGGGCGAAGGGGCGTCGTGAAATCCAGGAAGATCATACTTCGTCTCATAGGGGGCCTTGCGACCTTCCTGTTTCTAGCCGTCGTGGCGCTGTACGCCCTGTCGACAATCAGGATCGGCGCCACCTTCGACGTTCCCGTCGCCGCGATCACGACCAGCGTAGACTCCGCGACGATCGAACGGGGGCGGCATGTAGCAGAGACGCGCGGATGCGACGGCTGCCATGGTGCCGACCTCAGCGGGGAGGACATCGTCAACGACGTGCTCTTCGGTCATATAGCCGCGCGAAACCTCACGCCGGGGGTGAACGGCGCGGGCAGTTTCTACTCTGATGCCGACTGGGTGCGGGCGATTCGAAGTGGGGTAAGACCTGACGGGTCCGCGCTGCTGATCATGCCGTCGAACGAGTATCGGACGCTCGGCCCCGAAGACCTCGGCGCTCTCGTGAGCTGGCTGAAGACGCTCTCGCCGGTCGATACCGAACCGATGGAGAATAGGGTGGGTCCGCTGGCACGGGCCCTGCTATTGGCAGGTCAGGTGCCACTGCTGCCGGCGGAAGACATCGACCACGCGGACGAGGAATTCTCGCAACCGGAGGAGGCTCCCACCGTCGCCTTCGGGGAGTATTTGACCGCCGCATGCGTCGGCTGTCATGGACCCCTGTTTGCCGGCGGCCCGATTGTGGGCACACCTCCTGATTGGCCCGATGCCGGGAATCTCACCCCCGATATGGAAACCGGAA
>JBDGVT010000125.1:0-8806 GCA_039585495.1 Gemmatimonadota bacterium | reverse complement strand
CGGCGCAGTCGTTCCTGCTCGACGGCCACTTCCTGTATGAGCAGGGAGGCCGTTACGCCGGAGGGTGTTTCTTCAACTTCAACGGCACCGCGGGGTTGTGGCGGAGGACCTGTCTGGAGGAAGCCGGTGGCTGGCGCTCCGACACACTGACTGAGGACCTCGACCTGAGCTACCGGGCGCAGATGGCGGGATGGCGCTTCGTGTACCTCGACGACGTGGCCGTGCCCGCCGAGATTCCCGAAACCGCAATGGCCCTCGAGGTGCAGCAGCGGCGGTGGGCTCAGGGTGGCATCCAGACCGGCCGGAAGCTCCTACCAGAGCTCCTGCGAGGGCGGCACTCTTGGATGGTGAAGTGCGAGGCGACGATCCACCTCCTCGGGCATCTGGCTCACCCGCTCACCTGGGCGCTGGCCTTTCTGCTCTTCCCCTCGGCGGTCGCTAGAAGATCGCTGGGCCTCGACCACCTGCTTTGGTTCGATCTGATCTTGTTCGGGGCTGCGACGTTCCCCTTCCTGGTCTTCTATTGGATGGCGGGTGAGGAGCGCGGCGTGCCACGTAAGGGGCGTTTGCGTTCGGTCCTCAGGACGCTGGCCCTCGGCATCGGCCTGTCGGTCCCCGTGACGCGGGCGGTGCTCAGGGGCTTCGCGTCGACCGACGACCCCTTCGAAAGGACCCCGAAACGCGGGGAGGGGAGCCGGCGGGCATACCGCGCTCTGTCGATCCCGTTCGATACGGCAGCCAAGATCGGGATGGCGCTCGTGATGACGGCGTACCTCGGCGCGGCTGTCGCAGGCGGATACTGGGGGCAACTCCCCTTCATCGTACTCTTCCTGTCGGGCTACGTCGGACTCGGATTACCCGCGCTCTCCGAGGGCGTGGCGATGGCGCGCGGTGTCGATCGCGAGCAGGATGAGGAAGGGGAGCCACATCACGGCACGAGCCCAGCCGGGTTGAGGCCACATACCGACTTCCTGGTAAGTGCTGAGGCCGAAATAGCCGATGAATGCGAGGCCGCTTAGGAGGATCCAGGGTCGACTCGAACGGAGGGCGGCCATCGGGAGCATCCACAACACGTACCATGGGTGCAGCGTCGGGGTCAGAATCATGCCCGCGCCCAGGACCCAGAGGAGTGTCCGTTCGAGATCGTATCGCCGCGAAGCGGTCCAGCCGATGACCCCGATCACTATCGCGGCCGCGGCTCGGCGTGCCAGCAGCGGATCGCCCGTGATCCACTCGAGCACAATGAATGGTCCCTTCATGAACCACCAGTGTTCACTGTACGTGCGCAACCCCGTGAAGAGGGCCGTTCCGGCTGAGGCGTACGGCGCATACAGCAAAACTCCAGCAAATACGAAACCGAGGAGCGGCTTCCATCCGAGGCGTCGTACGAGGGCTGGCAGCGCGGCGGCGGGGGCGAACTTGGTCAGCGCCGATAGTGCCAAGGCGGCGCCCGTCGTGGTCTCGACCCAGGTAGGGGAGTCCGTCTTTTCGACCCGGGTCACGAGCAGCATGGCGAGAGCCATGGCGAGCATCCCCAGAGGTTCCAGATGACCGCTCCACGCGACCTCCACCACGAGCAGTGGAGACCAGAGGTAGAGAACGAGCACCCGCTGTTCGTTTCTCCCCGTGGCGCGCGCGATCCGAACGAGCACGGCGGCGGTCGCGAGATCACACGCCAACCACAGTGCTTTCGCAGCGACGAGACTCGAACCCGCCAGCGCGATCAGGAGGAATGCGACCTGAGCCAGCGGTGGGTAGATGGTCGGAACCGAGGGATTGTTGATGAGCCCGTGGTACGACGTGCGCAGATGGGCGAGTGCCTCTGCCGCCGGTGCGTGGAGGTACGGATTGATGCCGGAGAGCTGGACGGTCCCGTCCCACAGGTACCGGTATACGTCGTCGGAAAGTTCAGGCGAGAGCGGTACCAGGACGAGGCGCATCGCGATTGCCAGAACCCAGATCAACCTGCGCTGATCGGGGCCGGAATCGGCGCCCCATCCGGCCGTCGCATAGACGATGAAGGCCGCGGCGAAGAGTGCGAGCCCGGTAAGCGGGAAAGCTGCGCTGCTCGACCAGCCGAGCGAGCCGAGAAGAATCAGTTCGACGCTCCCCAGAATGATGAGGGCCCGACGGGTGGTGATGGCGGATGGAGCCGGCGGGCTCATGTTCGCGACCTCACGGTCCTGGTTGGCTGCTGATGTCGACGAGGGATTCCGCGACGATCGCGGTGCTCATGCCCGCACTCAACGAGGAAGCCGCGCTGCCCGACATTCTCGCCGCCATGCCGCGCACCGTCGATCGGGTCGTGATCGCCGACAATGGGTCGGAAGATCGCACCGCGGCCGTCGCCCGAGAGGGTGGCGCCGACGTGGTTCAAGAGGGGGAGCGAGGGTACGGAGCCGCCTGCCTCAAGGGGATCTCGTATCTCGCTCAACTCGATTCGCCTCCGGACGTGCTCGTGTTCATCGATGCCGACGGGAGCGATGATCCTGCCGATATCGAGCGCGTCGTCGCTCCGATCCTCGCCGATGAGGCTGATCTCGTGCTGGGTGTGCGCCGGGGCGTCGACGGTGCCAAGGGCACGATCCTGCCACACGCACGTCTGGGCAACTGGCTGGTACTCGGTCTCACTTCCCTCCTGTTCGGCGAATCCTTCGCCGACCTGCCTCCGTTCCGTGCGATCCGGTTTTCGACGCTCCTCGATCTGGATATGGACGACCGGAACTGGGGATGGACGCTTCAGATGCAGATCCGCGCGGTTCGCCGACAACTGCGGATCAGGGAGGTCGAAGTTGCTCACCGGAGGCGGACGGCGGGTGTGTCGAAGATCTCCGGATCGCTGACGATGTCTTTCAGGGTCGGAGCCAAGATGTTCTATACGCTGGGCCGGGAGCGGCTGCGCTAAATCCGAGTGAGCCGGCTTCAAGGCCGCTCGCGGTCGATCGACTCCGTGTCGTCCAGAAACGACTCCAGTAGGGCCAGAGATCGGTCCGGTATCTCTTCCGGGGGGATGTGTCCGCAGGCTTCCAGGATCTCGAGACGGGTGTTCGGGATGGCTTCGTCGAGGCGGCGGGCGATCGATACCGGAATGACACGGTCGCTCCGACCCCAAAGGAGCAGGGTCGGCATCGCGAGTTCTCCGTAACGCCGCGACATCTCCTCGAGGCCTTCGGGGACAATCTGACGCCCTGCATCGAGCAGGGCTCGTATCCCGTCTGGTGTCCGTAACGGGTTCGAATACGCGGCGACCTGGTCGTCGGTAATGCTCTTGCGGTCGAATACGATAGTCCGCAGCACGAAACGGATCAGCCGCGCTGGTCCCATCAGGCGGATCATGAGCGTGCTGAACCGGGGACGTTGCGATAGGCCGACGAAGGGTGGTAGACGCTGCAGGTAGGCTGCAGCGCCGATGAGGACGAGTCGTTCGATCCTCTCTTCTCCGAGGTCCTGGAGAGACAGGGCGGTGAGGAGCGTCACGCCACCTCCGAGCGAGTGCCCGATGATGGTCAACCGCCGAAGGTCGAGCTGGAGGATCAGGTCAGTGACATAGGCCGCCTGGTCCGTAGGGGAATAGTGCCCGTCGTCGGGTTTGGGCGCTTCGCCGAATCCCTTCATGTCGACCAGGACGACGCGACCGCGTCGCGAGAGCGATGGCGTCCAACGGTGCCACGTAAACGAGGACCCACCGAACCCGTGCAACAGCAGGAACGTGGGGCGGGGTGGCTCCTCGGGATGGTCCAAGACACATGGAATGTCGGTGACGTGGAGCGGGAGCGTGGACTTCACCCGTCGCGCTCGAGGTGGAGGATCCTGCCGCCTCGTGCAGCGAGTTGCTGTGCCATCTCCGGGTGGCATGTGAACGCGAAGACCTGCCGAGTCTCGGCGAGACTCGCCAGGACCTCGAGGCCGCGATCTCGGCGTTCCGCGTCCCAATTCACGAACGCCTCGTCGATGAACAGTGGCAGTCGCTCGCTGCCCTGGTCGAGGTGGTCGACAATGGCCAGTCGCAGACTCAGGTACGCCTGTTCGAGCGTGCCGGTGGAGATGGGAGAGGCCAGGGGGATGGGCGCGGGGATGGCGGGACCCACGAGCTGGAAGAGATCGCGCTCACTCTGCTCGTCGACCAGGAGGCGGTCGTAGCGACCGCCGGTCAGGTGCTCGAGATACGAAGAAGCGCGGCGGAGCAGATCGGGCTGATGTTCCTCACGAAAGCGGCGGTCTGCTTCGCGCAGGAGTTGAGCCAGGACCCACTTACGGTCCCTCTCTTCGACGAGACGCGCCTCGGCCTCCTGAAGGCTCGCGACTTCCCCATCGACCGCATCGACGGTCTCCTTCTCCCGCAGATGTGCCGTTTCTCGTTCGATCGCGCCGGACCTGCCCATGAGTTCGTCAATCTGTCGGTCGAACTCGTCGAGCCGAGCCTTGAGTTCAGCAACGTCCCGGTCGTCGTCGGGTCCGGCGGGTGACTGCCCGGTCATTGCCTCGACTCGAGCTTTCAGCGCTGCGAGGTCGGGGTACGTTCTGCTCAGCTCGGACTCCAGACGGTCGGCGCGCAGATGTGCTTCGATCCGCTTCTGAACTGTGGCGAGGCCCAGCTCTACAGACCCATCACCGAATCGGGAGACCTGATCACCGAACGATACGCGTCGAGCCTGGACCTCCGCATGCTCCTCGGAAAGCGCGTCCCGTTCGTGCCCCAGACGTGTGAGGTCATTGCCTGCGCGTGTTGCGTCGTTGTGCCGACTCTCCGCCTGGTGGAGGTCGCGCTCGAGTCTCGCCGAAAGTTCTGTCGCGTTCGACGTGTCCGGGTATCCGAGTGAAGCACTGAGTTCGTGTGCTTCATCGTCAATCGCATCGACCGCATCTGCCGCCGTCCGGTAGGCACGGGTCTTCTCCTGCCAGTCTCGGATCAGCTCCTGAAGCCGCTCGACTCCGGCCACCAGAGGGTCGCCCGGGGGCGTGACGTATTCGGCGCGGACTGAAACTGGATCGAGTAGTCGCTGGATGTCGCGCTCGAGGACGGTCGCCGTGTCGGCCGTTGTCTGGGGAGATGGCTCGGCCCGAGCGTCCTGAGACAGGTGTCGGATGATCAGGAGGGTGGCTCCTATCGCAAACAGGGCCGCCCCCGGCGCCAGCAGTGCCTGGGGGCCACCCAACGCGGCCCAGCCCAAGAGGGAGCCGCCCGTCGCCGCGCACAGGAACGCCACCGTCCTTGATCTCGACGGCGCTGCACTGGCCCGCGGTGCTTCTGTCGGCGCGGCGCCTGCCTCTTCGATGGAACGCAGCCGCTGCACCCGATCACGTAGCAGATCCACCGACAGACCCGAAACGGCTTCCTGGGTACCTGAGTCGAATTCGCCCTCGACGAGATGGTCTGCGGCGGTCCTGGCCCGATACTCGAGGTCCACGACCAGGTTCTTCAACACTCCAGCCCGTGTGCGCTCGACCTCGATCGACGTGGCGCGACGGAGGAACGCCCTGATTTCGTCCTCGCGAGAGAGAAGTGACTTGTCGCTCTCACTGAATGCCGCAATCGCCCGAGTCGGCCCCTCGAGGGCCTGGACGGCATCCTCGAGTCGGCGATTCACCTGAATCGCTTCGGTCTCCAGGGAATCGAACTGAGCCCTGGGATCGTCCGGAAGCTCGGCGAGATCCTCCCGCTCGCCTCCCTCGCTGCGCAACTCCTCGATGCGGTCGAACTGCCTCTTCAATGGGCCTAGTTCCTGGAGGCGCTCAACCGCGATCCGGTCACGCTGACGTTCCTCCCGCACCTCCTGCATGCGGACCTGGAGGTTCTGCCCTTCTTCGATCAACCCGCGGATCGCCTGATCCCTCGCGAGCGCTTCCGTGCGACGGCCGCGAAGAGCTCGTACCTCCTCCTGCAGTATGCGGAGGCGCTGATGCCCACGCCGGTTCGGTCGCCAGATTTCGCCGGCCTCCCGCTCGAGTTCTTCCGCAACAGAGCGGGGTGGGCGCAGATCAGTAGCGCCCATCGAACCCAACACGCGGTCCTGAATGCGTGCCCAGGTTTCCTCATCGAGCCCGGCGAGCTCGGAAAGCGTCACCGCGAAGACCTGACGGAAGACGGTACGGGGTACGTGCTCGACCCAGGGCAGCGGCTGATTCCGCAGTGGACGATCCCGTCCGTCCACTCGGAGTGTCCCGGACGGGGCCGATCGGAGACGCCGTTCCACATCCGCGCAGCCCGCTCCGGCGAGCGAGATCTGAATCGAGCCCCCCGCTTGATCTGCTCCCCATGGTACATGCGGATTCCGTTCACGTGAGGCCGGCTGGAATCCGTACAATGCCGTCGTCAGGAAGCTGAACAGGGTGGACTTGCCCGCCTCGTTCGGGCCGAGGACGACGACGAGCGATCCGAGCGGATCGGGCCCGGTATCGAAATCCGTGATGCGCCCGAAGGAATCGACGCGAATTCGTTCGATCTTCACGACGGTCCGTTCTCCAGGAGACGAGCGGCGACCTCTCCATCCGCGCCCTCCAGAAGCCGTCGAACGTACCTCTTCGCCGCCGCTGGATCCGCCGAACTCAGTCCCGCCAGAGTGCTGGCGTCGAATCCGTCGAGGAAGTCATGCCCGTTCCGGAGCGATTCCGAGAGCCGCAGCGCCTCGCCCAGCACGTCCGTTCTCAGTCGGTGCTCCTCGATCGGCATGACGGGGTGCACCGCCTCGGCGACCACAACGACATCGAGAGCACCGAGGATGTCGCGGAGTTCGTTCGACAGAAGGTCACGGTCCTCGTGCGTGCGAAGCTCGCTCCACAGCGGACACGGCCCACTGAGAATGACGCGCACCATCCACTCCGTCGCGTTCGCTCCGGGGTCATCGTCGCGGTGGGCTCTCCAGATGAGCTGGACCTGGCGTTCGAGATCGTCCAGAGACGACACCTGTTCGAGACGGTCCACCTCGAGGGTATCCCAACGCACCGGCGCCAGGGACCTGAAGGTGACCGCCGGTGCCGCCCGGTCCGACAGGTCGACGAGTAGCGCGCCTCGCTCTCCATGGTCCGTGTGGGTCTTGCCCTGGAGACTTCCCGGGTACCAGATCGGCGGATCTTCGGAGAGCTGCTGGCGCACGTGAACGTGCCCCAGGGCCCAGTAGTCGTATCCGGCCCGCAGCAGGTAGGTCAGCTCCGATGGCGCGTACGGATGGTGGTCCCGGGCCCCGACCGACGAATGCACCTGGGTGTGCAGCAGGCCGACCTCGGGGAGCTCTCCTGCGGGTCGCGGCAGCACGCGAGACAGATCTGTCGTTTCCTCGGACGTCGTGTGCCCGACCGTCGTCACGATTCCGACCTGGTGGCCGGAGCGATCGTTGATGATGAAGCGCCTGGGGGTCGCATCGGCCGCGACCCGGACGCACGGCGGCCAGGACAGCTGCCGGGGCCCAGTCTCGGGCGAGCCGGGGTCGTGGTTCCCCGTGGCGTACACGACCGTGATGCCCACGTCTCCCAGTCGCTGCGTTTCTTCGAGCAGGAATCGCTCGGTTTCGAAGGAGAGCCGGTCCCCATCGAAGAGATCTCCAGCGATCAGGAACGCATGCACGTCCTCACGGATGGCGAGATCGACAGCCTTCTTGAATGCTTGTCGGGAGGCGTCGCGAAGCCGCTTGCGGACCGCGTCGGAGCGACCCGCGAAGGAGGTGTCGAGATGGACATCGGCGATGTGCACGAAACGCATGGGGCAAACTAGATGAAACGCAGGAGGCAGGGAATTTTGGAATGAGCGTATTTGATTAGGTTTCCCGCCCATCGGTTCTCAGGTAACGTTGTCATACTGACTCGCAATACTTGTTTTCGCGCTCCGCCAGGCTCTCTCCGCCAGACCCTATTTATGAGCGACACTACGGAAGCGGCTGACCGCCGGCTCCGGGAGGACTCGCCGTCCGTCGACGCCGTCGTGCGTCGACTGAAGGACAAGGTCGGCAACTCCGATACCCTAATCCTTCAGAACTTCGCCGGGCGGTTCCTGTCCCGCGCGCCTGAAGAACTCTTTCGTCAGAGAACTCCGGACGATCTCGCGAGCATGACGCTCGGCGCGTTCAGGTTTCTCGAAACATCACGGGCCTACCGAGTCGACGTCTCGGTTACGAACCCTGATGCCGAGGGTGAGGGATGGGGTACGGGGGTCACGGTCATTCGGACCCACGTGAGTGAACGTCCCTTCATCATCGACTCGATCCGGGAATACCTGAGTCTCCAGAATCTGTCGGTCGAGCGCATGATCTACCCGATGCTCGATGTGGAGCGGGACGAAGAGGGTCGCGTCACGGCCGTCCAGGCCCCGAGCGATGGCGGTTCGAAAGAGTCGGTCGTGCACTGCGAAGTGGGCCGGGTCGAGGACACGGAGAAGCTCGAGACGATTGCGCGCGAGCTGACTGCCCGGCTTCAGGATGTCGTCAAGGCGACCGACGACTTCGGACCCATGCTCGACATGGTCGGCGTCGTCATCGAAAAGGTCGGGCGTCATGCAGAGGCCCATCCGGATCGCCGGGAGGGGTTCGAGGAGATTCAGCGTTTTCTGGAGTGGCTTCAGGAGGGCGGCTTCGTCTTCCTCGGCTACCGCGGCTACGATCTCCTGTCGGGGGAGGGGATGGAGCCCAGCATCGTCGTCGAACCGGGTTCCGGGCTGGGCCTTCTGAGGAACGAGGGCGAATCCCGATTCGCGGAGCCGGTTCCGGTTGCGACGCTCGAGCCGGGTCTGCGAGAGCTGGTCATTCATGGACCGGTTCTCATCATCAACAAGACGAACGCCGAGTCCACGGTCCATCGCCGAGCGCGTATGGATTAC
>JBDGVT010000124.1:0-8862 GCA_039585495.1 Gemmatimonadota bacterium | reverse complement strand
GCTCAGGCGCTGCACGCACTCGGATTGCTCAGTGACGAGACGGACATTCCGCTTCTCGTCGAGGCGATGCACGACCACTCGCCCTGGGCGGCGCTGCACGCTGCCCGGGGAGTCCACGAGGCCGGCGGAGCTGCGATCCTCTCGGAAATCGCGCAATCTGACCACGAGAATGCGCGCCTCGCCGGTCAGGTCCTCTTCGAAGAGGAAGAGCGGTGATCGAGGCAGCGTGGAGAGCGGTGGCGGTGTTCAACTACATCGTCCTCTTCTACTTCATCGCGTTACACCTCGTCTACCTGGTCACGAGTTTCTTCGCGTTTGGTGCGCTCAAGCGGTACGCGCTGAGACTGAAGTCGCTCGACCTGACCGACCTCATTACGTCGGCGTGGGCACCTCCGATCACGCTCATTGCGCCTGCGTACAACGAGGAAGCCACATGTGTGGAGTCGGTCCGGTCGCTTCTGACGCTCGAGTATCCGGAGTACGACATCCTCGTCGTCAATGACGGGTCGAAGGACGGGACCATCGATCGCCTTACCAAGGCGTTCAACCTCATCCCCGCCGATCGGATTCCGACGGCCGAGCTGGAATCCACCGACGTGCGGCAGGTACTTCGGTCCCGACGGCACCCGAACCTGTGGGTCATCGACAAGGAGAACGGCGGAAAGGCAGATGCACTGAACGCGGGCCTCAACTACTGCCAGACTCCGCTCTTCTGCGCGATGGACGCTGACTCGCTCATCGAGCCTGAGGCGCTGATCCGGATCGTCAGGCCGTTCCTCGAGGACGCGACGACGATCGCGGCGGGCGGCGTGCTGCGGATCGCGAACGGGTGCGTCGTCAATCAGGGGCGCGTCGTGGAAGTCCGGCTCCCTCAGAATCTTCTCGCCCAATTCCAGGTGCTCGAGTATCTCCGGGCGTTCCTGGCCGGCAGAATGGGATGGGACGCTGTCGATGCCACGCTCGTGATTTCGGGAGCGTTCGGGATCTTCAAGAGGAGCATCGTCGTCGACGCCGGCGGATACGCCACCGACACGGTGGGTGAGGACATGGAACTCGTGGTTCGCTTGCATCGATACTGCAGGGAGCGTGAAATCCCGTACCGAATCCACTTCGTACCGGACCCGGTCGCCTGGACCGAGTGCCCCGAGTCGATTGCGGTGTTGTCGAGGCAGAGAGATCGCTGGCAACGAGGGCTCTACCAGTCGCTCACGCGGCATCGGACGATGCTCCTGAATCCGCGGTACGGCAGGGCCGGAATGATCGCCTATCCGTACTTCTTCTTCCTGGAGATGCTTGGTCCGGTGATCGAGCTTCTCGGCTACTTCTCGTTTACGATCACGATTCTCGCAGGTCGCGCCGAATGGCCGTTCGTACTCGCCTTCCTTTCCGTCGCGATCATCCTCGGAGGGGCGCTGTCCCTCTCTGCGGTGGCCCTCGAGGAGTTGTCTTTCCGGCGATATCCTCGGGTCTCCGATCTGATGCGGCTCTTCGGCCTCGCCCTGCTCGAGAACTTCGGATATCGGCAGCTCAGCGCCTGGTGGCGCCTGAAGGGTACGATCTCCGCCATCCGTGGTGTCGAGGGTTGGGGACACATGACCCGTAAGGGCTTCACAGTCGAAGACACCGAGGCCATCCCCTGACCGCGCTCATCGAGGGCATGATCCCCGCGATGTCCGTGGCGTGGCGCGTGGCGCTCCTCGCGATGTTCGTGGGGTCGGTCTTCGCGGTCGTAGTCGCGGTGCTGCGACGACGGGGCGTCCGTGTGGCCTACACTCGGAAGATCTTCCACTTCGCCATCTTCTCGACGGCGGCGGTGGTGCACACGATCTGGTCGTTGCCGGGGACCGTGGTCTTCGGGTCGGTCATTGCCGGGATCGTCCTGGCTGCCGTCGCCGTCGGAGAGGGCCAGGCGTTCTACGAGGCTTTGGCTCGCGACACCGATCGCCCGCACCGCTCACTCTTCATCCTTGTCCCGCTCGTGACGACCGCCGTGGGTGGCCTCGCGTCGGCTTTACTGGCCGGACCGTTCGCCAGCGTCGGATACCTTGCCGCAGGTTGGGGAGACGCGGTCGGGGAGCCCGTCGGGGCTCGGTGGGGTCGACATCCATACCGTGTTCCGTCGCTTGCCGGCGTGCCGGCGACCCGGACCCTCGAGGGGTCCGCGGCCGTCTTCGTCGTCGCCTTCCTGGGCTCGGCACTGGCCCTGTCGAGCCTCGGCTTCGGGGATGCAGCGTGGCTCGCGGGGGCTGTATGCGGGCTTGTCGCGGCAATCGTGGAAGCTGTCAGTCATCATGGACTCGACAACCTCACCGTCCAGGTTGCAGCCTCGCTGGTGGCCCTATGGCTCCTTGGCTGAGATCTTGTGGACACGTAAGGCCGTAGTGATGGTAACCTCACCCGTTGAAGCCTTCTGAGCCTCCAGATCCTCCATGCGCCTCACATTCCGAACCGACCTGCCCAAGCATTCCCCGGAAGAGGTATTCGACTGGCACGAGCGTGCGGGTGCTCTGGAGCGTCTGACCCCGCCATGGGGTGATGTAGAGGTTCTGCATCGCTCCGGCGGGATCAAGAACGACGGGAGGGTCAACCTCCGTATCCGGCGCGGACCCACCACCTTCCGGTGGAACCTCCGGCATCGCGACTACGAGTACGGAAAGAGCTTCACCGATGAGCAGGTGGAGGGACCCATGAAGAGTTGGGTCCACACACATCGCTTCTCGACCGGACCGGCGGGTGGTACGGTCGCGGAGGACGAGATCGACGTCGAGGTGCCGCTCGGGCCCGCGGGAGCGGCGCTGGGTCCGGCGTTCCTCAACAGAGAACTCGCTCGGCTCTTCCGCTTCCGATACCAGCGACTCTTCACGGACCTCGCACGTCACGCCGACTTCGCGGATCGGCCCCGACTGACCGTGGCGATCACGGGTGCGTCCGGGCTGATCGGGAGCAATCTGCGCCACTTCCTCACGACGGGTGGACACGAGGTGATACCCCTCGTGAGGGACAGCCGGAGGCTCGACGGGGGCGCGGTGTTCTGGAACCCGGCCTCAGGTGTCATCGACGAGAAGGGGCTCACCCGGGTCGACGCGGTCGTGCATCTGGCCGGCACCTCGATTGCCAACGGGCGATGGTCCGAGTCGAGAAAGCGCGCGATCAAGCAGAGTCGCGTCCGCGGTACCGAGTTGCTCGCGCGCACGCTGGCGACCATGAAGAACGGTCCCAGGACGCTGATTTCGGCGTCTGCCGTAGGCTTCTACGGGGACCGGGGGGCGGACAACATCGTCGAGTCGGAGCCCGCAGGTAAGGGCTTCCTGGCTGAGGTATGTCGTGCCTGGGAAGGCGCCACCAAGCCGGCCGAGAGAGCGGGCATCCGTGTCGTGAACCTCCGGACGGGTGTCGCCCTTTCTCCGGGTGGTGGAGCGCTCGGGCAGATGCTTCTCCCCTTCAAGATGGGCGCCGGTGGCCGACTGGGATCGGGCAAGCAGTACATGAGCTGGATCGATCTGGACGACCTCATCGGGCTCATTCAGCACGTCCTGTACGATGATTCCATCAAGGGCCCGGTCAACGCGACGTCTCCACACCCCGTGACCAACGCGACCTTCACCTCGGCACTGGGACGGACGCTCGGACGGCCGACGGTTCTGCCCGTGCCGGGGCTCGCTGTGAAGGCCGTCTTCGGAGAGCTCGGGACCGAAGCGTTACTCTGGGGTCAGCGGGTGATCCCGAGGAAGGTCGTCGACTCGGGATTCGAGTTCTTCTACGAGGGTGTCGAGGACTCGCTCAGATTCCAGCTCGGTCGGATGGAAGCCTGAGGGTCACCCGATGTTGGCGCCGAGTCCGAGACCGAGCGCGAGCCGGTGCGAGAGCCCGAATTGTAGTCCGCCGTCCGGGCGTACGATGAGCCAGCCGCCGAAGCCGGGATCGACCACACCGGGATAGACGTTGAGCGTCAGGAGCCGCGGACCGACCTGATTCCAGTAGAGGGACGCGAGGACCGACCCGCCCCTGTCGAGGTACACCGAGGTCGACATCCGAATGTCTACGGTCTCCTCTCCGGTGACGGGGTCGATATTCTGCCGGCTCGTGTCCGCTCCCAGCCCGATGCTCAGGTCGTACCCGTCCCGCAGATGGAACGTAGGACCGACGTGCGAGCCGACCGCAGTCCGAACGAACAGGGACGCGGCGTCGACGAAGGGCAGAGGGATCTTGAAGATCAGGTTGTTCGCGTTGTTCGTCAGCTCTCCGCCCGGAAACGCGATGGACGCCTGGCTCGGCCACACCGACGCATGCAGGGTCTGTGCGAAGAAACGTGCGACCGGATCGATCGAGAAGATGAGCACGCCTCCGAGATCGAATACGAACAGGTCCGCGACCGTCCCACCGGTCCCTTCGACCAGCTCCGGATGTGTATACGCTTCGTTCACGAGGGCGGCGGCCATGGTCGTCGAACCGGCGATCGCAGAGGCGTAGGGGACACCCTGAGCTCGGAGCTTCTCTGCCAGTCGGCGACTGGTGATGCCGCCCTCGACGAAGTGTCCGAAGTAGTTCGGATACCAGGTCATGTTGTCGGCGGCGCCCCAGTCGAAGCCGCTGCGGATCCAGGTGATGGCCTGTATCGGGAGAATCTGATCTTCGATGAAGTTCCCCCAGCCGCCCGTGTTATCGATGGACTGCAACGGGTGCAGGATCGAGTTTCGGACATGCGAGGTCCCATAGGACGCGCTGAAGATGAAGCGATCTCGGTTTTCGGCCTGGCTGAGATTGAAGCCCTTGTTCAGCAGCACATCGAAGGGCCCGACGTATTGGTCGGATCCGGGAAGGTCCTTGAAGAAGTACGAATCGGACGCGACCCGCGCCGTGTTCGAAGCTCGGACGGAGTCCAACAGCGCTCCGGTTTCCTGTCCGGACGTGGTGCCGGGCCGCGCGAAGAGCGCCACGATCAGCGCGAGCATGGCACCGACGGAGTTGAGCCTCGTCCTCAAGCCCGGACGATCTCCCCTTCTTCGTCCAGGGATGGGTACGGCCGCCCTGTGCGACGGCAGCCGGAGGCCACGCTTGGATAGGCCCATTCGAACAGGCGCCGCTCGAAGTCTGCCTCGTCGAGACGTGTCTGATCGTACATGCCGGCAGCATCGCGCTGGCGCATGGCCTCGAAAAGCAGGAGCGACGTCGCGACCGAGACGTTGAGGGAGTGGACCATACCCGCCATCGGGATGTTCACCTTGGCATCAGCCAGCTCGAGGCACTCCTCGGAGACGCCGAACCTCTCGGCGCCCATGACGATGGCGGTCGGAATCGTGTAGTCGACCTCGCGGAAGTCGACCGAGTCCTGTGCCGGATGTGCGGCGACCACCGCGAATCCTGCCCCCTTGAGGTGGGCGACGGCGGTCGTAGCATCCGAGTGCCGATGAACGTAGATCCACTTCCGGGTGCCTCCGGAGCTACCGTGATGTAGATCCAGCCCCCACATCGGTGGCACCACGTGGGCGTCGAGCACTCCGACCGCGTCACAGTTTCTCAGGATGGCCGAGAAGTTGTGCGACTTGCTGACCCGATCCATGAGGACGGTCAGATCAGGCTGGCGCCGAGCCAATGCGGCGCGAAGGCGGGCGAAACGATCAGGATTCATGGCCCCAAACTAATACCCTGCGCGAGTTCGTCACGGCTGTCACGAGGCCTCTCATGCGCCGTATGTTCATGGAAACGCTGAGACGGAGGGGTGTCGGGGCGATGAGGCGTCTGAGAGGTGCGATCCTGGTCCTGGCTGCGGCTTTAGCACATCCATGCGCTGTGGCTGCCCAGACCGTGGTGGGTACCGTCGTCGAAGAAGGGAGCGCCCGGGTGGTGGTCGGGGCGCTCGTGAGGCTGGTGACGCCCGATGGGCAGAACGGGCCGCTCTACCTCACCGCAAGCGACGGGTCCTATCGGCTGACCGCCCCGTCATCGGGGCTCTACCATGTGCTCGTGGAGCGCATCGGCTTCGCTTCGAGCAGACTGGGCCCGATCGAGATACCGGCTTCCGGGACACTGCGCTTCGATATCTCGCTGACCACGGCCCCGGTGCGGCTCGAAGGCCTCGAAGTAGGTACGGCGGAGCGCGCGTGTCAGCTTGACCTGCAAGCGGCAGCCGCGACCCAGCTCGTTTGGGACGAAGCCAGGAAGGCCCTCGCGGCCGCGACCTGGACCGAGCGGCAAAACGCACTGCAGTTCCGTCTCCGAACACGTCTCCAGGAGCTCGCGCCTCGCGGGCTCTCCGTCGTAGAGGAGACTCACTCGACACGAACCGTATGGAGTGCCAATTCGGTGCGGAGTCTCCCTCCTGAGGATCTGGTCAGGGACGGGTATGTCCGCGCCCGGGCCGATGGCGAGATCGACTACTTCGCCCCTGATGCGGAGGTGCTCCTGTCGGACGAGTTCCTCGACACACACTGCCTGCACCTCAGTCCGGCACCCCGGTCGGAGGCGCACCTGGTGGGTCTGTCGTTCGAACCGGTACCCGACCGCGATACGACCGACGTAGCCGGCACGCTCTGGCTGGACGGGAGCTCGGGCCGCCTGGACCGACTGGAGTTCCACTACACGGGATTGAGCATCGAGGTCGGGGACGAATTCGCCCAAGGTGAAGTCCACTTCGAAGAACTGAGTGACGGTCACTGGATCGTAAGTGACTGGTTTATCCGGGCGCCGGTCGTCGGTGTGGTTCGGGGTGCAGGCGGGAGCGGGACGTTTCGGCGCCCCATGCTGACGTCCGTCATGGAGACCGGCACAGAAGTGGTCTGGGCGCGAGGTGCGGAGGTGGAATGGAGCGCGGACCTCGCCGCGCTCGACCTCGAAGGCACGGTCTACGACAGCGTGGCGGGTGCCCCCCTGGTGGGAGCAGAGGTCCGTCTCGCTGGACGTGCGTGGGCCGATGTCACGGACAGCCTGGGTCGATTTGACCTGCACGGCGTTCCAGAGGGCACGTACCGTATCGTGTTCGACCATCCGAAACTGGACTCTCTGGGCATCGAGCCGGGTTGGAGCGACGTCCGAGCCTACGCCGCCGTTTCGGAGCCCATTCGGTTGGCGATTCCCTCGATGGAGAGGATCGTAGCGTTGGGGTGTCCGAACAGGGATGGGGTCCTCGTCGGTCAGGTAGTCGACGCGGGCGGGGCTCGGGTCCCTGGGGCCGCGGTTCGCGTCGTGGACGGTGGGTCCGCCCGGGAAGGCCTGGATTCCGTCGCGCAATCAACGGACCTGACCGACAGTGAGGGCTGGTTCAGATTGTGTGGCCTCGTTCCGGGCGCCGTGGTTCAGGTAGAGGCGAGGATAGGGGCTTTGGCTTCGAATCGAGTCGAGGCCCAGGTCGACCCCATGCGCCTGGATCGTGTCCTGATCGAACTCGACCTGGCTCGCGGTGCGTCCGTGCCCCAGGACAACGTGTGGGGCGTCTTCGGCGTGGTCTCCGATGTGGAGGGAGACCGGCCACTGACGAGCGTCACCCTCGCACTCCTGGACGAATCCGGCGAGGTCGCAGCGAGAGCGGTTACGGACGGGAACGGTCGTTTCCTGCTCGAGGTCGGGCGTCGGGGCGACTATCAGCTCAGGGCTGAGAGAATTGGATACGCTTCACTCGAAAGCCAGTCGATCCCGCTTCGGGGTCGGTCACAACAGGTCGAGGTCAGGCTGGCGCCGGAGGCGTTCGAATTGCAGGGAGTCGTCGTATCGGTGGAGTCCCGGGTTCCGCACCTCGAGCGAAACGGATTCTACCGTCGTGAGTTCATTTCAGGCGGACACTTCCTGACCTCTGAGGACATCGATCTGAATCGGCCGCAACGCACCACGGATATCCTGTACCGCCTTCCTTCCGTTCAGCGGCTCGACACCTCCCGGGACGGGAATACGACCAGCCATCGGGTTCAGCTCCGAGGCGCAGTTCGCGGGATTCAGAGATCCATGTGCCTTCCCGCAATCTACGTGGACGGTGCTCTGGCTCGACCCGGGTTTCCCGACACGGGCGCCCCTCCACGTGGGTATCCCGCCATGGCCGGACTTACCGGGTTTCCGACGATCGACGACCTCGTGACGGCGAATGAGGTAGAAGCGATCGAGGTGTACGAGACAACGTCTACACTCCCGGTTCAGTTCACCGGCCCCGGCTCTGTGTGCGGCGCCATCGTGATCTGGCGTCGACGAGGCCCGGGCGGATGAGTCAGGACGGACTGGACGAGGAGGCGTCCGGACCTGCGGCTTCGTGGCACCCGGGCATCCGGGCAGACTGCTCGCGGGTTGGTGGAGCGCACCATGGTCGGCGCTCGCACAGTGGGTCGGCCCCAACCTTCTCGGGCTGGACATCGTGATCCAGCCGACAGGGAGAGGCGACACGGCCTACCGGTACTCGCTCGCCCTCTCTTCCGATTCGATGAGGGCCTTCATCGAACCGCGCTACATCACGCGCAGGACCGCGCAACAGCGCGCGCGTAAGCGATCCCCTCATGTCATAGTGTGCATGATATGAACGCCCTAAAGTTTTGTGGATAGATGAGTTAAAAGTCATAGTGCCGTCGGGGCATGGGCCTTGTACTAGAAGCTCCCGACCGAGGGCAAGCGAGCCCTCGCAGCTCGGAGCAGACCATGAGCGCGCAACTGACGATAGACGAAGCGACCCCCGGAACGGCCGTCTCACGAACGATCGGACTACACGGTCGCACCGCAGTTCTTTGGGCGATGGCCGGTGGCATCGCTGTGGGCGGCGTCCTCGTTGCAGGGATGACCCTCTCAGGTCGCCTCAGCGGGAACGCGATCTTCGCAACCTCGACCGCCCTGTTCATCGTCGGCGCGATGCTCGGCCTGGTGCATGGCGGAGTACTCGGTTTCGTCGGG
>JBDGVT010000123.1:0-22906 GCA_039585495.1 Gemmatimonadota bacterium | reverse complement strand
GTCACTACTCCAGCACGATACCCGAAGCCCGCTTCGACCGGACCCCAAGCATCCGAGGCCCACTCGCGCTCGACTCCACCGACCAACGCACGATCCCCATATGAGTTGATGAAGGTGCCCACGTAGATCATCTCGAACTGCAACCCGAACCCCTCGGTCCACTCGGGCTCCGGAAAGCTCGGCTCAAAGGGATGCATCGCCCAGATCGAGGGAATGAAACGGCGACGATCCGGAGCCCGTCCCCAGATCGAGAAGCTCTCCTCTGACCCGTGGGAGTCGACAGCGAGCTGGGTCGGGCCCGGATCCGTCTGTCCGACGGCTGCGTCGGCTATCGCGGCCGAAGCGAGGAACAGGGCGACGGCCAGCGAGGCTGTCCTCTTGATGAGACAAAACGACCGTCTAGACATGGGGCCCAGCGCGCCCAAGGTTGCAGCGTGGTCGTCGGCAGCCCGTTGGGTCGACGACGGCCCACACAGCCTCCCGGCACCCACTCTCGGAGTAGGATCGATGCAACCGTTCTACACTGCCGTCACCAATCTCGTGCATGGCCTCTTCACCATGATGGTGTTGCTGGTGCTGGTCGATGTGGCGTCGCCCACGTTCAATGTGAGCGGCATTCCCGATTGGAGCGGCAGCCAGGGAGCCTTGGTCCTGGCCGTGGTGTTCACGACCGCTCTGGCGCTCGGGATCGTGATGCATACGGTGTCGAGGAGCGTATTTCACGGCCAGAAGCAGGAATGGACTCTCACGGTTCTCTCAAGTGGCGCGGTACGCAATCGCCTGGCTGCCCTTGGGAATGTACAGCCGTCGCCGGGTGGCCCCACGTACGAGGACCTCGCCGAAGACACGCCGCACAGGGTCACGAAGGCGGCGGCGTTCATGCATGGGCTCGAATACCAGGTGATGGTGCTGGCCCCGGACGTCTACGAGAACATTCAGATGTACCGCAACCAGTACCGGATGGCGCGAGCCTTCATCATCCCGTGCGCCGTTCTGGCGTTCGTTCTTCCACTCTGGGCCCCGGTCGCCGCGCTGGACGGAGCAGGTGCGATCGGGCCGTTCCCGATCATCCGGACCCAGGCCTTTCTCGTGAGTATCCTGGCCGCAGCTGTCAGTTTTGTGGCCTTCCGGGAGAGGGCCTACCGCTACGCCGCTGCGAAGGCCGTCGCGTGGGTGACGATTGAAGGCCTGAATCAACGCGACAACGACGACTGACCTCAGGTCCGCGACCGCTTCAGTCGACCGGTTCAAGCCTTACGATACGGGTCGGGTCACCGCTGCGACTTTCGATCGCGATGTAGATGAACCCGTCCGGGCCCTGACGGACGTCACGGACGCGGCCGATGCGCTGAACGAGCGTCTCCTCTGCGACGACCATATTTCCGTCCATGGTCAGGCGGGCGATCTGCTCACCCGCCATGCCACCTGCGAAGATGTTGCCCCGCCATGCGGGGAACTGGTCGCCTGAGTAGATCATCAGACCGGAAGTCGCGATCGATGGAACCCAGAAGTGAACTGGCGATTCCATGCCTTCTCGCATCGTGCCCTCATGAATGGCGCTTCCGCTCCCGTAGTTCACGCCGTAGCCGACGACGGGCCACCCGTAGTTCATCCCCGGCTGGATGAGGTTGAGTTCGTCGCCGCCCTGCGGCCCGTGCTCGGTCGACCAGATCGCACCGGTCTCGGGGTGAATCGCGAGGCCCTGCGGGTTCCGATGGCCGAAGCTGTAGATGGAGGGCTCGATACCATCCTGACCGACGAAGGGATTGTCGTCGGGAATGCTGCCATCGTCGTGGATCCGGTTGATCGTGCCGTGGTGGTTCGACGGGTCCTGAGCCGGGTGGGCCTCGAGGTCGCCACGCGAAGGTGCCTGACGCTCACCGGACGAGAAGAACAGGTAGCCCTCGGCGTCGAAGGCCATCCGCGACCCGAAGTGCCCACGACCCCGGAAGTCCTCGAGGTGGTTGGCCACGAAGATCTCCTCGACATCGTGCAGCGCGTCGTTCTCGAAGCGTGCCCTCACGATCGCGGTCGCCGCGCCCTCACCGTCGGGGTACGGGCGGGAGAAGCTGATATAAAGCATCCGGTTCGACGCGAAGTCGGGGTGGAGGACCACGTCGAGCAGCCCACCCTGCCCTCGCGCCAGAACCGCCGGGACCCCCTCGACGGGGGCCGAGAGCAGTTCGCCGTCTCGAACGATCCTCAGCCTGCCCGGGCGTTCGGTCACGAGCATGTCGCCACCGGGCAGGAAAGCCATCGACCAGGGGTTCACCAAGCCATCAGCGACGGTGACGATCCGGAAATCGTGATATGTGGACCGACCCAACTCGCTCGAATCCTGGGCCGCGACGCCTGACGCGGCAGCCACGAGTCCGGCGGCGACCAAGGTCATCGGAATGCGAGACATCGACTACTCTCCTGTTGCGATACTTGGCTGATACATGATTCCCGGTGATCGGGGCACCGGGCTAGAGTAAGACGACGCCCGATTTCAGTCTATGGAGGCGAACGCACCGCCCCTAAAACACACCGCGCGCGAAGGCAGGATAGAGTTCGTGGTACGGGAGCACCCGGTCGCTGAAGTCGTTGAGTACCTCCAGCGTCATCCGGAACGCCGCGGTGTCCGCCGGCATGACCTGATGGAAGAAGACATCGACGAACTTGCCCTGACTGGTTGTCGTCTCAAGGATCGTCCGCAGGCTATCGCGCCCGGCCTGGTCCGTGAACGGGAGTAATTCCGCCTCGACGCCCGTGAGTTCGAACGGCAGGGACGGCATCCAGGATACCAGCGAGTCGTTCGGGGGAAACGCGTCATGAGAAACGCCGCGCCCGGCGCCGTAGTACAGAGAAGTCGCAGCCTTCTCGGTGGGCCCATAGATATGGTACGGAGCGATGAACACGTTCGAGCCCCGGTACCCGCGGGCCACGAGCCACTGTTGACTGGCACGAAGCTGATAGTCGAGTTCCCCGGCCGAAAGCGTATCCATCGCCGGGTGACCCATCGTGTGGCTCACCATGGACCAGCCGGCCGCATGGAGGACGTCGAGCTCCGTCTCCCACATGTACCCACCGTAGAGCCCGGCCGTCGCGTCGACGTACACGCCGACGTTGGCCCGGAGCGCCGGAAACTGGGAGAAGTACGGCCAGGCGTTGTCGTAGACGCTGCGCCAACCGTCATCGAACGTGATGGTGATGGCCCCACGCATCTCGACGGTGACCAGAATGGAGTCCACGGGCTGACCGATGGAGGCGACTACCCAGGTCGCGCCGGCGATCCCACCGGTCACGAGCCCGTCCGCCGCGACGTTCGCGACCAGTGGATCTCGCGAGTCCCACTGGAGGCCGCTGCTGCTGGTGGGATTGCCGTACTGGTCGAAATAGGTCGGGCCCAGGAATACCGTTTCTCCATTGGCGCTCAGAAGGACCGAGTCCGCGATGAGCGACGCGTCGACGGCGACCCCAGGCGTACCCGTAACGGCGAACTCGACCATGACCGTACTGCCCCGGCTCTCGATGCTGGCGAACGCTTTCTGAGGGCCGGCGGTCGTACCGAGCATCCAGACCGCACCCACGTGTCCAGTGGGGTCGCTCTCGGCGACCGGTTCCGACACGATCGAACCCGAGCCCACTTGGGTGCTCCACGTGACCCGGCCCCCGCCATATCCAGACCCCAGGAGGTCTTCGACACGCGCCGACAGTGACGTCTCGCTGGCGACCTCGAGCAAGTCTCCACCCGGAACCAACCCTACCAGTGTGAGTTCCGGCTCGACCCGAACCGAGGTAGGGACGGCAAAGGCCCCGACCTGGGCCGAGACGGTGGTCGTTCCGGTCGAAATCGCGGTAACGACACCGGAAGCGTCGACGTTCGCGATGCTCGCGTCTCCGGGGGTCCACACGACCGACGCGCCCTCGACCTGCATACCCAACGCATCGAGTGCGGTCGGGACGAGCGGCGCCGTATCACCGGGGTCCCGAAGAACCAGTGAGTCGGGCGCCACGGAAAGTGAGACGACGATCTGCTGGACGTCGGCAACGACGGTGTGTACCACGAGCCCGGAAGTCGCCGTAAGCGTCGCTGATCCGTTCCCCACCGAGGTGACGAGGCCCCCGGCCGATACGGAAACGACACCTGGGTCCGATGAGGCCCAGATGACGATCGCATCGTCGAAGTCGTGACCGCCTCCGTCGGTGACCGTCGCCAGCACGGTCGCGGTGTCGCCGAGTGCGTCGAAGGACACGGTGTCTGCGGCCGTGGCGATGCCAGCGGCGATCTGGTCCACGGTGATCACGGTAGTCTCGACGAGCCCGCCCGCGATCGCCGTCAGCGTGGTCGTGCCATTGGACAGCGCGGTCACGAGCCCTGAGCTCGTCACGGTGGCCACGAGCGTATCGACGGAAGCCCAGTCGACGACCGCCCCGGCAATCGCAGACCCGCCCGAGTCGAGAACGTCCCCGGTAAGACGGAGCGTGTCGGCGAGCGAGTTGAACGTCCAGGCAGTTCGGGACAGAGTGAGCGAAGCCGCGATCTGCTGAACGGCGACCGATACGGAGGCGTTCGCACTCCCTGACGATACCGTAATCGTCGCGGCCCCGTTGTCGGTCGCGGTGATGACACCCGCGTTCGAAACGGTCGCTGCGGTGGGGTTGGAGGAGGTCCACGAGAGGGCCACGCCGCTCATGACTACGCCGGCCTGATCTCGCACCGTCGCCTGAACAGTCATCGATTCGCCGAAGGCAGAGAACGAGACATTGCTGACGTCCAGAGTGACCGTAGTCGCGACAGGCGTCTCAGGGGCTACGGTGTCGCTGCAGGATGACACCAACAGGGCCGCGACAGTCGTGGCTACCAAGCGTGCCAACGGTCTCCCGGGACACCGATCGGCCCCTCTTTGGTGGGTGCACGACGCAGATGTTGGTCTAGGCATCGAGACGGCTCGGGGCCTCGCTGGAAGAGCGAACTCTCTCGGGGTTCTTATCGATGGTGCTTCCTGACCCTCGGGCGCAAGGTCCGTTCCCCGGACGCTCGATGGCGGCCTCTTTGGACCAGATCTACTTTGCTGACCTACGGCAGCCGGCCGCCTTCCACGCCGAGGACCCAACCATGTCCCAGACACGCAGAACCGCCACAGAATTCCCCAAGGAAGTTCTACAGCTCTTCGATCAGTACGTGCACGGCCAGATCGACAGAAGGGGGTTCCTCGACGGTTCGGCGAAGTTCGCGGTGGGCGGCATGACCGCGGCCGGCTTCCTCGACGCATTGAGCCCCGACTACGCCTGGGCCGCCCAGGTCCCGGAGGACGACGCACGCGTCCGCCTCGAATACGTCGAATACGAGTCGCCCAACGGGTCCGGCACGATGCGCGGGTACATGGCCCGTCCGTCGAGCACGTCGGGACCCTGGCCCGCCGTTCTGGTGATTCACGAGAACCGGGGCCTCAATCCCTATATCGAAGACGTCGTGCGACGCCTTGGGGCGGCGGGCTTTCTCGCCTTTGGGCCGGACGCGCTGACCCCACTGGGAGGTTACCCCGGAAATGACGACGATGGGCGTGCGATGCAGCGCCAACTCGATCGCGCGACCATGACCGAGGACTTCGTGGCCGCCGCCGAGTTCCTGATGGGGCACCAGGAGTCCACCGGCAGGGTCGGAGCCGTCGGGTTCTGCTTCGGGGGCGGCATGGTCAACACGCTGGCGGTCCGTCTTCCCGGCCTCGGGGCCGGGGTGCCCTTCTACGGGTCCCAGGCCGCGGCAGAGGACGTGCCGAAAATCCAGGCACCACTCATGATCCAGTACGCGGGTCTCGACGAACGTATCAACGCGGGATGGCCCGCCTTCGAAGAGGCGCTTCAGGCGCACGGCAAGACCTACACGATGCACATGTATCCCGATGTGAATCACGGCTTTCACAACGACACGACGCCTCGATACGATGAGGCGGCGGCTACGTTGGCACAGGACCGCACGATCGCGTTCTTCAACCAACACCTTCGATAGTCAGTCGGGTGAGCGATTCCGGTGGCACCACCGACCCCGCATCCGCTATTGTGATAGAGGCACCATCCGAACCGGCCTGAACAACGATACGAGTTGAATGGAATCCGACCGGACGATCCTGTTCGCAGACGTTTGTGACAGCACGGGCATCACCGAGGTGCTCGGTGACGTGGAATCGCGACGTTATATCGCGTCCCTTCTCCAGGAGCTCTCGGAGATTACCGAGAAGATGAACGGGTACGTCATCAAGACGATCGGCGACGAGATCATGTGCTCGTTCAAGACACCGACCGAAGGCCTGGCTGCTGCGGTTTCCATGCAGAGAGCGCTCACGGCCAAGCCCTACGTGAAGGGCATCCCGTCGCGCGTGAAGATTGGCGTCCACTCGGGTTCGGTCGTGATCGAGAACGACGACGTGTTCGGAGATGTCGTGAATGTGGCGGCCCGCGTGGTGTCGCTCGCCGCTGCCGAGCAGGTCCTGACCACGAGCGATAGTCTGGACGATGTGAACCCCAACGAGGTGCCCTTCCGCAGCCTCGGACAGCACCAGGTTCGTGGGCGAGATGAGGAACTCCACCTCTGCGAGGTCCTGTGGAGGGGTGAGACGTCGGCCCTCACCGCGGTAGCACCGAAGCTCGATGCGCTCCCCACCCCGGAACTCGAATTCCGGGTCGAGGACCGAGTGGTGGCGATGAAGAGCGGGTCGAGCGAACCGGTCACGCTCGGTCGGGGGGGTGAGTGCACGCTGGTCATCCCGTCGAATTCAGCCTCTCGCGCGCACGCCAGGGTGGTTCGGCGAGGAGGTCGCTTCTACCTCGAAGACCACAGTACGAATGGCACCTACATGAAGCCGCACGACGGTAACGAGATCTTCGTCCACAGAGATCAGGTTCTCCTGCAGGGTGCGGGACGAATTCGTCTCGGCGAACCCATCTCCGTGAAGAGTCCGCTCGACATCGAATTCGAGACGGTCTATCGGGACCCCTCGAAGAAGCCCTGATCGACCGAATGTCAGAGACCGTCGCTTGCAGATCGTGCGGACACGCGTTCGCGAAGGGTGACAGCTTCTGTCCGAAGTGCGGTACGGCCGCAGAAATGGGTCAGGACACCTCAGACGGCCTCGACACGCGGGAAGATGTGACGAACCCAACCGTATGCGTGAGTTGTTCGGCACCCATGGGCCGCGACGATCGCTTCTGCCCGAAGTGCGGGACGTCCAGACCTGAAGAAGCGACCGTGGTCTCGCACGTATCCTTGCGAAACGCACAGGCCGCGCACCTGGCCGAAGTCACCAAGGGCGAGTTCGAGATCAGCCGGCAGCTCGGGCTCGGCGCGATGGGTTCCGTGTACCTGGCAAAGGACGTCGCGCTCGGCAGACAGGTTGCCATCAAGGTCATCGCCTCGAACCTGCTGCAGGACGAGAGCATGGTCTCGCGCTTCGCGCTCGAGGCCCAGACCGTGGCATCGCTTCGCCATCCGAACATCGTGAACGTGCACGCCGTACGGCAGTCCGAAGATCTGCATTTCTTCGTGATGGACTACATCGACGGCCCGGCACTGCGCAGTATCGTCAAGAGCCACGCTCCGCTCGAGGTGGCAATCGTACAGGCGCTGATGTATCAGGTCGGGTCCGCGCTCGACTACGCGCACCGTCGAGGCAAGGGTGTCATCCACCGGGACATCAAGCCGGCCAACATCATGGTCGATCTCGAGGGCGACGCCTTCGTCACCGACTTCGGTATCTCGAAGATCGCCGAATCGCAGACCGGCCTGACTCAAACCGGCGCGACGATCGGTACCCCCGAGTACATGAGCCCCGAACAGTGCCGCGGAGAGGAATTGACGGGTGCGTCGGATCAGTACGCGGTCGGTATCGTCGCCTACGAGATGCTGTGCGGGAAGACCCCGTTCAGTGGCTCGCAGTACTTCATCATGGTGGCGCACACTTCGGAGGAACCGACCCCGATTCTCGAGCTGAGGCCCGACTGTCCGGCGCACGTCGCAGAGGCCGTGCACCGCATGCTCGCGAAGACACCGGAGGAGAGGTGGCCGGACCTCGAAGCCGCAATGGCTGCAATGGGCGGAGCGCCCTTGTCGTATCGTGATCCGATCCGGACGCACATCACCCAGTTGGCCGGCTCGACAGCCCAGGTAAAGGCACTCGACACCGCTGAGCCACTGAGTCCCCTCCCGAGTCGAACGACGGGAGGATCCACCCCGCCCCGCAGTGATCCGTCTGCGCCGACCGTGCGCATGAGTAGCGAGGTGGCGACGCCCAGTACCGCAGACCCATCGGTGTCCGACACCGCCACGTCTGTGACCGTGATCGGCGTTCCAACGCGTATCGAGGTAGGTGACGCGTTCACGCTCGCCGCGGACGTCCGTGGTGCGACACACGGATCGCTAGGTGGCGCCGCCGTCGACTGGGCCAGCACGGATCCCTCGATCGCCGTCGTTGCGGGGGGACGCGTCGAGGCGATGAAAGCCGGCACCGCCATGATCAGTGCCACCGTGGGCGGCGTCTCCAACACCGTCTCCGTGATCGTGGCCGAGGCGTCCGCCGCGTCGGTGACGATCGAGCCAGAACGGGTCCACGTGAGTTCTGGCGAGCGAGTCAGTCTTGCGGTGCACGTCCACGACAAACGTGGGCGCGATCTCGATCGTCCCGTCCGCTGGCTTACGAGCGACGCGAGTGTCGCGTCCGTGACCCGCGATGGCGAGGTGGTCGCCACGGGAAGTGGCGTGGTCACCGTGACAGCCGAGAGCTCAGGCGTGACCGGGACCGCGGAGGTCATCGTCCAGGGTACGGGCGCTGGGACCGCGGAGGTCATCGTCCAGGGTACGGGCGCTCGGATCCCGATCGCGCTTCGGCCCGGCGGCGTCCCGTTCTACCGGCGGCCTGCTGTGATCGGAGGCGGCCTGCTGGTCGCGAGCATCGCAAGCGTGTTCGGGGCTTACAGCGCGGGGATGTTTGGAGCGTCCGAGCCGGGCGACGTCGGTGGGAACGCTGCGGCGCTGGTCGCCTCGGTCGAGGTGAGTGCAGGGACCGAGCCCCTCACCGTCGGCGACAGTATCCAGATCACGGCGCTTGCCCGCGATGATGGCGGCCAGGAAGTCGCCGGAGAGAACATCGAGTGGGCATCGACCACTCCCGAACTCGCCACCTTCGGTGCGGATGGATGGCTACGCGGGTTGGCGGAGGGAACAGCTGCGCTCAGCGTCGTGGTGGACGGCGTCCCGGGCGAAGCGACCGTGGAGGTACGCGGGGCCGCCGTCGTGGCAGACAACACACCAACCCCGCACGCGTCCCGACCCCGATCCGCCTGAGGAAGAGGAAGAAGAGGCCCCCCCGCCCGCTCAACCGTCCTCCCTCGACCTGCTGTTGCCCCAGACCGCGATGGTCATGGGAGACCAGCAGACGATTACGGGACGTGTCATCGCTGACAACGGCGAGGCCATGCCGGACCGCATTCCAGATATCCGATGGAATTCATCGAATCGGTCGGTTCTCACGGTCGACCAACGTAGCGGCGCCATCGAGGCCGTCGGAGCCGGGAGTGCCGAAATCGAAGCGCGTCTTGGATCGGTGCGAGCGTCGATCTCGATCGTGGTGGCGACACCGCCCGTGGAAGAAGTTCAGATCCAGGGCGGAGCCCGATCCCTCGAAGTCAGTGATACCGAGAGCCTCACCGCCTCGGTCCGCGGCCCTGGCGGCATGGTGCTCGAGGAAGCCGTAAGCTGGAGCTCAAGCAACCCCAATGTCGTGACCGTGAACACGACCGGACGCATCACGGCCGTAGGAGCCGGATCCGCCAACATCGTCGCCACAGCCGGAGGCGTGGAGGGCAGCGTCTCAGTGTCGGTCGCTGAGCCGGCACCAACGCTCCCTTCCACCGCTGAAGCGCAGGCGGCCCTGACGACCTACGTGGAAGCGCTCAACGGGGGTGACGACAGCACAATCCGCGACTTGTTCGGGTCCGGGGGCGAGGACGAGCTGGACGATCTGCTCGAGTTGATGGGACAACCCAACTTCACCGCCACGCTCGGCGACGTGCCCGAACCCGCCATGGATTCGGGCACGCCCTCCGTCGACGTCCAGATCAAGCTCTCGTACAGAAGTGGCTTCGGTGGAAGTCGCGACTCAGACCGAATGTTCAAGGTCCGGTTCGCGTCTTCAGGGTCGCGATGGACGATCAGTTCCGCGGTGATGCTCCCGGACTGATCAGCCACCGAGCCCGATCGCGAGCCCGATCCGAGCCACGATGTTCTGGCCGGTCCCGAAGTCGAGCGGCTGCAATCCGAGCGCGGACCGGTCCACTTCGCCCAGGTCCTTGTACCCGACGGTCACGCCGAGATCGAGGTTGGTTCGGCCACCCATGCGGATGAGGACACCGCCTCCCCCGTTTACCGTGAACCCATTCGTCGTGAGCTCAGCCTCGGTCGCGGAGTCCTCGAGTGTGAGCTGCGATACCGCGACGCGGAGCGCAAGGTACGGTGCCGCGGAGTTGCTCCCGATGTCGATGACACGGCGAGGCTCGAAGAATCCTCCCAGCAGTGTCACGGACCAGTCATCCTGCACTTCGTGCGAGTGAAAGGTCTGCTCGACGCCGAACCCGAAGGACCAGAGACTCGGATTGACACGGAGTTGCGCCTCCCAACCGGGACCGGGCTGTACCAGGTCGAGGCCGCTTCCGAACGGTACGCTCCCGAGCCCAGAGAACTGGAGGGAGAACTTCTGCGCGGACTGCGCGGATGCGGACATTGGAATCAGCATGAAAACCGCGAACAGGGCGGCGACGATCCTGCTCCGACGCATGGTAGGGCTCCGTTTCGTTGGTGACTCTCGAAGTAACGCCTGAGAACTAGTGCCTCGGCGTGCTTCAGCAATAGTACAGCCCGACCGAGCCCACGCGCGAGAGGCGTGATGACTGGCTCCCTTGCGGCCGCCAGGAAGCCGAGAGATGGTTGCCTCATGACAGCCCCGACATCCACCTCCGCCGAGTCTCGAATCAACGACGCCCTGGATGAGGTCGGACTCGTCGAAGCCACACAGCGGCTCGTCCGTATCGCGAGCCATGGCGGGAACGAGTCCGCCGCTCAGAAGCTGGTGGCCGCGCTCATGGCCGATGTGGGGCTCGATACGGATGTGTGGGAAATCGACCTCGACGAGGTTCGCGCCCACCCGCACTGCTCGTACGAGATCGACCGCGACCACGCACTCGGCGTGGTGGGCACACTCGAGGGCGCGGGTAGCGGACCGACCCTGATCCTCAACGGTCATGTGGACGTGGTCCCGCCCGGTGATGCCGCGCTCTGGACCCATCCCCCGTTCGAGGGCGCGGTCGTGGGGGGCCGCATCTACGGTCGGGGCGCGTTGGATATGAAGGGTCCGCTCATGGCTGGTCTGTTCGCGCTCAAGGCGATCCGGGATTCCGGGCTGACGCTGGCGGGAACCGTGCATCTCCAGAGTGTGGTCGGCGAAGAAGACGGCGGCATAGGCACGCTTGCCACCGTACTCCGCGGATACCGCGGAGATGCGGCGATCGTCATGGAGCCCACGAACTTCGCGGTCGCGCGTGCACAAGCGGGGTGCCTGAACTTCCGCGTGCGGGTGCCCGGACTCGCCGCCCACGGCGCCGTGCGCTCCGAGGGCGTGAGCGCCTTCGAGAAGCTCTTCCTCATCTACGCCGCGATCCAGCGCCTGGAGCAGACCCGAAACGCCGACGCTCGCGCAGACCCGGACCACGCGGCAATGGAAGGACGGATGGGGGTCCGGCCTGGCGAATCCTTCGCGGACGCGAAGGGACAGCTCGAAGCTGCCGTCACAGGAGCATCCGCGGTGGACCCGTTTCTGAAGGTCCACCCTCCCGTCGTCGAATGGTGGGGCGGACGCTTCCTCGCGATGCGCACGCCGACCGATGACCCCATCGTCGAGATCCTGCGTTCGTCTGCAGAGGCGGTGCTCGGTCAGAGCGTCCCGCTCGAGGGCGTCCCCTTCGGCGCCGACTCAGGCTTGCTGTCTCAGGTAGGTGAGACACCGACGGTGCTATTCGGTGCGGGCGATATCCGCCGGGCTCACCGGCCGGATGAATCAGTCGAGATCGAGGACCTGGTGCTCATGGCGAAGATGCTGGCGGTTGCTGCGATACGCTTCTGCGGGACGGTGTGATCGGGTCCCTGTAACGCACGCCGAGCCGCCCCGGGCGAACCCGGGACGGCTCGGTCGCCGACTCTGCGTCAGTTCTCGAATCCGTCGTCGATGAGGATGTTGAATGTCGCGTCGACCGGCATCGCCGCACCGTTCTGATTGAAGATCGACCACTGAGACCCGTTGTACCACACAGCAATGTTGTTCGGATTGTTCTTGAAGCCTCCGCCAACAACCGACGAATAGTTCTGTGTTACGGTAATCATCGCATCGGGATGGCCATTCAGCAGCGGATGATCCAGGAGCGTCTCGCTCCCACTGATGGTCCCACTCGTCGCGACGTGCGTATAGGCGTTCGAAGACGGGTTCGCCACGACCACGTTGAACGCGGCCCCAACTGCGATATCGAGGATGTCCTCGTTGTAGATGTTCCAGGTGGCCCCGTCGTACCAAACGCCGATCGGATGGTCGTTGTAGATCCCCCCGACGCCTCCGGGATTCCAGACCGGCGTTACGAATACAAGGGCGTTGGGATTCCCGTCTATCGCGCTGTGGCTAATGGACATCGTGTAGCTGAGCACTGTCTGGGTCGCCACGAACGAGGAGACCCCCATCCGGTCCGCCAGGAGGACGTTGAATGCGGCGTCCAGAGGCATGGTCGCGACGTTCTGGTTGAATGCGCCCCAGGCACCCGAGAACGCATACCACACGCCGATCGACGCGTCGTTCAGTACCCCAGAGCCTCCCGGCGGATTCCAGTTCTGAGTCACGAGAACGATGCTCGCGGGATCACTTTGCACAGGGACGAGATCCGTCGTGTTCCCGTTGATGACGGTTGCCGTGTGCACGAAGGTCGGCTCGGGGAACTGGTACGACGTTACCGGCCCCAAGTCCGTGAACATCCAGAACTGACCCGAGAAGTTCCCGGAGTCCAACATCCGGGGTTCGGGGTTGGTATCCAGCGACTTCGCGGATCCGAAGTTTTCGTTCGTGAGCCTGAAGTACCCATTGGCTCCACTGATGGGCGTGACCGACCAGTTCATGCCGGTCCACGAACCGGTTGGCTGCAAGTCACATGGCAAAGACCCGTCGCCACCCTCGATCTGCCGAGACTGCCCGCCATCAAGGGAACGCAGGTGGTAGCGTCCGCCTCCGATCGGTACGAAGCGCCAGTACTCACCCGTGACGTCCGACGTCCCCAGCATGGTGCACGTGGTCCCGTTGGTCTGAAACCTCACGTCGGGCCCGAGGAAGCTATTGGTCAGACTGTACCAACGTTCAGGATCCGGCTGGGTCGAGAACACGGACGTGAAGGGTGACGCGAGGTGGTTTCCGACCACGTCCGTCACGCCAGTCGTGACGGTGACCGCGAGAGTCACAATGCCGGGCAGCGGGTCGTTCGGCGTGAACGTCGCGACGTTCCCCCCCGAGCTCACGGATCCAGCGATCGCACCCGAGGGTCCGGTCACCGTGATCGTCGAAATCGTGATCGACGCAGGATCCATGTCTTCAGAGAACTCGACGCTGATGACGTCGTCCAGAGAGATCTCGAAGGCTTCATGATCGGGGGTTACGGCCACTACGGTGGGTGGCACCGTCTCGACGGGGACCGTCACATCGATCGCGGCATTGCCGGACTGCCCACTGGCGGAAGCCGTGACGGTTGCACTCCCCTGAGCGACGGCCGTCACCAGCCCCGTAGCAGAGACCGTCGCGATTCCGTCATCCGAGCTCGCCCAGACGACCGTGGCGGAAGCCACCTCGTTGCTGTTCCTGTCCACCGCGGTCCCGGTCAATTGACCCGTGGCGCCGATCGGCTCGAGTGCGAGCGTACTGGGCGTCACCGTGACCGACGTAACCACCTGAGACACGGTTAGCGCCGAGGTGGCGGACACCGCCGCGACCGTGGCGGTGATCGTGGCGCTTCCATTCGATACGGCCGTTGCCAGTCCTGTGGCACTCACCGTCACCACGGCGTTGTTACTCGATGTCCAGGTGGGAGTGGCCGTCGTGTTCGTAACCGTGGCGGTGAGCTGAATCGTCGCCCCGATCGCGTCCATCGAGTTGCTCGGCGCCGAGATCGCAATCGTCGGGGTGCCGGTCGTACCGCCACCGCCGCAGAGTGGAGAAGTCGGGTCGCAAGGCTCGTTGCCGCCGCAGGACGTCAATCCGACCAACAGGAGAGTGGCAAACAACGACTGGGGCTTACTCATATGGACCACGGTGGACCTCAAGCAGGAAGGGAATCGCGGGTGCCGACCGCAGCGGCACTCCATCTGCCCCATCCTCACTCAGGCCATCAAGCCGTTTCCTTCGAACGCATAGACCGTGGCGCTGGCCAGCGTGAGGAGTGTCGTGATCACGAGGAGCGGACTCAGCGCACCGGCCGGCAGGCCGAACGCGACCCAGAACAGGCACAAGAACACGAGGCTGCTCGCCATTCGACCGTGCCAACGGTGTATGACCCGAAGCGGTCCGTATCGGGCCCGAAGCATGAGAACTCCCACCAGCAGGACGAGGTCGCGCCCGAAGACGACCACCAGGAACCAGAACGGAAGAGTCTGGAACACCGGCCCCACGCTCAGAGCGAAGAATGCCGCTAGTGCGACCTGCACCAGTTTGTCGGCGACCATATCGACGACCGCACCCACCTGCGAGACCAGGTCGAAGCGCCGAGCCATCCACCCGTCCAACAGGTCCGAGGCGCCCATCACCAGCAGGACCACGAGCGCCGCGGTTCGCTCCCGGTCTGACTCGAGCCCAAGGCTCCCCAATTCCTGCGCCCGGCCGGCGAGGTGAACAAAGACCGGGATCAGGACGACCCTGAGGAGCGTGACGAACCACAGAGTGATACGGATCATGGCTCGAACCGCGTGACGGTTACATCAGAACCCGACGATGTCCCGCACCCGCGGCAATCTGCCTGGCTCTTCGCTCGCTCCGCCCTGCGAACCAGGTGGCGGTAGCCCAGAAGAGCGCGAGCGCGACCACGCCGATTCCGACACCGGTCATGAGCGTGGCGAAGCCCTCGCTCCATACGCCCGCGTGCCGGATGACCTGCTGATCCTGAATCGATGCCTGGTAGATGCCCGCCACGAGGAGCCACCGCACGGCGGCAAACGCGACGAACAGCGCGAGCCAGGTCAGGAGCAGTCGACTGGCGGGCCAATATCGCGCGGTCAGCATGAGGTCAGGAGGGATACGGATTAGTACGACGGGAGTGCCGAAATCTACTACCGCACGCAAGGGGTGACCTCGCCCGTGCACCCTACGCGCCTCGTTACCTTCCCCGGATGACTCACCGCCGAATACTCACGCTCTCGCTGCTGGCCGCATGGGTCGCGGCGGTCGCGTATCTGACCCTTACGCCGGCCGGTCGGACGCCTCCGCTCACGCTCGAGACGTTCCTGTGCATCGGGTGCGGCATGCGCGACGGGGCAGACGTCATTCTGAACTGGGCCCTGTTCGTTCCCGGCGGTGTCCTCCTTGCCCTGGTCATGAGTCGTGGCCGCGTCATGCTCGCGGCGATCGCCTTCACCGTGATCATCGAGATGTTCCAGATCGGCGTGGCCGGTCGTCACCCGGCCCTCCAGGATCTGATCTTCAACTCACTCGGGGCTGTTACCGGAGTTGCTCTGGTGCACCGAGGACTCGGTCGCGCCGCCCAGGCCGCGCTGGCGGCCGCTGTCGCGGTAGCCTGGCTGTCACCGATCGGGCTGCTCGTGCCCATGGCGTCCTCGTTCGACCTCTATGGCCAGTGGACGCCTCTCTTCGGGGGCGTCGCGCAGTACGAGGGTCGGATCCAGGACGTGCGTATCGACGGATTCAGTGTCCCGTCCTGGCGTACGCCGAACCGGGCCGCGCTCGAGACCGCCATCGTGGAGCGCCATCCTATCGAGATCCTGCTCGAGGTCGGCCCTCCACCCTCCTCGACCGCTCCTGTGTTTCAGATTGCAGACAGCGAGCGGCTCGTGATTCTGACCCTCGGCGCTCTCGGATCCGACCTGCTCGTGCGAGGACACAATCCAGCACGCGTGCTCGGGCTCGATCAGCCCGATGCTCGTTGGCCCGATGCCCTCGCGAGCATCGAGCCCGGCACCACGGTTCCCATCGTGATCGACCGGAGCCGTGGGTCGCTCTGCATCTCGGTGGCCGACGATACCCGCTGCGAACTCGCACCCACGGCGGGCGACGGATGGGGGTTCCTTCTGTATCTCGAGGGTGCGCCGAGATGGCTGCGCGCACTGATGACCCTACTCTGGACCGCCGGCCTCGGGCTCGTTCTAGGCGGGGTCTCACAGACACCCAATCGTGCCGCCTTCCTCGCTGGCGCGCTGGCGCTCAGCGCCTACCTCGGGGCCCACCTGAGCCCGGACGTCACCCCGAGCGAAGTGCAGGCCGCGTTACTCATCCTGACAAGCCTGACCGGCGCCATACTTCGACCACAGCTGATCGAGGCATGGCGAACGGTGTGTTCGTCCGCACCTGAAGGGGCGCTCCAGGCCTGACCCGCCGGTCCCTAGCTCCGGACGAGTCCCTCGTGGGTCGATGCGACCGACAGACTCAGTTAAGCCTTCGCGAGAAGTTGCCGTGCTGGGTGAAGCTGATCACTTCGCCGTCCCCGCCCCGGTTGAAAATCACGTCCTCGCCACGCTCCCCACCGGCTCGCACCCGGTAAAAGACGTCTCCCTGGTCGTGTTTCAGCTTCGTCAACGACCGAGCCGGATTGTCGTTGGGAAGTGACATCATGGCGAGACCACCCTGCCAGCGGACGATCGCTTCCTCAGAGCCCCACGGCTGAGCCGAGTAGCTGGCCACGTAGTCATCGAGGTTCGGGCTCTCGCGGTGCCCCGACATGTCGTGGGCTTCCCCGTCCATCATCGTCGTGGACTCCGACTCCTCAGTGGCTCCGTTGATCGCCTCGGATACGAGGTTGTAGATGCCCGTCGTGAACTTGCCCGAGTTCACCATGGCGTTGGCCATGAAGATGGTCGCGATCTTCTCGTCCATCTGCATGTTCAACTGACTCCGAAAGCCCGGGCAGCTTCCGCCGTGTCCGACGAAGGTCTTGTCTCCACGACGACTTACGCTGAAGCCGAGGCCCCAGAACGTGTTGAACGCCGGATCCACGTAGTGGACACGCTGCATCTCGTCGAGCGTGTGTGCGAGCAGGACCTCCTCGGCATCGCCGGTGAGGCGGAATTGCCATGAAGCGAACTTGCCCAGGTCCTCGGCCGTCGATGCGTAGCCGGCCGCGGGAGCGATCCCTCTGGCCTGGAAGAACTCGACCTCCTCACGCACGCCGGCACGGGTCGGCGCACTATACCCGGTGGCGTATTGCCCACCCCGGTGCTGCTCGGGGATTTCCGGATACGTGTTCGTCATCCCGAGGGGCCCGAGCACGTGCTCACGCACATAGTCTCCGTATTCCATCCCCGAAAGCTGCTCGACGATCTCGCCGGCGAGTGTCAGCCCCAGATTCGAGTACTGGAAGTACTGTCGCGCCGGATAGAGCGTCTGCTGTTGCGGGAGCCCCGCGATTACTTCTTCGCGGGTCGGGAACGGGAAGTCCGGCCCAGTCCAGTACGGAGAATTCGCCTCACGAGGCAGGCCGGACGAGTGGGTCAGAAGCCCTTCGACCGTAACCGGCGGGGATCCTTCGTACTGCTGTTCAACGGCGAACCAGGGAAGATGGTCGGAGACCGGGTCTCTGAGGTCGAGTCGATCCTGATCGCGAAGCTGCATGACGGAGATCGCCGTGAACAGCTTCGAGATAGAGCAGATGCTGTACAACGTATTGGCATCGGCCGAAGCGTTCCGGTCCGGATGCGCCATCCCCAGCGCCCGGCTCCAGACCAGCTCCTGATCGTGCACGATTGCCGCCGATATCGCGGGAATCTGCTCGTAGGCCATCTGTGCTTCCAGCCAGGTGTCGACCACCACGAGAGCCTCCGCCACGGCCTCGTTCTGGCTGACCTGAGACAGAGCGGGAGAGACCGTCCAGGCGAGGGCAACGGTTGCGAGTGTGGTCCAACGTGCGGGGCGCGAGATCATGATCCCTCCGGGCTTCGACGTGCGTCTGGATCGGGATAATCCGATACCAGCGACCACCCGGCAAGCGCCGGTCTGCGGCAGTGCCCTCGGTGCCTTCGCTAGCCCGCCAGGGCGGAAAGCTTGTCCCTGATGGCTTCACTGCCGGGGTTTTTCGCGAGCGCCTGCTCGTAGTAACCCCTGGCCTTTTCGACCTCCCCCTTGGCCGCCCAGACATCGCCAAGGAACTCCTGCGCTCGGTAGCTCTCCGGATACAGCTCGGCCCTGATTTCTCCGAGGGCGATGGCCGCGGTGGTGTCTTGCCCGATCGCGAAGCTGGCAACCAGTCGGACCATCGCCTCTGAGGGCTGGAACGTCTCGCCCAGCTGCTCCGATACGCTGTTGAAGTGCTCCATGAGAAGCGCCGGCTCGGCCATCACCCTCTGGAGTGGGACCCTGTAACCGTCGAAAATGAAGCGCAGGGCGTCGTACTCGGAGATCAACGGCACCGACCCGTGGTCGTCTTCGTCATAGTACTTGAACGCGTATCGGACCCCGCTCCGGTCGTGGGCCCGCATGATCGCGTCGAACTGGGTGATGGCGGAGAAGTGCGCGTTGGGTTCGAGGTCGTCGGGTTGGATGGTATTGGCCTGCGCTACGTAGAGCGCCTTCCCGCCCAGATCGGCCGACATGAAGTAGTCCTTCGCCTGGCGAAGGAGCGTGAGGTCGTCCCACCAGAGACTGGGGTCGATGGCGACGTAGGCATCGAACGTCTCGGGAATCGTGTAGAGGGCGTTGATGGCGGTGATTCCGCCGAGCGAGTGACCGATGAAGACCCGGTACGGCATCGTCCGAAACTCGGACTCGATGTGCGGGATCAGCTCGTCTTCGAGAAACGTGAAGAACGCACGGTTTCCACCACTCGTCGCGTCGTCGGGGGTGGGTTCCCCGTCGAAACCCAGGGCAGGTCGGGTCGGCGTCAGGTCACGGGTCCGGTCCGTGTTCGGGATCGCCACCACGATCATCTCGGGAATCGCAAAGGTCCCGTTCACCCCTGTGGCCAGGATCTGAATCAACCCGGTCACGGAGTGGAAATGTGCGTTTCCGTCGAGCAGATACAGCACGGGATAGTCCTGCGGCGTGCTCGTCGTGTCGCCGTACGACGGCGGCGTGTACACCAGGTATGGCCGCTGCTCATCCAGGGTCGCGGACCAGATCGAATCGACGGTACCGATGTCGACTGCCTGGTTGTATCGGCCCTGCGCGGCGCCGAGCTGGGGAAGCAGGAAGAGTAGAAGGAGGGGTGTCAGGACTCGCATCGGGCACACCGGCTTTTTCGGCAAGGTCATCGGCTCGAGCCACGAAGATGTCGGGCTCTTGCTCACCTCCGCCAGGGATCAGGTCGTCCACTCATGAATTCGGACAAGCCTCTCGGGTCGTCCGTCCCGATGAAGTCAGCCCCGAGCGCCTTCAGGCGGGCCCAGCCATCCGGTCGGTCCGGCGTGTTCCAGAATCGGACGAGTCGCCCTTCGCTGTGCACCTGCTCGATGTAGCGTCGCGCGTTGGACATGCGGTCGGTGTCGGGCCACCCATCGCCGGGTCGATCCGTGTCGTCCCAGTTGATGCTGACCAAGGGCATCACTTCCGGTGCAAACGCGGTTCGGTCCTCCCAGATACGTCCGTCCAGAGCCATAGCGCGTGACGCCTGATCTCGGATCTGCTCTCTCGGTCTGTTTCCCGATACGACAACGGTGACAGCACCCACCTGGGCACCGTCGGGGGTCCAGCGGGTCATGAGATCGCCGTATCGGGCGAAGAGGGTGTCGAGTGCTCGAAACGCCTCGCCGGGGTCACTCTTCACGTCGACGAGCAGCTGCAAGGGCGGTGCGGGCGCCGGATAGATCACCGACCCGTTCGTCTGTGCGATTACACGCAGCGGCTCCAGATACGTGTCGATGAACCTCGCCGACCGATCGATCTTCGCGCTGTCGTGTGTGACGTACAACTCCCCATCACGGAGCGCGACATCGACCTCTATACTCGCAAATCCGAGTTCAAGCGCTTCGGCCAGCGGGCGCCGCCGCTCAAAGTCGTTGTGAGAGTGGGTGCCTGGCTGGTAGCTCCCGATGATCCAACCCTCGACGTCGACCGGGGTTGGTGCGCCTGGGCCGCCCCTTCCCGCCAGGCAACCCGACGCCGTGAGTGCCACGGCACAGGCCACGACGTGATTCACGCTGCGCCGACCTGGCGCACGCGGACGGCGATGTGCGCTCCGACTCATCTTTGCTCTCTTCCCCTCATCGCGGTTCGCCCCGTACCTCGGAAGACCTTGAATGTGGCGTCCACACGCGAATTCCGACCTTCAATACGCAGTGTAAGACCCCATTTTCCGGCGATCGATTCGTGCGAGCTAGATAGAGATAGATATATGTTGCAACCGATCTATATCTACCTGTGTCCAACTACCTGCCACACCGAAAGCACCACCGGAGATGTGAACCATGGGAAAAGTCAGAATGACCTACGCCACGGCTTCGGTGGTTCAGGCTCTCGCCCTCGGATATCGGTACGGTTTTGACATCGCGGCTGCGACTGGCCTCCGCGGCGGAACGGTCTACCCCATCCTCAGACGACTTCAAGACGATGGGATGGCCACAAGCCAGTGGGAGGAGGCCGGCCTCTCGAGGGAATCAGGCCGGCCGGCTCGGAAGTACTACCGGCTCTCACCTGCGGCGACAGCCTTCCTCAAAGAAGCACAGCAAAGAATGCCCCTCATCGTGCAGAACGTGCCGACCCCTGAGGGTGCCCGGTAGACGACGCAAGCGATCGATCCGGCCAAACGCTACCGCACAACGCATAGGAGCAATGTGGTGATGAAGGGAATTCTGAACGTCTTGAGTTGGATGATCCCGGACGAAGAGCGGCAGGAATGGCTGCGCGAATGGGAAGCCGAATTGGCCCACGCCCAGGCGGAGGCCTCGAGCGGCGTGCTGCACGTGCTCGCCGGAGCCTCTGAGGACGCAGCTCGCCAGAAGTTCGGGTCCCTGGGCCGAGGTGCGTCGTTTCGGGACCTGCGATTCGCGCTCAGAAGCCTGCGGCGCAACCCGGGCTTCACCAGCGTGGCGGTCATGACCCTGGGCCTCGGGCTCGGCGCCAATACAGCGATCTACTCCGTCGTGAATGCAACCATGGTAAAGGAGCTGCCGCTTCACGAGCCCGGGCGCTTGATGGTCGCGACGATGGGCCGACCTGACAGGTCCGGCGCCTTTTCCGCCCCGAATTATCTGGATTTCAAGAACGAAACCTCGAGTTTCTCCAGTGTCTCCGCACTACGACCCTGGGATGCCACACTCACGGGCAGCGGAGTGCCCCAGCGCGTAGCCCGGGCACTGGTGTCTGCCGACTTGTTCTCGACGGTCGGGGTCGAGGCAAGCCTCGGGAGGACCTTCCTCCCGGGAGAAGACCAGCCGGGAGCAGCTCCAGTCGTGGTGCTCGAGCACGGGCTGTGGATGTCCGCGTTCGCGGGCCAGCGAGATGCGATCGGCTCCTTTGTGGACATCGACGGAGTCGCCCACGAGGTCGTAGGGGTTCTCCCATCTGATTTCCGACTCCCACCCTACACCGCCCAGATCTGGGTCCCACTCATATTCGCACCCGATGCCCTCGCAGCACGGGGGCGCAACAACCTCCGGTTGGTCGGACGCCTGGCCGACGGCGCTTCTGCGGAGGCCGCACAGAGCGAGGCGACCACAATCGCGAGCCGCCTGGCCGAGACCTACCCGTTGAGCAACGAAGGGAGAGGCATCATCCTCCGGCCGCTCCACTCGGTTGCGGTGGGAGACGCGAGCAACACGATGCTGCTCTTGCTGGGAAGCGTGGGCATTCTCTTGCTCATTGCGTGCGCCAACGTCATGAACCTGACCCTGGCCCGGGGGATCGCCCGCGAGCGAGAGCTCGCAGTGCGCGTCTCTCTCGGAGCAGGCCGCGCGAGACTCATCGGGCAGATCCTCGGCGAGACGATATTGGTCTCGCTCATGGGCGGTGCTCTCGGAGCCGCGTTTGCCTACTGGCTGATCGACCCGATCACCGCCGTCCTGCCCAATCGCTTGGCCGCAATCAGCGACGTGCATGTAGATCGTGCTGTGCTCGGATTCGCGTTTGCGCTCTCCTGCGTCACCGGCGCCCTGGCAGGCCTGTTCCCTGCCCTGAAGTTGAGCGGTGCAGCCACACGCCGGGGAGCTGGTATGATGGGGGCGCTGCGGACCCGTGGCGGAGGGCGAAGCAGTGGCCACCGACTCGTGGCGGCGCAGTTTGCACTGGCCACCACACTCCTGGTCGGGGCTGGCCTGTTGTTGCGTAGCTTATCAGCTCTCTATGCGGTGGACCTCGGAATCGATACTCGCGGCCTGACCTCGCTCTCGGTCACGTTGCCGGCCGAGGACTACCCCACAGGACCGCTCACCATCGCGGGCGTCGAGTCGATCCTTCGCGAACTGGGGGCGGAGCCGGGCGTGGTCAGCGCAACCGCCACTTCGCAACTCCCCCTCACCTCTTCAAATCTCACTTCATCCGTCGTCCTGGAAGGCCAGGATGATCAGCAAAGCGTCAACAGCCCCAGCGCAGCGCTCCACGTCACGACTCCGGGCTATTTCGGGGCCCTGGGAATTCCCGTCGTCAGCGGAAGAGCCTTCGAGGCGCGAGACGTCCTGGGCTCGGAGTTGGTCGGTCTGGTC
>JBDGVT010000122.1:0-17150 GCA_039585495.1 Gemmatimonadota bacterium | reverse complement strand
GCGTAGGTTGCCGGGTCCGTCGGACTCACGTCGTACAACGCTGTGCTCAAGAATCGCGAGAGCGCGACTGCTGCGGCGAGGCCTAGAGCGACCCCGACCAGGGCAACCACCGCTCCCTGGCGAAGCACCATGCCCTTAACCACTCCTCGCTCGGCACCCAACGCCATGCGCAATCCGATTTCGCGCGTTCGGAGCGCGGTGAGGTAGGAGATGACGCCGTAGATCCCGATCGCTCCGAGCAACAGGCCGATGCCGGCGGCGATCGACAGCATCATCATGGTGAAGGCCATCTGTACGCGGGCGTCAGCCACGTGCTGGTCGAGCCACCGGACCTCTGCGATCGGCAGGTTGGGGTCGTGCTGAGCCAGCACGGACTTCACCTCTTCGATCATGGCCTCGGGTGCCAGCCTGCCACGCACCGTGTAGACCATGGAGCGAGTCACCCAGGAGACGTTGGACCCGGCCATTGGCGCCAGCCCGTAGTACACGAGTTCTCTCGGGGGCTCGGTGAGGGACTGAGCGGGGGTATCACCAACGATACCGACGATGGTCGACCACTCACCGGTCCCGGGTAGCCCATGCATGATCCGTCGTCCGAGCGGACTCTCGCCGGGCCAGAAACGTTCGGCCAGCGCACTGTTGATGACGACAACGGGGCTTCGGTCCTGCGTGTCCGCACGGCTGATCGTGCGGCCACTCATGAGAGGAATCCCCATCACCTCGAAGTACTGGGGACTCACGCCCTTCAAGAGCACGAGTTCGGGTAGTGCGTCCGAGCCCAGAGGCGTGTCTTCGCGATTGAGTGGGTCTCCGCTCCAGCCGGTGCTCAGTGGGAGATTGCTCACGGCGCCAGCACCTACCACGCCAGGAATCCCCTCGATCCCCTCGAGCGCATCGAGATGGAATCGGGAAACCGACTCGACGTCAGGATAGGACTGGCTGGGAAGTGACACTCGGAACGTAAGCACGTCCTCCGGCTGGAATCCGAGGTCGACGTCGATGAGGTGTCGAAAGCTCCGGAGCATCAGGCCCGACCCCACGAGCAGGACGAGCGCCAACGCGATCTGTGAGCTCACGAGTGCATTGCGTCCGAGGTTCCGGCGACGACCCGACGTGGCACTCCGGGAGCCGTCGCGCAGCGCCTCTTCCGGACTGGAAAGCGCATGACTCAGGGTGGGGACAGCTCCGAAGAGCAGCGCCGCACCGAAAGAGATCGCCGCAGTAAATGCAAGCACTGAGCCGTCGATCCCGACCTCTGACAGGCGAGGCATCGTCGCGGGTGCCCGCGCCACCAGCAACCCGAGTCCTACCCAGGCGAAGAGCGTACCGACGACCCCGCTCGCTACGGCCAATAGCCCGCTTTCCATGCTGAACTGCCAAAACAGGTCCCTTCGGCCCGCTCCCATCGCGGTGCGGATCGCGACTTCTCTGCGGCGGCCCTCGGCCCGAGCAAGAAACAGTGTGCCCACGTTGGCGCTCGCGATGAGCAACACGAACCCAACGGTTCCCATGACGATCCAGAGCGTCGTCCGAATCGGACCGATGATGCTGTCCTTGAGTGGATCGACCCGGACCGTCAGTTGCGCAGCCTCCACCATCTCCGGTGAGATGTCCGAGAAGCGTTCGACGACCCGCGGGATGAGCGCGGTCAGCTCTCGCTCCGCCTCCTCGGGTGTCGACCCGTCCGTCAGCAGGGCGACGCTCTCGGTGTTGAAGCCGCCGAACTCCGGTGACGCCGGGTCGATGCGAAGAGGAAGGATGACCTGAGGCGTCGTAGTCGGGAACGAGAATCCGTCCGGCATCACGCCGATGATCTCGTGCGCCACGTCATTGAGGAGAACGGTCCGCCCGAGGACATCAGGGAGTCCACCGAAGCGATCTTGCCAGAGGCCGCGGCTGATCACGACGACGCGCGGGCCGTCTGGCATGTCCTCCTCGGCCCCGAACGACCGACCCAACATCGGCTGAACGCCCAGAACCTCGAAGAAGGACGCCGTGACCGTCAGGGCTTCTGCCCGAATCGGATCTCCGTCTCCGGTGATGTTCGAGCTCGTGCGCCGATAGGTCGTCAGGCCCTCGAGTTGAGATGCGGCCTGCCCATACAGGGTGTGGAGGCCGGTCGCCGTCCCCAACTGATCCATGTTCACGCCGGGCGCCGAGTGCCAGACGGTGACCAGACGATCGGAGTCCGGGTAAGGAAGTCCCTCGAGAACCACCCCGTCGACGACGCTGAAGATGGCTGTATTGGCGCCGATTCCCAGAGCAAGAGTGAGGACCGTGACCATGCTGAAGCCCGGCGACCTGGAGAAGAACCGGAGCGCGAATCGAAGGTCTTCGGCACGGGATCGCATGAAGGAATCTCCTCGTGTACGTCTGGAAGTGGTGGCAGGGGTACCGAGCGCAGCGAGCCGGTCGATGGCGAGCCAGAGCGGAAGCGACATGAGCTGAAAGAGAAGCCACCCGGTTGCTTTCGCTGCTCCGCGCTGCTCCACCCGCTGTGCGTGATTCTCCCGCAAGTCGCCGACGATCTCCCGCTCGTTGTCGGCACCGAGGAGGAGAGAGAGCGTGCGGAGAAGAAGCCGGGCGATCATGTGCTCAAAACGTCGTCGAGGCCGTCGGACATCTGCGCCCAAAGCCGTCGCGATTCCTGTAGAAGCTCCACCGCAACGGGCTCGATTCTGAAGATTCTCTTGGCCCGCCCCCCGCGTTCCGGAGTCGGGTCGGCGAATCGGGACGTGAGCAGGCCGCGCCGCTCCAGCCGCCGCAAAGCGACGTACAACGCGCCGCTCGAAGCGGTCGTGCCCGTCCGTTCTTCGATCTCGGTGAGGATCAGAGCCCCATAGGACTCCGAGTCGAGACGCAACAGGGCCAGGAGGACCAGCTGCTCAAATTCGCCCAACCTCTTTCTAGACATACCCGCCCACCATGAATTGCTTGCTCTGCAGGTTTAATCACTATGACGGTGGTACGGGCGAGAAGGTTTCACGTGGTGTGGCTGGGCGTCGTAAACCCGTGATGGAAGCGCCCGGCGACGGCTCGATCGGCGGCGGTTAGTATGCGCTCCAGAGACGCGAACGAGGGCCCCGAGCGGTCACGCCCGTGTCTGTACCTCGACACACGTGATGCTGTCGTAGAGGACGTAGGCGTCGAAGAACTCCCGCCCGGTCAACGCCTTGATGATCACGGAGTGCTCTCCCATGGGACCGATCGTTCCGGATATCTCGGTATTCCCACGCAGGTGAATCTTCACCCGTCCCACTCTCGGATCTGCTGCGAGCTGCTCGATCAGTTGTTTCGGATGGTCGTGCGGCTGCAGGTCCATTGATTCGACTCCCCGTCCCGGTTCTCCCAATGCGAAGCAAGATATGAACGGATCGGGCCCCGTCCCGACAAGCCCACTCGCTTGACGAGCAGCGAGCGGCCCGCGTTTATCCGATCCACTCCACTGGAAGCCGTCCAGCACCTGCGCTGAAATGGGAACCCACCAACGCCCCTGGGTCGTCCTGAAGTTCGGCGGGACGTCCGTCTCGGACGCCGCGAACTGGGAGACGATTGCGTCCGTCCTGCGCGAGCGGACCGCTGAGGGATATCGGCCGATGGTGGTTCACTCCGCACTGAGCGGGGTGACGGCCACTCTGGAAGAGTTGGCGTCGCGCACACTGACGGGGAATCACGTCGAACTCCTGGTCGAGATCGACGCCCACCACGACCGTATCGCGTCGGAACTCGGCATCTCGCCGTCCGACGTGCAGAAGCTTCTCGGACGCGACCGTACCGCGCTCCGCGAACTCGTGGAGGGCGTCGTGCTCGTCAGGGAGCTCACGCCTCGGACCCGGGCTCGCCTGCTCGCATCAGGCGAGCGGATGGCGACCCGACTCGGGGCCGACTACCTCCGCCGCAGTGGCGTCGACGTCACGTGGCTCGACGCGCGCGATCTTCTGACGTCACTCGATGCTCGCGAAGGCGCAGAGGCTGCCGGTTATCTCTCCGCAGAGTGCGACGCGGGTCCCGACCCACAGCTTGTCGCGGCGTTGGCGGACGTCGATGGCGTGCCAATCACACAGGGATTCACCGCCCGAAACGCCGCGGGCGAGACGGTCGTTCTCGGTCGAGGAGGATCGGATACGGCAGCCGCGTACTTTGCCGGAAAGGTCTCCGCGGAGCGACTCGAGATCTGGACCGATGTACCTGGGATGTTCAGCGCGGACCCGCGCGTCGTGCCCTCGGCCCGGCTCCTGCGTCAGCTGGACTATCGGGAGGCCCAGGAAATCGCCACCACCGGGAGCGCGGTCCTTCACCCTCGGTGTATCCCGGCGCTTCGCGACAGGGCGATCCCGATACGGGTCTTCAGTACCGCGATGCCACACGTGGAAGGCACGGAGATCCGACGAGATGCGGCAGAGGGGCCGGCCCAGCTCAAGGCGATCTCGTGCAAGAAGCGCGTCGTCCTCGTTTCGATGGAAACCGTTGGGATGTGGCAGGAGGTCGGCTTTCTGGCGAAGGCCTTCACCACCTTCAATCGACTGGGAGTCTCGGTCGACCTCGTTTCCACGTCGGAGACCAACGTCACCGTTTCGCTCGACCAGGACGCGAATGCGCTCGAGGCGGGCGCAGTGGATCGGCTGATCGAAGAGCTGAATCTGATTTGCCGCGCGAGGCTCATTCCCGAGTGTGCGGCCGTGAGCATGGTGGGTCGTGACATTCGAGGGCTGCTCCATCGTCTGGGTCCCGCCATGGAGATCTTCGAGCAGCACCGCATTCACATGCTGTCCCAGGCGGCGAGCGACCTCAACCTGACCGTGGTCGTCGACCAGTCCCAGGCCGACCGACTGGTCCGGCTACTCCACGCGAGTCTGATCGCGGAAGCAGGGAGTCCTGAGGTGTTCGGTCCGAGCTGGAAGCAACTTCAGCCCGGGTCCAGGGGCGGAACGGTCGGGGCGGTCAGATGGTGGGAGCGAAAGCGGGAACGTCTCCTCGAATGCCTGGGCGAGGACCTCGCCGCCTATGTGTACGACCTCGACACGGTGGACGAGCGAGTGAGTTCGCTCCGTGGCATCGAGATGGTCGATCGCGTGCTCTATGCGATGAAGGCCAACGCGAACCCGGAGATCCTGGCTCGTGTCCGCGAGGGTGGCGCAGCGTTCGAATGCGTATCCCCCGGAGAGGTCGACCGGGTACTCGAGTGCTTCCCGGACATCGACCGCTCTCAGATCCTCTTCACCCCGAACTTCGCCCCTCGGGACGAGTACCGTCTGGGAATCGAGCTCGGCGTGCAGACGACCCTCGATTCCTCGTTCCCACTCCGAAACTGGCCCGAGATCTTCTCGGGGGCCTCGCTCTTCCTCCGTATCGACCCTGGTGTCGGTCGCGGACACCACGAAAAGGTCCGAACCGCAGGCACGCAGGCGAAGTTCGGAATTCCACTCTTCGAACTGGCGGAGGTCGCCCAGCTCGCGGAGGCCGCCGGGGCCACCATCGTCGGACTGCACGCGCACTCGGGCAGCGGGATCATGACGCCGGAACATTGGGCCCAACTCGCCGAAACGCTTGCGGAGGCTGGCTCACACTTCCCGGAGGTCGCCGTTCTCGACGTCGGGGGAGGGCTCGGCGTTCCGGAGAAGCCGGCGCAGGACCCACTGGATCTCGCTGCAGTCTCAGAGGGACTCGGACGGGTGAGAGCGTCCAACCCGGGAAGAGAGATCTGGATCGAGCCGGGTCGCTTCGTGGTCGCGGAGTCGGGCGTGCTCCTGGCTCGCGTGACTCAAACCAAGGGCAAGGGAGCGGTTCGATACGTCGGCGTGGCCACCGGCATGAACTCGCTCATCCGCCCCGCCCTATACGGATCGTACCACGAGATCGTGAACCTCACGCGTCTGGGCGAGGAGCCGAGCGAGCGAGCCAACGTGGTCGGCCCCATCTGCGAAACGGGTGACACGCTCGGTCTCGACCGACTGCTCCCGCCGACGTATGAGGGCGACGTATTGCTGATCGCCAATACGGGGGCGTACGGTTTCGTCATGGCCTCGCGGTACAACCTCAGAGAGCCTGCTCCCCAGCGGTACCTCTGAGGAAGCTGTCGTATCCGAAGATCCCGAGAAGAACAAGTAGCGGCGGACCCCGACGCCGGTTCTTCCTGACGGTGGAAAGAGGCTTTTCCCGACTTGAGCCCGTTCAGGCCGTCCGGGAGGTTCAGGGAGCAGAGAAAGAAGTCCGCCCGCGCGCCTGAACGAAGGAGTTTCTTATGCGGAGGAGCACACCGCTCGTCGCTGCCCTCTTGTGGATCGGAACCTGGGGCTGCGAGTCCGCTCCGCCACCCGAAGAACAAGCCCAGGGCCCGGGACGTGCCGATTCCGTAGATATCGCGATGAAGGCCTTCGACGCGACGGTCTTCGACACGATTGTCTGGGAAACGAGCAACACCGCGATTCAACGCGGCGGCCTGGTCTTCCGGATCAGCTGTGCCAAGTGTCACGGCGACCTGGGGGCTGGCGACGGAAACTTCGTCGCCCGCGGAGATACCCTTCGCCCACCGTCGTTCCTCGCCGACGACTGGAGGTTCGCGGAGACTCCGATGCCTCTCCGGCAGTACATCTTTTCGGGCAATGTCCTGGGGATGCCGTACTGGGGTCTCGTGGGCCTGGGCTACAAGGATATCGACGCAGTAGCTCGCTACATCACCGAAAACCTGCGGGTCGAATCGGGAGTGATCGGGGACGACTGACGGGCGTCGCTGCAGAGTAACCGGCAGGAGAGCGGTCGAACCTCGAGCTTCCGCTCGCCCGTAGGGTGGGGCCATCCCATCTTCTGGGAGATTGAATAGCGATTCTCTCCCGGGGACGATCCTGTCGATGAGCACTGAGTTTGCCGCACTTACCCGTATGGTGCCGACCCTCCTCCTGGCCCTCGTCGCGGCTTGCTCCGGACCCACAACGTCCGACCTCCTGGTCATCGAGAACGCCACGATCATCGACGGTACCGATGGCCCTCTCCTCGTGGGACATTCGATCGTCATCCGTGGATCCCGAATCATCGAGGTCGGGCCCGCCGATGAAGTCGGTGCGAACGGAGCCACGCGGGTTGACGCTACGGGGGCCTTCGTCATCCCAGGCCTCTGGGACATGCACACCCACCTTTCCTCGGCCGGGCGGGCATCCCTCGGGCAATACGTCGCGAGTGGCGTAACGGGCGTGCGCGATCTGGGAGGAGACTTCGAAACCGTGCGCGCGTGGCGGAGCGATGTTGCGGAGGGCACGATCGTCGGACCGCAGATTCTCACCGCCGGGACGATCATCGAACACCGTGAGTGGCTGGACGCTCTCGCGGCTCTTCCGATTCCGGCGATCGCAGCCTTCCTCGACTCCAATCCGCGTGTCGGAGTCGACACTCCGGACGAGGCCCGCGCAGCCATCGACGCCTTGGCCGGACAGGGTGTGGATCTCGTGAAGCTCAGGAACACGCCGCCTCCCGAGACGTTCCGAGCCCTCGCCCAGGCCGCGGACGAGCATGGACTCGATCTGGTCGCCCACCTTCCCCAGCAGGGCATCGGAATCCTCGAAGGGATCGACGCCGGCTTGGACGGCATCGAGCACATGGACCGCATCGCCGCCATTCTCGATACGCTGGATAGCGGGCAGCGAAATACACTTCTCTCCGCACTCGCCGGGACGGGCGCTCACGTTACACCAACCCTCGTCGTGATGGTGAGGGAGTCACTCCACCCGGCGGTGGCACGGGCAATCGTCGGGGACACACTCGGCGTGCTCGACCCTCGGCGCAGGATGATCTCCGATGAGCTTCTCGGCTTCTGGGAGATGCAACAGGCATTGGACGAGTTCGACTCCCCCAACGATTCGGCCGCCGTGTTCGGGCGTTACGCAGCATACGTAGGGGAAATGCAGGACGCCGGCGTGCGCCTCGTGGCGGGTACCGACCTCGGCGCCCGGCTCGTGTACCCAGGGGAGAGTGTCCACGATGAACTCGGACTTCTCGTCGAGCAGGCGGGGCTATCACCTCTCGAGGCGCTCCAGACAGCGACACGAAACGCCGCGATCGCGGCAGGCGTGGCCGATTCCCTGGGGACGATCCGAGAAGGCCATGTGGCGGACCTGGTGATCCTGTCCGCCGACCCACTCGAAGACATCCGGAATACGAAGTGGATTCGCGAAGTAGTTCTGCGAGGCGAACTGCTGGACCGGAACCGGCTGGCCTCGATACTGCGCGACTCATGACTACTTCCCGTCGGGACTTCATTCGAAGCATGGGATCCGGTCTCGCCGCGTCGAGTGCGGCGGCGACAGCCCTGGCCTGTGCGCCACCCTTGGACGGAACGCAGAGCCGTAGCGGAAACTCCGAGAGCCTCCTCCAGGCCGACCCCGCTCATGTGGAGCCCTCTCCCGTCGGTTACGACCGATTGCCACTGGAGTGGCATCAGGACAGAGCCCGGAAGTTGAAGGCCCGCCTGGAGAATCGCGGAGCGGACGCCATCCTCCTGAGTAACGACCAGAACATGGTCTACTTTACCGGCTGTTTTCGGGGAAGCGGCGAGCGCTCTACGTGGACGCTGTTCCAGACCCGCGAAGAAGACACCGTCTACTGGTACTCCCCCGGCATCGACCGTGATCTCATCGAGTCATGGTGGAGCACGGAGAACGAATACTACTTCGGCTATCCACACGCTGAAGGAGGCTTTCCGAACAGGGGGGAAGTCGTTCAAGGACCCACGGTAAATCTGTTCGAGTGGATGCTCGAAGGCCTGCGGAGCCGGGGCCTGGGCGGCGGTACCATCGCAGTGGACTGGACGCTTTCGGCAGAGCAACTGGTCAGCGTCCGCAAGGTGATTCCCGGCACTCGGTTGCAATGCAGCAGGTGAAAACGCCAGAGGAACTGAGGCTCCTGCAACGTGCGTATCGCTACTTCGATCGAGTGCACGCGTTCGCACGAGACTACATCCTCGAGCGGGGTACGGACCTCACCGACTTCGAGCTCGGCCAGGCGTTGCAAGGGTTCGGTATCGCGCTGCTCATGAATGACGTGGCCGCCGACGGACGCCCGCACTCTGCCGTCGGTATCGAGGTCACGTCGAACTACGTGCGCGCAGGTGTAGCTAGCGCCTATCCGCACCCGAACCAGTTCTTCCATCAGAAGCTCGAGCGCGGGCAGACGATGTATGTGAATTGTGATCTCAAGCTCGGGGGCATGGGCGGCGAGTGCTATCGCAATTACCTCATCGGCCCGTGGACCCGCGAGCAGGAACGCATGTGGGAGGTCGTGGCCGAGACCATCCAGATCCAGGAAGAGGAATCGAAAACGGGTGCGGTCTGCTCGGACATCGCCGCGAAGATCCATCAGCATCAGGTGGATGCGGGCATGGCGGACTACATCTACCATCGTCCGGCGCACGGGCAGGGCCAGTTCTTCAGCGGCCACCAGCCGCCCTTCATCGCGTTGGGTGACTACAGCGTGCTCGAGGAGGACATGACGTTCAGCATGGAGCGGGACTGTACGACGCGGCCCGAGGTATCGGGATCAATCCCAGCGACAACCTCCGCGTCACCGCGGAGCGTGGAGTGCGCTTCTCCAGCGTGCCCTTCTCGAAGGAATGGAGCTTCCTGGAGGTTTAGCGGGGCAACTGCGGCGGACAGGAATTGGTGGAATCACGACCGGGGCTGCCGGCATAATCGGACGTCCTGGATGCGGACCCTCGAAATCCCGCCGACACCGGAGACCCACCCAACCTTCAGGAGATCACGCGCTCCCGTAGCTTCTCGATCTCATCGATCTCTCGGGGAACGTCGGTAATGCGCACGAGTCCGTCCGGCGTGAGCACGTAGTTGTCCTCGATGCGAACTCCGATGTTCCGGTATCGCTCCGCAGCCCCTCCGATGCGATCGATCATGTTTCGGTTACGCTGCGTGTCGGGGAGTCCCTCGAAAATGTCCTGCCGGACATAGATACCCGGCTCGATGGTGAAGACGTCGCCCGGCTCGAAGGTAAAGGGAGGGACGTTGGCGTACTGTGAAGGGTCATGGACGTCCAGCCCGATGCCGTGGACGAATCCGTGGTAGATGTACATGTACCACTGGGGGCACGTCCCGTCATCGTTGGCCCAGTTGCCGGGGCACAGGCCCGGCGGCGGGTCGAAGCTGGCCTCCACGGACTCGATGAGGCCGAGGTCGACCAGCCCCTGCCACAACACCTCGTACGCCGCCTGGGTCGGGTCGCCCCGAGCCACTCCGGGCATGATCGCGTTTTCCGCAGCCTTCTGTGCATCGAGAACGACGGTGTACACGTCGCGAATATCCGCAGAAAAGGTGCGATCTACCGGGACGGTCCGCGTGATGTCGGCGGAGTATCCCTCGTAATACGCAGCGACGTCCATGAGGACGACCTCACCCGATTGGACCTCTCGGGTCCCCGCCGGATAGTGCAGCACGGTGGCATTAGGGCCTGACCCCACGATCGACGAGTACCCCGGAGAATCCGCTCCGAGCGAGCGATAGGTGGACTCCATGACGGCCTGGATTTCGTTCTCCCGAATACCGGGCCGGATTGTGCGCATGGCCGCCTCGTGGGCTCGCGAGGAGAGGTCCGCCGCCTTGGTCAGCAATTCGATTTCGGCGTCACTCTTCCTGGCCCGGAGCTGATCCACCCAGCCATTGATCTCGCGGGCCGCAAGTCCTTCGTGCCGTTCCTGGAGTCGTCTCACGAACATGCGACCCGCGCTGAGCGAATCCCGTGCACTGAACTCGTTCGCCTGGAAGTCCGCGACGGAAAACACCGGGAGTCCCTGGCCCACGAGGGAATCGACATAGGCCGTCATCTCGTCTGAATACCGCGCCGGAAGACCCAGCGCCCTCGTCACGTCGGCCAGGTCCAGCCGCTCTCCATCGTAGAGCGCGCTCCGGGCGTTCGGCCGGGCGACGAAGATCGTCTCGGTGGCACGACCTTCATCGACCACCATGACCAGAGCGGCGTTCGACTGTACGAACCCGGTCAGGTATCGGAAGCCCGGGAGCTGAAAGAACGGCGGCCAGTGGCGCACCGGCTCCCGGCCCCCGAAAGCGATGACGACACCTGTCTCCACACGCTCGGCCAGAGCCGCCCGTCGGGCCGCGTATTCGCTCGTCGGGATCTGCGAAGAAATCGGCGACGCGAGAATGGCGAAGGCCGCGCCGATCAGGAAGAATGAGGAACGCTGCATCATGGACGGTCGCCCCGCGGTGTTCAGAGAGTCTCGAATGTATCGGTAGTCTCGCCGGGCTCGGGCGTCCTCGCCATCCCGGCCTGCCCTACCCGTCCGTGTGGATCTTCGTCATACGCAGGATGTCCTCCATGAGGCACCACCGGGTCATCGACGACTGGATCAGGTTCGCACCGATGAACGCCGTGAAGAGGAGCCCCAGAATGAATGTGCCTGCAATCAGGCGAATCTTGGATTCCATGGTCATTTCTATGTCTCCTTCAGGATCGGGACGATCCGGGTTGGGTGTTACTCTGACGAAGGCGTCACGGGCAGGCCCGATTGGACGGCGCGCTCCAGATCCATGAGGCCGGCGTGTATGGGGTGGTGAGGGTCCTGGCAGCCTTCACAGCGGGACACCGTGTCGATCAGGCGGTTGGCATGACCCTCGGGCAGGAGTGCGAAGATTACCTCGGACCGGAACGGCGCGATCTCGCCGTACCATCCGCCCACCCCCTCTCCATGCCCCTCGAGTGGGAGTCTGCTATAGGAGCCGACGTCGGACGCCGCGAGGAGTTTCTCCATTACGGCACGGTCATCTTCCAGATACATCATGAACACGAGCTTCATCGGGTAACTCCTCAGTTCTCAGCGAGCACGAGTTCCTGCTCGGACTGCGGTTCGGATGTGCCATCTGACGAGGGCGCCGTGGGCGGGTCGGGTGCTGCGTCCGGTGTGGGCTCGGGATCCGGTGCGGTGCCGGCATCGTCCTCGACCGGGATTCCGGTATCCGTCGTTCCCTGCCGCTTCATCAGGAAGTAGATGCCGGGAACCACGATCAGCGTCAGGACGGTCGAAGCGATCGCCCCGGTAATGAGCGCCACGGCAAGGCCCTGGAAGATCGGATCGAAGAGGATCACGATCGCTCCGATGACGACGGTGCCCGCGGTGAGTGCGATGGGCCTCGTTCGGACGGCGCCCGCCTCGATGATCGCGTCGGTCAACGGCACCCCCGCTGCGATGCGTGCCTCGAGGTAGTCGATGAGCAGGATCCCGTTGCGAACCATGATGCCCGCGAGCGCAATCATTCCGATCATCGACGTCGCAGTGAAGAACGCCCCGAAGATCAGGTGGCCCGGAGCGATGCCGATCAACGTCAGCGGTATCGCCGCCATCATGACGAGCGGTGTCGTGAACGAACCGAACCATGCCACGATCAGCACGTAGATCAGGACGAGCGCGCCTGCGAACGCCACCCCGAGATCGCGGAAGACCTCGTAGGTGATGTGCCACTCGCCGTCCCACTTCATGACCGGCCGCTCGGTCGATCCCGGCTGCCTGGTGAAAAGGCGGCCAAGCGAGCCTCCTCCCGCCACCGAGATTCCGTCGAGCTCCTTCTCCAGATCCAGGATCGCATAGACGGGGCTCTCCTCAGCCCCGGCCACTTCCGCCATGACGTAGGTCACGGGCTTCCCGTTCTTGCGATCGATGATCTGGTCGCGCGTACCTTCGACCTGCTCCACCAGCTCGGCGGCGGGAACCATGGTACCCGTCATGGACCCAACGTGGAGTCGAGAGAGGTTTACGGTGCCAGACCGATCTTCCTCACCCAGGATGACCCGCAACGGAACCGGATCGCGGGACTCAGGCACAGACAGGTGCGACACCACCTGCCCACCCATGGCCATCGTGAGCGCCCCGACCACCTGCTCCGTGGCGACCCCCGACAATGCGGCCTTTTCGGCATCGACTTCCAGGCGCAGTTCCTTCTGTGGGGCGACGAGCGACCAGTCCACGTCCACCACACTCGGGTGCGCTTCGAACCTGGCCATCACCTCACTCGCGACCCGCTCCCGCTCCGCCGAATCGTCCCCGTAGATCTCCGCTACGAGGGTCGACAGGACCGGCGGCCCTGGGGGTACCTCTACAATCTTGCTCCGTGCACCCGTGCCGGACGCCACAACGATCTCGTCGACGAGATCGCGGAGGGCTTTCGCGACGTCGTGGCTCTCCGCATCCCGCTCGGACTTGTCCACGAGGTTCACCTGCAGGTCGGCCACGTTCGGGCCCTGCCGCAGATAGTAGTGGCGGATCATTCCGTTGAAGTTGAACGGGGCGGCCGTGCCCACGTAGAGCTGCACGTCGGCCACCTCGTCGACCGCTGAAACGACCCGCCCGACGTCCGTAGCGAGTGCCAGCGTGGCCTCGAGCGGCGTCCCCTCTGGCAGGTCGAGGATGACCTGGACTTCGTTCTTGTCGTCGAAGGGCAGCATCTTCACCGGGACCACGCGTGTGAGGAACATCCCCGCCGCGCCCAGGAGAAGCACACCGACCACGGCGAGCGAGCCCCACATCGCCGCGGGTCTGGCCAGCAGGGGCCGCATGATCGCGGAGTACGTCCGGTAGATACGCGTCTTCTCGAGGACGTACCCTTCGTCCTCACCGCCCGCATGGCCCCGACTCAACATCTTGAACGCGAGCCACGGCGTGACGGTGAGCGCGATTCCGAGACTAAAGAGCATCGCGACGGTGGCACCGATCGGCATCGGACTCATGTAGGGGCCCATCAGGCCGCTCACGAAGAGCATCGGCAGCACGGCGGCGATCACCGTGAGCGTCGCGAGGATGGTCGGGTTACCGACCTCGTCCACGGCGGCGAGCGCGGCTGCTCGACGTGGCCGATCCCTCATGGAAAAATGCCTCTCCATGTTTTCCGCGATGATGATCGAGTCGTCGATCACGATGCCGGTCACGAAGATCAGTGCGAACAGCGTCACGCGGTTCAGCGTGTAGCCGAAGATCTGATAGACGAACAGCGTCAACGCGAAGGTGACCGGCACCGCCATCATGACCACGACGGCGCTTCTCCAGCCCATCGTGAAGAGGATCACGAGGCCTACGGCGAGCACCGCCATGACGAGATGCTCCTGCAGGGTGACAACCTTGTGACGCGCAGTCTCCCCATAGTTTCGGGAGATTCTCACGGACACGTCGTCGGGAAGGAGTCGTCCTCGGGCTCCTTCAATGCGCTCCTCCAGCAAGCGACCGAGTGCGGTCGCATCCGTGCCAGGGCGCTTCGACACGGCTACGGAGACCATCGGCGACCACCCCTCCGAGCCTTCCAGGTGAAACGCATATGCGCTCACCTCGGCCGGACCGTCGACGACGGTCGCCACATCGCGCACCTGGATCAGCGCTCCATCGCGGACGGCCAGCACCACGTTGGCGACGTCTTCGGCATCGGTCAGGAATCCCCCGGCGGTCACGCGAACGACTTCGTCGTCGTAGGTGAAGCTCCCGGCGTCCAATTCGATGTTCGAGCGACTGAGGCGATCCGACACGGTGAGCGGATCGATGCCATAAGCCGCCAAACGCTCAGGGTCGAGCTCCACGCGAAGTTCGCGCGGGTATCCACCACCGACCTTCACGTCTCTGACCTCGGGCACCGCCTCGAGCTCCACGCGCAACTCGTCAGCGAGCAGGCGGAGCTGTCCACCGTCCATCCCTCCGCCGAATACCGTGGCGGTGAAGAAGGGCACGTCGTCGATGGTGACGGCCTTCACGAGCGGAAGCTGCAGGCCGGGAGGCATGCGATCCGCGTTCTTCATGAGTGTGCTGTACAGCCGGACGAGGCTCTCCTCCATGTCCAGTCCGACCTCGAATCGCACCGTCACGAGGCCCATCCCGGGCTCCGCGTGACTGTAGACGTACTCCACGCCCTCGATGCCGGTCAGCACGTTTTCGAGTGGAATGAGCGCGCGGTTCTCGACTTCCTGAGGGGTCGCGCCCGCCATCGGCAGGTAGAGGTCCGCCAGAGGCACGATGATCTGCGGCTCCTCTTCGGAAGGCATGGTGGACAGGGTCCACGCGCCGACTCCGAGGGCAGCCGCCATGACGAGCGGCGTCAGCTTGGACTCCAGGAAGAGCCCTGCAAGACGTCCGGCCAGGTTCTGCGTCATCGGGTAGCCTCCTCGCTGGTGGAGGCACCGGGAACGACCCAGGCTGCATGGCGTGTCCCCGTGACGGTGCGCCCGTCATGAAGTTCGACCGAGGGGTCCCGCACCACGGTCAGCTCGTGAGTCGGCCCGGCGAGCAGTTGCACCGCTCCGTCGCGGTGCTGCCCCAAGCGGACCCATCGAAGGCGCAGCGTGTCGCCGTCGAGCGCGTACACGCCCCGCAGCTGGCCTCGCTCGACGATCGCGTCGGACGGGAGCCAGCGCGGGCCGGCGCCGTCCTCGGCGATGACGATTCGGGCGTATGCGCCGGGAACCACATCGACCCATTCCTCCAACGGTGCAGCCTCTACACGGAACGTCCGGCTTCCGGATTCGAGTTGGGGCACCACGCGCGATATCCGCGCTGGCCACGTGCCTTCCCGGCCCGTCACGCGCACGCCCACGATGTCCCCTGGCGCGAGCCCGCCGGACCGTTGGGCCGGCAACTCCGCGACGACCTTCAACGCCTCGGGGGCGATCACGGTCAGGAGCGCACCTCCGGGTACGGCGAGGTCCCCTGGGTCAGCAGAACGAGACGTCACGACACCGTCGAAGGGGGCCCGCACTACGGCGTATGCCTCCTGGGCCTGCGCCTCCCGCATTCCGGCTCGGGCGGCCTGGGCCGTTGCCCTCGCCTGATCGAGTTCCTGCTGGGACGCTGCGCCGTCGCCGGCGAGACTGACCATTCGCTCCAGCGACCGTTCCGCGAGGTCGAGCTGGGCTCGGACCGACGCGACACGCGCTGAAACGTCGGCGGCATCCAGAGTGACCAGGATTTGACCCGCCCGGACACGACTGCCGACGTCGACGGGTACGTCGATCACGGTCCCACTCAATCGCGTCGCGATTTGGGCGGTCCGTTCCGAGTGTATCGTCGCCGCGTAGGTCTCGACGGAAGGAGCGCGTTGCTCCGCAGACACCGTCACGGTCAGCGGTCCGTCCGAGATGGGAAGGCGGCCTGGGTCGTCAGAGCTACACGCAGCTCCCATCAGGGTGACGGCCAGCAGAGTAAAGCGTTTCATCGGTCTATTCCCTCGGTGAGGTCGTTGTTGTTGTCGGTGCCGGTCAGATAGGCCACCTGGGCGGCCGCGATATGCAGTCCGAGGCGCGCCAGGATCGCATGGGCCGCCAAGTCGGCGGCGCTTGCCTCGGCGCTCAGGAGGTCGGCGGTGGTGGTCAGACCCTCCTCGAAGCGCCGGCGCATGAGCCGAGCGGCTTCCGCGGCCGCGGCTTCCGCGGCGGCCGCCGCCAGAGCCTGGCGTTCGGCCGCGTTCGCCCGTCGAATCGCCCCACGGAGGGCGGTACTCGCCGCAGCGACTTGCTCGGCGTGCTCCAGCCTGGCGGCGCGGGCCATCGCGGTCGCGCCGCTTTTCCGAGCGGATACCTCGAAGCCCGTGAACACGGGAAGGCTCACCTGGAAGCCCACGGTCCAGTCCGCTTCAGCCCCGGAAAACACTTCGGAGGAGTGCGTTTCCATCCGCGCGAACCCCTCCAGGCGCGGCCAACGCGTACGACCGATCTGTCGGACACGTGCCTCCGCACCCCGGACCGCACGTTCCGCGGCGTTCAGGTCGTCCCGGCCGAAGACGTCGCCATCCGACACGACGACTGGGGTCCTGGTCAGTTCATCGCCCACTGGAATCGGCACGAGGCCTGGTTCCCACCCCATCACGAGCGCGAGCAAGTCTCGCGCCTCGGCGACGGAGCGATCGGCCTCGATCGACTGCGCACGGGCCTGTTCCAACGCAGCGCGTGCCTGGAGCTCATCTACATCGGTCAGAAGTCCCTGCTCTACCCTTCGCGAGGTCCGGGCGAGGTTGGCTTGCGCGGCGTCGAGGGCTACCTCCGAGGCGCCGAGGCGTTGCTCCGCCGCGAGTGCTTCGAGGAACCGCACCTCCGCCTGGAACTCCGCTGAATGCTTTGCCCACCGGGCCTCTAACTCGGCACCGGCGGACTCTTCCCTCGAGGCTTCCAAC
>JBDGVT010000121.1:0-9133 GCA_039585495.1 Gemmatimonadota bacterium | reverse complement strand
GTTCCGGCGGGCGTTCGACGCTCTGGCCCCTGGAGGAGTGCTCGTGAATGCCGACGCAAACATGCCCCCGGACGAGGCGGAGCGTGCTCCGGTCTACCAGTACTGGGCGGACCATCTGGTCGCGAGCGGGATCGAACCAGATCGGGCCTGGGAGCACTTCAGCGAGTGGGCGGAAGAGGACACCTATCTACCGCTGGAGGACGAACTATCGGCGCTCCGGCGAGTGGGCTTCGAGGCCGAGCGGGTATGGAGTGACGGACCTGTGGGGGTCGTGGTCGCCAGGAAGCCCTAGACTACCGCCCGACCGAGAAGAGGGTCGTACCGCCCAATCCTGTCAGCTGCGGACTCTGCAAGAAGTCATTCGACTCGAGTGTTTCGGCGACGGCTCGGAGCAATTCGTCGTAGGTCATGTCGGGCGTGGCTTCCCGTAGCTGTTGGACCAGGTAATACGTAAAGGCCCCCCGCTGCTCCGGGATCGCGTCCTTCATGGCGCCGAACGGCCCCTCGAGCGCAGACTGGTTCGGCGCCGCAGCGGCGAGTTCGAGCACCGTGGTGCTGCCGTCGGCCATCGACTCGGGGTCGGGACGATGTCGGATTTGCTCGGGCTCGTTTCCGCCTTCGGGCGGGATCGGACGCTCGAGTGAACGGGTGCGCATCCCGCTGGCGCGGGTCGCCGTGCCGGAGTGGCAGCTGTCGAGGATGACCACGACGTTCGTCCCGACTGCTGCGAGCCACTCACGAAACTCGTCGTCGCGGATGTCCTTCTCGCTCGAGAGCGGCATGATGTCTGTGGGCGCCAGCGTCTCGTCCAACGCGTCCGGCTCGTCGCCGTCCATATCGAACGCCTGCGCCCCGTGCCCGGCGAAGTAGAAGACGGCGAGGTCCTCGGGTCCGGTCCGGTTGGCCAGCCAGACCGTGACCGCTTCCTGGATCGCCTCTTTGGTGGCCTCACGGCTCAGCAGCGTGAGCGTGTTCTCCTCGGCCAGCCCCCAATGGTCTACGAGGACTTCCTTCATGAGGAGCGCGTCACTCTCCGCTCCCTGAAGGTCTCCGCCCGCTTCGTCCTCGTATGCGACGTAGTCGTTGATGCCTACGAAGACGCCGTGGATCTCCTGGGCCGGCAATGGTGCACACGCAGCCGCCGCGACGAGGGCTCCAGCGAGCGAGGTCGAGAGCCATTTCGTAGTCATGGAGTCCGCGTTGCGGGGCGTGAGGCGGAGTTTACCGGGGCAAATACTCCTTCGGAAACTTTGCCACCACCGTGTAGATGGGGTCAACGATGTTACCGATCGTGGTTTCTCCGAGCTGGCCCACCAGCATGTACGCGTCCCACTTCCCGAAGCCGTACTCGTCCACGAGCCACTCGATGAGTTCGACCTGGGCGAGACGGAACGCGTCGATGAGTGGTCGCGCGCTTCCGGCCACCATGATGTGCGTCGCGTCTTCGAGCCGCGGCCAGGCGATGGTCTGCCCTTTGACCACGTCGATCTTGAGCGTCACGTCCATGGAGGTTTCGAGGCCGGTGCCGTTGACTTCGCCCTCTCCCTGTCGCGCGTGTCCGTCGCCGAAGTAGAAGTACGCGCCTTCGTTGAACACGGGCAGATAGACGACCGTTCCTTCCCGCACCTCGGGCACGTCCATGTTCCCGCCGAAGTCCCCTGGCCACAGGCCGGCAAACGCCTCCCCATTGGCCGGTGCGACCGAGACCCGTCCGAGCATCGGGCGAAGCTCGATCGTGATCTCGCTCATCTCCGAGTCGGGCAGGTCGACGGTTCCTGTCATCGCTTCGGTATCGAGACTCCACTCGTACCGCCTTGCCTCGATCGGGTCGTTCAGAAGGCGAAGACGTACGTCGGTCGCCAGCCCGCCGAAGTCCGGGTAGAGCTGCACACCGGCCAGATCGTGGTTCGGTTGCACCCGTATGATCTCGACCCGAAGCATGTCGTTCGTTGTCGCTCCCTCGACGTAGAACGGCCCGACCTCGCCCGGGAATGCTCCTCCGCCCGGGTTGTAGTAGTCGCCGTGCATCGTGTTCGAAATGATGACGGTTCCGGACGTGATCGTGGCGACCGGTTCCCGCACGGCGAACGTCGGATACCCGACCGTGGGCACGAAGCGGAGCGTGTCCTGCCCAGCGAGCGGTGTCGCGAACAGCACGGCGGCGGCCAGAACGAAGAAGAGTCGGTTCTTCAAGGAATCCTCCGGAGTCACTACAGGAACGAGGTCGCCAATGTGCGTCGACGAGCGGCAGACCGCGAGATGTCAGCGGCGCTCCGGGTGGACCGTCTACTCACCCGCGAGGGCTTCCTTCGAGCATTCCCTCGATGGGCTCTTCCCTCGCGCCGTTCTCGTCGCAGACGGCGAAGTTCGATTCGGCGCTGCCATACATGGCCACACCCGCGTAGTCCCCGGCTTTGTTCAGGACGAAGAACCGGACGTCGAAGTTCGGAAGCCCACGACTGTTCAGGAGTCGTGCCTCGACGGTGTTGTCCTGGATCCTCGCCAGCGCGGCCATCCCCGCGTCTTTTGGGGCCATGCCCTGGCGCATGAACTCGACGATGAGGAAGGTGGCGCAGTTGTACAGATTCGCTTCGCCGCGACCTGTCGATCCTGCCGCGCCGACTCCGTTGTCGACGTACTGACCCGCCCCCAGAATGGGGGAGTCTCCGGCACGACCAGGGATCTTCCAGGAGAGTCCGCTCGTTGTCGTGACACCACAGATGTCGCCATCCGCGGAGACGGCTTCCACGCTCGTCGTTCCCCAGAACGAGTCCGGATCGATGAGCCCGTCGTCGACCATCGAGAGTCCGGCCGCGAGGCCAGCATCCTGGAATCGACGGAGTCGAGCTTCGTGTTCGAGGTCCCGCCGAGGTGGCTGTCCGCCTCTCCCACGACCGCGAATGACGTCGGGGTCGGTGTCCTCGCCCGTACGACTCATTCCATTCAACCGCTCTTCCGGGTCGAGCCAGTGCCCAGGGTCGACCCGGCGCTTCCACTCGAGCCAGAGTGCACGGGACTCGGGGGTGTTGAGGTCGTCCTCGATCTCGAATCCGAGTGATCTCGCGAACTCGCGTGCGCCCTCGCCGACGATGAGGTGGTGGTCGGTCAGTTCGGCGACCGCCTTCGCGACTAACGAAGGTGTCCGAACACCCTCGATCCCGGCTACTCCGCCTGCCCAGCGCCGCGGGCCGTGCATGAGGCAGGAGTCGAGTTGCACTTTTCCGTCCGCATTGGGGAGGCCTCCGTACCCGATCCCCCGTTCCGCCGGGTCGAGTTCAGGGATGTTCACCCCTGCCACGAGCGCGTCCAGCATGTCTTCGCCGTCCGTCATCCCCCTGAACGCCCGCTCGATCCCGGACTCGGGTCCACCGTTCCGATACCGGATGCTGCTGATATCCGCGATGCACAGGGGCCGAGAGCGGCGCAGGTGGACCGCCGGGGCCTGAAGCAGGGGCTGGCCTTGCAGGGATGCGGGCACCGCGGCAGCGGCAGCGCTGGCGGCCGTAGTCTTTACGAAGTCACGTCGATCCATCGGATGGCTCGGGGCTCGAGTCGTCTTGAGGCGGTCAGAATAGCACGGTGCCGTGGCGGTCGCGACGCGGCACCGTCACCCGACCAGAGTGCGCGCTCGAGCCCAGACGCGATCGAACATCTCCTCTGTGAGCCTTCCGGTGAACGTGTTCTGCTGGCTCGGGTGGTAGGAGCAGAGCAGGGTCAGGCCGGCATCGAGCGGCACTTCGACCGCATGCCCGAAGCGTGGCCTCGGTCTGGGAATCGCGATCCCTCGTGCAGCGAGCACCTTGAGTGTCTGTACGTAGGCGATGCTTCCGAGGGTCACGATCACCCTCAGTCGGTCCAGCAGGTCCAGTTCCTGGTCGAGCCAGGCCCGGCAGGCGTCCCGTTCCACCGGTGTCGGTTTGTTGGCGGGTGGAGCGCACCTGACCGCGGCGGTCACGAGGATGTCCGTCAGTTCCAGCCCATCCGAAGAGTGGGTCGAGGTCGGCTGATTCCCGAACCCCGCCCTGTGCAGTGCACGATAGAGCCAGTCACCCGAGCGATCGCCGGTGAACATGCGCCCGGTGCGGTTGGCGCCGTGTGCCGCCGGGGCGAGGCCGACGACGAGAACCGACGCCATCGGATCTCCGAACGCGGGGACCGGCCGCCCCCAATACTCGTCATCCCGAAAGGAGGCTCTCTTCTCGACGCTGATCCGTTCACGCCACTCGACCAGGCGGGGACACCGTCGACACTGAACGATCCTGTCCTGCAGGACCGCGACGGGCGGACGCGACGCTATAGGTCGTTCGCCGAAGCGATCGAGTCCGTGAGCGCCGTGCCGACCTCTTCGGCGGTCAGGTTCTCTCCCACGAGCGCCTCCGCACGATCCTCGGCAGCACCGGTCTTCCAACTCAATACACGAATCCGGAACGTCCCGGGCTCGCCCGCTTCGATGAGGATCCCGCGCTCCAGCCCTTCGGTGAACCATTCGAGACGGCGATACGCGTCACCCTTCGAAAGGTCCATTCCGTTTGCGAGCGCAAACACGTTGAGCTTGTGATCGATGACCTCGAAGAGGTCTCCGTCGCCAGCTCCCGAGTGTGCTTCTTCCGTCATCCCATACCTCCATGCCCACTGGACCCGACCCCCCTGGGCCGAGTTTCACTGCAGCCGGTCTAGTTCAGACGGAAGGACGATCAAGCATGTTTCCGTCGTTACTGACCGGGGTCGTCATTGACGCACCCGGGAATGTAGGGTCCGAGGGCGCAGTTCGCTCACCCGGTTCCCTCGAGCCAGGCCGACCACCACAGCGACGCGAGCATGGAGGCGCCCGAAGCGAGCCGCTCCACGGCGAACGCGTGAGCCACGGGGCTGTGAGGTCCGTTTGGGTCGAAGCCGACGTCGCGTTCGATCCGGTAGAGCGTTTCGACCTGTTCGTGCGCCCCGCGCAGATAGTCGAACACCGCTGCGCGTGCAGATCCATCGTACGAGGTCGGTGCGTTGGCGGTCCGACCCCTGACGTCTTGCTGCGTGACGAAGGCGTCGACGTAGTCGCTCTCGAATCTGGCGTGGAAGGAGCGGTCCATCGAGAACGCTTCCGGGTTGGGTGTATCGGAGTCCCAGCCGTTGAAGTGGATCGTGGTATGGTGAGGCTGAGACCCGTCGGTCACGTAGTGCCCGAGGACCCCCGCGTCGTTGAGGATGCGTTGCTCGATCCACCGGCGCTCGGGGAGTTGTGCTCGCTCCCATAGGCCCCATTCGACCACGATCCGCTGATACAGCTCCACGATCCGGAACGGAAGGAAGCCTCCGTCCCGCTCAGGCTTCTCCAGGCCGGCCCGATACAACTCGGCCAGGTAGCTGAACCGGTCGGGAGCTTCGAGGGCGCGGGCTGGGGTTTTCTCGAAGTCGATGTAGTGATCGTAGTTCCCGGCTTCGGCCATCTCCCTATGCGTCCCGTCTCGCCATCGATCAGGTTCCGGATCCAGATAGACGAGCTGATCGGCGGCGGCTCGGAAGAACTCGGGCATCTGCTCGGGGAGGGTCGCGACGGCGGCTCGGGCGGCCATCTCGTGTCCTGTCGAGCCCCATGGCGCCCCTTGCCGATCGGGAGCGGAGCCCCAACCGAGGACCGAAGGGAGCGACGTGATCAGCACCAGGTGCAGGTAGGCCCTCATGCGTCGCTGTTTCATCGTGGTCCTCCTCAAGCCTCTCGGGCGAGCTTTCCCCGGTCGACCTTGCCGAGGTGCGTGCGCGGAAGCTCGTCCATGAACACGACGACCCGTGGGTACTTGTATGGCTCCAGTCGGGCCCTGGCCCATTCCTGTAGCTCCGTGGCCAACGACTCTGATGTATGGACGCCCTCCGCCGCGATGATGAACGCGCTCGGCTTCACCAGCCCGTCCTCGGTTCTGACCCCCACCACGGCGGCTTCACGCACGGCCTCGTGCTTTAAAAGGCAGTTCTCCAACTCCTGCGGTGATAGCCACTTGCCGCTCACCTTGAGCATGTCGTCCCCGCGGCCGCAGTACGTCACGTAACCGTCAGCGTCGATACTGACCATGTCACTCGAGATGTACCATCCGTCCTGGAACGCTGAGCGGCTCTTCTCTTCGTCCTGCCAGTATCCGAGTGCGAGCGAGTCGCCTCGGACTCGCATGATACCCGGCACGTCCGGCCCGACCTCGGAACCGTCTTCGTCACAAGCCATCACCTCGAAGCCCGGCACGACCTTCCCGAGCGTACCGGGCTTCACGTCGTCGGGTCGATTGGAGATGAAGATGTGCCACATCTCGGCGGTTCCCAGGCCGTCGAGCAGGGGCACTCCGAACCGCTCATTCCACCGGCGATGGAGTTCCGCCGGGAGGGCCTCTCCAGCGGAGGTTGCGAGACGAAGCGACGAGAGATCACTCGCCCCTTCGTGGCTCAGGAGGTTGTTGACCATGGTGGGCACGTTGACCAACACGGTGGGGCGAAACTCCTCGATCCGCGCGAAGAGCGCATCCGCCGTACATCGCTCGGAGAAGAGCGCCGAAGTACCGCCCACCGCGAAGGGGAAGAGCAGATTCGTACCCGTGGCGTATCCGAAGAACAGCTTCGGGACAGACAGCGTGATGTCCTCGGGGCCGATGTTCAGGACGCCCTTTCCGTAGAGCTCGGTCGTGTTCGCGAAGGAACGGTGACTCTGTACGACGGCCTTGGGATTGCCAGTGGTGCCCCCACTGAAGAGGAAGATCGCCGCGTCGTCCGGGAGCGACGGATGGGTTTCGGCCGCCGCCGAGATCCGGGCCAATCGATCGGCGAAGTCGTCGCCGCCCACAGATATCAGGGAGGGAGGCCTGGTCATGCCCTCGCTGGCCTCGGCGAACGCACTCGAGACCTCAGCGTCGACCAAGGCGGCCGTCGCACCCGTGTATTCGAAGAAGTAGCGGATCTGGTCGGGGTGGAGATGCGGATTCACCATGACCACCACGCCTCCCATGCGGAGGATCCCGAACAGAGCCGCTACGTAGTCGGGACCGTCCGGAAGTGCGATCACCACGCGGTCGCCGACTTCGACATCGCTCTCTCTCAGAAGAGTCGCATAGCGGCCCGAGAGTTCGTGGACGGCCGCGTAGGTCATTGCCCCACCGTCGCTGAGGAGCGCGCGGCGCTCACCTCTTCCTTCCGAGATTCTATCTCCGAGGAAGTAGTCGAAGACGTTGAAGCGTTCGGGGGGCGCGAAGGACATGTCGAAAACGATCGAGACAGAGGAATCGCCGCGCGGGTCGGCGCGCTGTGGTGCTTGAGGATACGGGGGCGCTAGAATGAAGGCCAATTCACCTGTCTCGAAACGCCGATGCCCGTCCACCGACTAGCCGAAATGACATGGGAAGAGGTTAGGGACACCGAACGGTCCGGTTCGGCGGCGATCCTGCCGATCGGGGCGGTCGAGGCGCATGGTCCGCACCTGCCGATCGGGACGGATACGGTCATCGCCGAGGCCATGGCCCGATCCTGTGCCGAGACGCTCGGCGCCGGTGGACGCACCGCCTTCATTCTGCCGCCCGTGTGGTATACCGCCGCCGAGTTCGCCGGTAACTTCCCGGGCACGGTGGGAATCGACGGTTCCACGGTAACCGCGATGATCCATCAGATTGCGGCCTCTCTCGCGGAGCATGAGATCACGACCCTGGCCCTTGCGAACGCGCATCTCGATCCGGCTCATCTCGAGTCGTTGAGGGCGGTCGCCTCGGACCCCCCCGCCGGCTCGCGCATCGTGTTCCTGGACCTCACGCGCCGCCGCGTTGCGGAGAAGTTGACCGACGAGTTTCGTACCGGTGCTTGCCACGCGGGGCGCTTCGAGGGCAGCGTGGTGCTTGCCGAGAAGCCGGATCAGTTCCGCGGGGAGATCGCATCTGGACTCGACGCGAACCCGGCGAGCCTCTCTGACGCGATCCGTGAGGGTCATCGCACGTTCGCGGAGGCAGGTGGGCCGAGGGCATACTTCGGGTGGCCGGCGGAGGCGACTGCGGAGGAGGGACATGACACGGTGGGCACGTTGGGAAGGATGTTGGCGGAGATGGTCGTGATGGAGAACAGCGAGTGAGTACACTTTCGGGGTATACCGCACTCATTACGGGCGGAGGTCGCGGCATCGGTGCCGCGTCTGCGATGGCGCTCGCCAAGGCCGGCGCAAAGGTCTCTGTCGCGGCTCGTAATGAAGGCCAGGTCGTCGAGATCGCCGCTGAAATGCGAAAAGACGGCCTCGAGGCGTTCGCCTTTCGCTGTGATGTTGCCGACCCGCATCAGGTGCGTGAGTTGGCCTTGTCCGCCCGAGAGGCGATGGGCCGTATCGACATCCTCGTGAACAATGCGGGGACTGCCACTTCGAACCCGATCTCGAAGATCACGCTCCCTGAATGGCAGCATATCATGGACGTCAATGCGACCGGGACGTTCCTGTGCACACAGGCCGTCTACGAGCACATGGCCAAGCGCCGCTGGGGCCGGATCGTGAACGTCGCTTCGATCGCGGGGCTGGAAGGGGACAAGTACATCTCCGCGTATACAGCGGCGAAACACGCCGTAGTCGGCTTCACAAAGGCGCTGGCGATGGAGTCCCGGGGCACCGGGATCACCGTGAATGCGGTTTGCCCCGGGTACGTCGACACGCCGCTCACCGATGAGACGATCGCCCGGATCATGCACCACACCGGGAAGTCGTGGCAGGAGGCGCTCAAGTCGCTTCTCAAGCAGGCGGGCCAGCCTCGGTTGATCCGGGCGCACGAGGTCGCGGACGAGATCGTCGGTATCGCACTGGAGGGGTCGGCGGGTCGAAACGGCGAACTCGTCGTGCTCGACGGAGTCGATACGCCGTGACGTTCGATAGCGTGAATCCGGATGTGCTCGGCCCTCCCCGAGGCTGGACCAATGGCCTTGTTGGTCCGGTCGGTGGGCGGGTCCTCTTTGTCGCCGGGCAGGATGCGGCGAACGCCGATGGCGAGGTCACCACCGACGATTTCGTCGAGCAGTTCGGGATCGTCCTGTCGAAGATCATGGTCGTCGTTGCGGAGGCAGGCGGTACCGCAGAGTCGATCGGCCGCATGACCATCTTCGTGACGGACCTGGACGCGTACCGCTCTTCGCGAAAGGA
>JBDGVT010000120.1:0-13616 GCA_039585495.1 Gemmatimonadota bacterium | reverse complement strand
GAGCCGGGCACGACGCGCGACGCACTCGAGGCCGTGGTGCAGCTCGGCGGGTTCCCCTTCCGATTGGTGGACACGGCCGGCCTGCGATCGGCCACGGGTGAGGTCGAGCGGCTCGGGATCGAGATCGCTCAGCGCTATGTCGGGCGGGCGGATGTTCTCCTGTTCTGTGTTCCGACAGGAGAGGACCTGACCGAGGCCGATCGTGAGTTCCTGCAGATGGAACGAGACGCGCCGGTCGTGCTCGTGGAGACCAAATGCGATCTCGCGAGCTTGACGGTGGACGACCTGACCGGCCATCGGATACCCGAACTGGCGGCGCGCTTCCGCGTGTCGGTTGAGAGCGGAGAGGGCCTCGATCGGTTCCACGAGGTTCTTCCGGAGCTGGTCTACGCACAGCTGCTCGCGGCAGGTGCAGAGAGTCCGGTGGTGACTCGACAACGACACGCGCGAGGACTATCGACCGCGCGCGACGAGATCGAGGCATTCGCTACGGGATTGCGAGAGGGGCTCCCCGCGGAGGTTGCCGCGACACATCTTCGTCCGGCGGAGACGGCGCTCGAGGAGATCCTCGGTGTGGTTTCGGTCGACGATGTACTAGATGTCGTGTTTCGTGATTTCTGCGTTGGAAAGTGAATGCCTGGATCGGACCCGGAGGATGAAGTGGTCGGCGCCATGTTCGAGCGCGGCTATAGGATTGTCGGTCGGGTTCAAGGCGTTGGGTTCCGCTGGTGGGCACGGGGTGTCGCGGTGGAGCTCGGGATCACCGGCATCGTTCGCAACGACCCCGACGGATCGGTGACAGTACTCGCTCGTGGAGGCCGTGCTTCATTGGACCTGCTCGAGGGTCGCCTGAAGGAGGGTCCGCTATTCTCGAGGGTCGATCGGATCGAGAACGTGCCCTTTGCTCCGATTGAAGGCTCCTCGGATTTCACCATCGAGCATTGACCGGAGTCGCGAATATGGTGCGCAGGAGTGTTGGTGAATAGCCGGTACGACGTGATCGTCGTTGGGGGTGGCCACGCCGGTACCGAGGCCGCTGCGGCATCTGCGCGACTGGGAGTGCACACGCTGCTGGTCACGCCGGACCTCACCCGAGTGGGGCAGATGAGCTGTAACCCCGCCATCGGGGGCGTCGCGAAGGGTGTCGTGGCTCGCGAGGTGGATGCGCTTGGCGGTGTCATGGGCCAAGCCACTGACGCGTCCCGGATTCAGTTTCGTATGCTGAATCGGTCCAAAGGTCCGGCAGTGTGGGGCCCTCGTGCCCAGTGTGATCGAGCGATGTACCCCATCGCGGTGCGTCGCGTGTTGGACGGGTTGCCGATGCTCGATCTCTTTCAGGACATGGTGCAAGATCTCCTGGCGGAAGGGGGTCGTGTCGTCGGGGTTCGCACAACCGGCGGACTCACCTTCGAGGCGGACTGTGTGGTAATCACCACCGGGACGTTTCTCCGGGGCCGGATTCACGTCGGCGGGGAGGCAGGGGTGGAGGCTGGTCGGGCCGGTGAGGGTCCGTCCGTTGCCTTGGCCGAGGGCCTGGAAGGCCTTGGCCTCAAAGTGGCCCGCTTCAAGACAGGGACCCCGCCCCGGGTGGATGGGCGCACCGTCGACTTTTCGAAGACCGAGCGTCAGGACGGTGATGACATGCCGTACCGGTTCGCGGCGTATACGCGGGAGGAGGTTCCCGCTCAACTGCCGTGCTGGATCACCTATGCCGCGGATGGTCTGAAGGACGTGGTGAGTCGCAACCTCCAGCGCAGCGCTCTTTACGGAGGTGAGATCGCCGGCCGCGGCCCTCGATACTGCCCGTCCATCGAGGACAAGATCGTGCGGTTCCCAAAGGCTCCCCGACATCAGGTGTTCCTCGAACCCGAGGGGCTTCACACGACCGAGCTCTACGTGAACGGGCTCTCGACATCCCTTCCGGCCGAGGTACAGCTCGAGTTTCTGAGGACTATTCCCGGGATGGAAGAGGTCGTGATGACCAAGGTGGGTTATGCGATCGAGTACGATTACTTCCCGCCCCACCAGCTTCGGAACTCACTGGAGTTGAAGGACGTCCCGGGTCTCTTCTTCGCGGGACAGATCAACGGGACCACAGGCTACGAGGAAGCGGCGGGGCAGGGCTTGATCGCGGGTGCGAACGCGGCCCTGAAGGTGAAACGAGAGCCGCCGCTGGTTCTCGAGCGTGACGAAGCGTATATCGGGGTCCTCATTGATGACCTGGTCACGCGGGGCGTCGACGAGCCCTACCGGCTCTTCACCTCTCGGGCAGAGTTCCGACTTCTCCTGCGCCAGGACAACGCACCACGACGTCTCGGTGTGTTGGCCTCTGAGCGAGGGCTCCTCACCGAGGAGCACCGATTTGCTCTGAGCGATCGGCTTCAGGAGGAAGATCGGATTCTGGTCTGGTTCAGGGATACCAACCTGGCACCGGACGAAGCGAACCCGGTGCTAGAAGAGGTCGGCTCCAGTCCGATCCATCAGCCTACCCGAGCGGCGGACCTTCTTCGGCGACCGAAGGTGGGGGGCGCGGCCCTCATGGCGGCTGCTGCCAGTCGGCTGGAGTTGGAGGCCCCCGCTGAGCTACTCGGAGCGGTCGAGGTCGAGTTGAAGTACAGCGGTTACGTGGCGCGGGAACGTGAGCGGGCGGGCCGGCTGCGGGAACAGGCTAACTTCTTGCTAGCCAATGACTTACCGTATCTGAGCTTCGAGACGATGTCCTTCGAGGCTCGTGAGAAGCTCTCGGTGGTCAAGCCGGGGTCACTGGCGCAAGCGGCTCGAATCCCTGGAGTTTCGCCGGCGGACCTGCAGAACTTGATTCTCGAGGTCCGTCGGTTGGGTGGAAGCCCAGGAGTCACCTGATCTAGCGGCAGTCTCCGTCAGGCTCGATTCTACCTCCGGGTTCAGGATGTTTCACGTGAAACGCGCTAGCTGCGAGGGGACCGGAGCTCAACTTCCGAAGATCCGTATCCGGTAGACCGCGCTGTGTCAGCTACTACAGGCAGTGTCCTTCGTCTGTTTCACGTGAAACAGCTTGGCGTGAGGTGGCACCGAGGTCCGGCCCCGGTTCGCAAGACCCTCACGGCTGGTTGCGACGCAACTCCTGGTGCATCGTCGAAGGGTCCAGTGTTCCGTCCAGGTTGAAGTCGAATTCACGCTGACCGTCTACAACCAGATAGTCCGGACTGGTGAACGAGAATGTCGACGTCGCCGACCTGCCGCTCTGGGGCGAAAAGGTCAGGATGTTGCCGCTCACGGACATCGAGCCGAACTCGACGCTCGGGATTCCGCCGAAAACGAAGGTGGACGTGTAATTCCCGCTGGGCTGGACGTTGAAGGTGAAGGACCCGTCGAGCATCATGTCAGCGACGACCGCCGGGACCGATTCGGAAGTGAAGGTGAAGACCTCCGCCTCCCACGTCCCGACGAACGGGAGGATGTCGTTTACGGGTTCGGTCAGGGTTTCGTCGGACCCACATGCTCCGATGGCGACCCCGACCACGACCAGTGCCATCCACCTGAAGATGCGTCGCTGCGCTGGTGTCATTTCTCTATGTCCCGGGCGTTTAGCCGAATGTCTAGTGCCGCCAACGGAGCCCTGTGTGGCGTCCCGCGTCGTATGGCGCAAACCTCAATACGTGGATCCACAGGGTCAAGCTTTTTCTTCTGTTTCCACGACGGGTCGCTCGTAGATATATTGGCCGCCCTGTTCGAAGATCCCTCGAAAGTCAGCGCATGTCCCAAATCATCGCGATCGCAAACCAAAAAGGCGGGGTCGGCAAGACCACGACGGCCATCAACCTCGGGGCTTCACTGGCGGTGGCGGAGAAGCGGACGCTGGTTCTGGACATCGATCCGCAAGGCAATGCCACCAGTGGGCTCGGCGTCGAGGATCGTTCAACTCGGCCGACGATCTATGATGTGCTCATCGGGCAGAACGACATTACCGAAGCGGTCGTGTCGGGGATTCACTTCCCGTATCTGGACGTCGTTCCCTCGACCCGCGACCTGGTCGGGGCCGAAATCGAGCTGGTGTCGGCGTTCAGTCGCGAGACGATCCTCCGCAAAGCGCTGGAGCCGATTCGCGAGGAATACGACTATATCTTGGTCGACTGCCCGCCGTCCCTTGGCCTGCTGACCCTAAATACGCTCACGGCTGCGGACTCCGTGCTAATTCCGATCCAGTGTGAATTCTACGCTCTGGAGGGTCTGAGCCAGCTTCTCAACACGGTTCGCCTCGTGCAACGCGGACTGAATCCGGGCCTCGATATCGAAGGCGTCTTGCTCACGATGTACGATCGCCGACTCAACCTGTCTCGACAGGTGACGGAGGAAGCACGTGAGTACTTCGGCCCGAAGGTCTATCGCTCGTCCATTCCGAGGAACGTTCGATTGGCGGAGGCGCCGAGCTTCGGTCAGCCGATCGTTCTCTATGACGTACTCTCCAGCGGGGCTCAAGCGTATCTCGCCCTGGCACACGAGGTCATCGATCGACGCTCGAGAGGGGCCGATGTTCCAGTGGAGGCAGCATCATGAGCCGTGAACGTCTCGGGAAGGGTCTGGGTGCGCTCCTGGGCGAATACCTCGAGCCGGAAGCCGAGGTTGGCGACGTTCGTAAGCTCCCCGTCGCCGCGATCGTTCCGAACCCGATGCAGCCGCGCCGTGTCTTTACGGACGCTGAACTGGAGGATCTCACCGCGTCGATCAGGGAGAACGGACTCCTCCAGCCTCTGGTCGTACGACCTGCACCCACGTCACCCGATCGTTTCGAGCTGGTCGCGGGTGAGAGGCGCTTTCGGGCGGTAACCAAACTGGAGTGGACGGAGGTTCCCGTCCTGATCCGTGAGGCGACGGACGAGACCCTGCTGGTCCTCGCGTTGGTCGAGAATCTGCAGCGGGAGGCGCTCAACCCCCTGGAGGAAGCGGAAGGTTACGAGGCCCTGACCGAGCGCTTCGGCATGAAGCAGGCTGAGATCGCACAGGCAGTAGGGAAGGATCGCTCAACGGTGGCCAACCTCGTGCGTCTCCTCAAGCTCCCGCCGTCCATTCGCAGGCTCGTGGAAGAAGGATCGCTGTCGCAGGGCCATGCCCGGGCACTTCTTTCCATCGAAGACCCGGTGCTGGCGGCGGACCTTGCGAAGCGGGCGGCCAAGGAAGGGTGGTCGGTCCGTGAGGTCGAGAAGCGAGCCGGCGCCACAGCGGGCAAGAGAAAGCCGAAGGCTACACGTCCCAAGGACCCCGTGGTGCGGGCGCTCGAGGACGCGCTGCAGGATCACCTGCAGACCCGGACGGAGGTTCGTGAGGGGCGGGGCGGTAAGGGGACCATCGAGGTTCGTTATCACGGACCCGAGGATTTTGGGCGGCTCTTCGAGTTGATTACCGGCCGAACCGTTTCCGAGATCGTCGAGTGACCGAGACCGGTGGTGGTCGGAAGCTGACCATCATGCTGGTTCCGGAGGGTGGGCGTGAGAGTCGTACGGTCACCGTTTCGTATCGACTCCTTCGCGGATTAGCTGCTGCCATGTCGGTCGCTGCTCTGGCGCTCACGGTCATGGCGGGGAGCTGGTGGTACCTGGCCGCTCGCGCCGCCCGCGCTGGAGATCTGCAGCGCGAAGTCGAGGTCATGACCCGAGACCGGGCCCGAGTTCAGGCCCTGGTGCAGCGCCTCGAGACCATCGAAGAACAGTACGGTGCCTTGCGATACCTCTTCGGGTCCGAGGAGACGGACCGGCCGTCAGGAGTATGGCTGCCACCCGTGGCTGCTTCCAGAAGGGGCACCGCGAGCGGTGGGCGCCCAATCGAGGGGCCGACGCGACCGTCCGTATGGCCGCTGACGGAGCGCGGCTTCGTCACGCAGGGGCTGCATGCAGGGACCCAGCGGGATCATCCCGGGCTCGACATCGCTGTCGCATCCGATTCATACATCCGTGCATCGGGCGGTGGCACCGTGGTGGACGTGGGGGAGGACGCGGTTTACGGACGCTTCGTGGTCATCGACCATGGTGACGGCTACGCCACCCTTTACGGGCACGCCTCGACGACCCTGGTCTCCCTCAGACAATCGGTGCGGGAGCGGCAGGTCATTGCGCTCAGTGGGTCCACAGGCCGATCCACCGCTCCACATCTTCACTTCGAGATCCTGGTCGAGGGCGAAGCGGTGGACCCGCTTTCATTTGTAGAGCAGCCGGGATGATCCAGGGCATGGGATTTGCCCTATAGTGTCGCGATAGCGGGCGGCACTACATTCGTCCCTCATATTCATACTGGCATCAGGCGAGGCGCAGATGGCACGCGACCGTGACAACAACACGACATCTCCGGAGTCCGTGATTTCCATTATTGGACCGGGTATGACCATCGTGGGAAACTGCGAGACGGACGGCACCGTGCGCGTCGAGGGCTCCGTGGAAGGCTCCATCAAGGCCGGCAAGGCGGTCGTGATCGGCAAACAGGGTGTCGTGTCAGGCGACATCTCGACGCAGGACGCCGTGATCTCAGGCAGAGTCGAGGGTGTCCTCGTGGCCGCATCGCGTCTGGAACTCCAAGCGACTTGCCATATAGAGGGAGAAGTGCATACGCGCAGGATGCAGTTGGAGGAGGGCGCCGTGCTCAATGGTTCAGTTCACATGGGATCGGAACCCCCAAAAGTCGTCGCGAAGGGTTCCAAGGCCACATCCGCATCCACGGCTGCGCCCCGTACCACCTCGACCGATCTGCGTCACCCCGAATCCGTCGCACATCCGTCTTCTTGAACCGGTTTTCCCCACTCGGTGCCGTGACTTCGGCGCCGAGGTCAATCGTGTGCCCACTCCACAGAATCCCTTGACCTACGGGCTCTATCGGGCCGGATGCGGCGTTGACGCGTCTGCGCGCCCCCGCTGGCTTCACCGTTTCCACACATTCTCCACAACGTGCGGGTAGCGCGGCGATGAAACTAGAATCACTCCTCCAGTACATGAACGGATACCTCGGGATTGAAGGGCACCCGGACTACCCGAACGCCCTCAACGGCCTCCAGGTCAGTGGGCCGGAGGACGTCTCGCTCGTAGCCTCGGCGGTCGATGCATCCCAGGCGTCGATCGAGGCTGCGATCGAGTTGGGCGCGGACCTACTGATGGTCCATCACGGCCTGTTCTGGGATGGCCTGCAGCCCATAACCGGACGCGCTCACCGGCGACTCTCGGCGCTCATGGGTGCCAATATGGCCCTCTACAGCTGCCATCTTCCCCTGGACACGCACTCCGAGATCGGTAATTGCGTGCTTCTCGGTCGCGCCATGGGCCTCGAGCTCGAGGGTCGGATCGGTCAATTCCAGGGAGTGGACCTCGGTTGGTGGGGACGGACCCTTGAGCCCACGTCGGCCGAAGCTCTCGTTTCCGCCGTCTCAAAAGCGGTTGGTGGAGACGTCCACCTCATTCCGGGTGGGCCAGAGCGCGTCGAGCGCGTCGGTGTCTTGACTGGCGGAGGGGGCTCATTTGCCCGTGCTGCGGCGGATTTGGGCCTCGACGCACTCGTCACCGGTGAAGGCTCGCACCACACGCATTTCGATGCGATGGAGTTTGGAATCCACGTTCTGTTCGCGGGCCACTACGCGACGGAAACGTTCGGTGTTCGTGCTCTCGGCGAGCATGTGGCTGAACGCTTCGACCTCGACTGTCGCTTCGTCGACCAGCCCACCGGACTCTAGGGCTCCGCGGCGGCTGTGGAAGCCGCTCTAGTACTTTGGTACAATAGGGCTATTGCCGTCGCCACCCGCTGTCCGTCAGCTTTCTGTGCTGTAGAGACGCCCAGCCGTGCTTGGACTCATGACCAAAGAAGCCAAGGGGATCGACGGGAAACCCGTTGTCTTCGTCGTGGACGACGACGCCGGAGTACGTAAGGCGGTGTCGCGGCTCCTCCGTACTCGCGGCATGCACGTCGAGGTCTTCGATTCGGGCGAATCGTTCCTGGAGGCCGATCCGCGAGCCGAGTCTGCCTGCATTCTCCTGGACCTGCAGATGCCTGGACTGACCGGTCTCGCCCTGCAGGACCGATTGACGGAGAGGGGCATCCTCTTTCCGATCGTCTTCGTCACGGGCCACGGCGATGTCCCCGCCACCGTAAGAGCGATGAAGGCAGGGGCCGTCGATTTCCTGCAAAAGCCGTTCGACGAGGGAGCCCTCATGGAGGCGATCGGCGATGCGCTGACACTCCATGCGGAGCGGCGCCACGCGCTTTCCCGGACGGACGACGTCGTTGAGCGGCTCGCCAGGCTGACCCCGCGAGAGTCACAAGTCATGGAACTCGTGGCCGCGGGCCTGAGGAACCGTGCGGTCGCCTCGCAACTCGGCATAAGCGAGCGCACGGTGAAGGTTCACCGGGGCAGAGTGATGAAGAAGCTCCATCTCGACTCGCTCCCTGATCTCGTTCGGCTCGTAGAGATTCGCGATGGGCGCCGTGTCCCATCGTTTCCAGCGGCCGGATCCGCGACCTTCCGTCCCCACGGATAGACGATCCCGCCCCGAATGATGCGCAAGCCGACGAATTCCAGGCCTCTCCTCGAGTCGCTACTCATGGTCCCCTGGGAGCTCGACCCCGGAACTGGCCGAATGACGTACGTGGGTCCGCAGGCGGTGGACTTTCTGGGGTATCCGCTGGAGGACTGGCACTCCGCCGAATTCTGGGACGCTCACATATTCCCAGACGACCAGGTCGTGGTGAGCGTGGCGAGGGCCAAGCTCAGGGAGCAGGGCGGATCCCATGTCATCGACTATCGGATGGAGCGTGCCGATGGACGGGTGGTCTGGACGTGCGAAACCGCTCAGATGGTCGAATCCGGGGAAGGCCGTTCGTTGATCTGTGGCTTCTTGCTGGATGTTACCGAGCGCAAGAGGAACGAGGTCGCACTCTGGAAGAACGAGGAGCGTGTTCGCTCACTTCTCAGAGGTGCTCCCGAGGCCATGGTTCTGACCGACTCGGAAGGGACCATCCTCAACATGAACGACCAGGCCGAGGCCATGTTCGACTATGGCCTCGCCGACGTGGTTGGCTCGTCGATCGACCATCTCGTGCCGGACCGTCTCCGCGACCGGATGCCCCAGTTGAGGGCGGCGTTCGATCGCGATCCGGCCCGCCGGTCACTGATCGACGGGCACAGCTTTGCGATTGTGGGCCCGGATGATACCCGCCAGATTCTCTGCTCGGTACACGACCTCACCGTACGACGCCGGGTCGAGGCTCAGCTTCGGTCCAGCGAACGGCGACTCCGGGAGATCGCCAACGTACTTCCGGCGATGGTTTGCTTCGTTGACACAGAGCGACGCTACCGATTCGTGAACGACGCATACGCGCGGTTCCACGGTTGGCAGCAACGCCAGATGGAGGGCCGTCTGGTCCGGGAGGTGCTCGGCGAAGGTTCGTACGCTCAGATGAAGCCGTCGATTGAGGCCGCGCTGGAGGGGACCGCCAGTCACTTTCGAGGCGACGTTACCGATCCCGCCGGGGAACGCATTCCGGTCGATGTGAGCCTCGTGCCACAACACGACGAGGAAGGGAGCATCTCCGGCTACTTCGTAGTCATCTTCGATATCAGCGCCGAAGCGGCCGCACGCGAAGCGGACCGGCGTCATCGAGCCGAGCTAGCTCACGTCGCGCGAGTGGCGACGATGGGGGAGCTGGCTGCTTCGATCGCCCACGAGTTGAACCAACCGCTTTCCGCGATTGTGGCCAATGCACAAGCCGCGATGCACCTCCTCCACGATAGTCCGCCCGATCTACAGGAGGTGGGCGAGGCGCTCAGCGATATTTCGCAAGACGGGAAACGCGCGGGCGAGGTCATTGCCAGCATGCGCCAGCTACTTAGAAGAGGCGAGATCCTCGAGGAGCCGGTGGAGATACTGGGCCTCGTTCGCAGCGCAGCGGATTTACTACACAGCGAAGCGATCGGGCGTGGTGTTGAGTTGGCGATGGAGGGATCCGACAGCGTGCTTCCGTCGGTAATGGGAGACGAGATTCAGTTGAAGCAGGTCTTCCTGAACCTCCTGATGAACTCCATCGAAGCAACATCACGCGCCCCGGCGCGACCACGGACCGTGAACGTTCTCGTGACCCTCAAGGGTTCAGAAATGGAGGTAGCGATTCGCGACACGGGCCCGGGCCTGCCACCCGGCGATCCGGAAGCGCTGTTTCAGGCCTTCGTATCCAAAAAGAGCGACGGCCTGGGAATGGGGCTGGCCATCAGCCGGACCATCGTCGAAGCACACTCCGGAAGATTATGGGCGGAACCGAACCCGACCGGGGGCGCGGTCTTCAAGGTGCGCTTGCCCATAGAGTCACAGGCCGTCGAGGATCAGGCGTTGGGCTGAGCCAACTGCTGTTGCAGGCGGCAGAGCGGCTCGAGTGCCCTCAGGGGTGTACTACCAAAGTCCAATAGATGTAAGCCCATAGTCCAATTCCCGATGGTGCTGGGGAATCGTAGGATAGATCTCCGAACCACCTTCACCTATCGCCAGTCGTTCTTCCGCCGGACCCTCCATTGTCCCACTCACGACCCGACGACGGCTTGCCTCAAGCCGGTTTCGACGGTCTCGTCGCGGTCGTCGACGATGACCTCTCGGTGAGGCGGGCTCTGGAGCGACTCTTCGCGTCGGTCCACATCCGCTGTGCTGCACATGAGTCCGGGTTGGGCTTCCTGGAGTCACCGGCACTTCACGACGCCGATTGCCTCCTCCTCGATCTTCACCTCCCCGGGATGTCGGGGACCGAGGTTCTCGCGGAGGTCCGCGTGGCAGCGAGTAAGCTGCCGGTAATCTTGATGACCGGGCGTTATGAGGTGGATTTCGCCGACAAGGCGCTCTCCGCCGGGGCCAGCGCCTTCCTCCGAAAACCATTTGGGGAGGAGGAACTATTCGACGCAATCAAGGCGGCGACCGGACAATCGCTGGACCCCTAACGGTCCGAGCGGGTCACGGTACTCCGTTCCGGCAAGCTCGTCGGACCCCCCACTCGAACACGATAGCGCGCGCCCAGCCGGACTGGCTCTAGAGGTGAATCGGGCGCCACATCCGTTGCCGCTGCAGGGGACCTGAGGTACCATCCGGGGCCACTTGGAACAGTCGCGATCCGGTACCGAGGGTTCGCCGCGATCGCTTGGAGGAATACCCTTATCCGCCGGTTTGCGCTGGCCATTCTGGCCTCGATTCTTGTCACTCCTGCGCTGATCGCGCAGGACGTGCCCACGCCCCGGGAGCACTTCGGCTTCGACATCGGCCAGGACAGGACGCTGGCCGACTGGGGAGAGCTCACTGCGTACTTCTCGCTCCTGGCCGAAACCAGTCCTCGCGTGGTCGTCGATACCCTCGGCCCGACCACGGTCGGCAATCCGTTCGTGATGCTCACGATCACCAGCCCGGCAAACCATGCGCGGCTGGAAGAGCTCCACGAGATCCAGATGAAGCTCGCCGACCCGCGCCTGATCGTTGGAGAGGATGAGCTCCAGCGCCTCTTCGACGAGGGCAAAGCGGTCGTCCTGATCACACAGGGCATCCATGCGACGGAGGTTGGCGCCAGCCAGATGTCAGCCAATCTCGCATACGAGCTGGCCAGCTCCGACTCCGAGAAGATCACGGACATCCTCGACAACGTGATTCTGCTTCAGATCCCTTCTCTGAATCCGGACGGCCTGCAGTGGGTGGCAGATTGGTACATGAGCCACGTAGGGACCGAATTCGAGGGCGCCCCGTTGCCCTGGCTTTACCACTATTACACAGGCCACGACAACAACCGCGACTGGTACGCCTTTACCCAGGACGAGACGATCCTGACGGTGCAGAAGGCGCACAACGCATGGCATCCCCAGATCGTGCACGACATCCATCAGATGGGCGGGAACGGGGCGCGGATCTTCTTCCCTCCGTACATCGAGCCTTGGGAGCCGAACATCGACCCCGCCTTGACCAGTGCGGTCTCGCAGCTCGGCACCTACATGGCGGCCGAGTTGACTGCCCAGGGCAAGCAGGGTGTCGTCGTGAACGCTCAATACGACGCATATACTCCGGCTCGCGCCTACCAGCATTATCACGCTGGGGCTCGAATCCTGTCGGAGACGGCCTCCGCTCGGATGGCGACGCCTACGACCGTAGCACCGGAACGCCTGGGTCCCGGCCGGAACTTCAACGCCGGGCAACGATCCTGGAACTTCCCGAACCCCTGGCCGGGCGGCGCATGGGGGCTTCCGGACATCGTCGAATACCAGAAGGCGGGCGCGCTCGCACTTCTTACGAACGCTGCGAACAACCGCCGTTACTGGCTCGAGAACTTCTACGGCGTGAACAAGCGGGCGGTGGACAAATGGCCCGAGTGGCCAGACGCGTGGGTCATCCCGGGCGATCAGGGGAACGATGCCGGTATCGCATACGCTCTTCGCATTCTCACGATGGGTGACGTCGAGGTTCGGCGGGCAGCGTCCGGATTCGTGGTCGACGGGGTCACTCTTCCCGCCGGCAGTCATGTGATTCGGATGAATCAGCCCTACGCCAGCTTCGCCAACACGATGCTGGAGGTGCAGCACTATCCGGATTTGCGTGAATACCCCGGGGGCCCGCCTCAGCGCCCGTACGACGTGACCGCGCACACCCTCGGCTACCTGCTTGATTTCGACGCGATTGCGGTCGATGGTTCCATCGACGTCCCGCTTTCGGAGCCGATCTCGATTCCGGACTTCGACTTCGAACTCCCGGAGCATCTCGCTGGATCTGCTGCTCCCCGGATCGCCCTGTACAAATCTTGGGATGAGCCGATGCCGGAAGGATGGCAGAGGTGGGTCTTCGACAAGCACGACATGCCGTACGATACGCTGCACGATGCCGACATCCGTAGCGGTGCCCTCCGAGACTACGACGTCCTGATCTTCCAGGCCCAGAGTGCCGAGTCCATCAGAGACGGCTTTCGGGAAGGGGAAGTTCCTCCGGAGTACACCGGGGGCCTCGGCGATATGGGCTCGACGGCCGTTCGGTCCTTCGTCGAGGCCGGTGGACGCGTCGTGGCGATCGAAGCCGCCACCGATTTCGTGCGTGACCTGTTCGTCCTCGGAATCCGCGATCTCACCGAGGGATTGGCCCCGAGCGACTTCTACATCCCAGGATCGATCCTCCGGCTCGAACTCGATCCGTCTTCTGAGATCTCGGACGGGATGCGAGACGAGATCGCAGCCTGGTATTGGCGCTCGAGTATGGCCTACGAGATCGACGACCCCCGGATCCGTGTCGCGGCACGTTATGGATCGGGCGAACCGCTCCTGTCGGGGTGGGTACTCGGTGGGCAACACATTGCTGGCGCGCCGGCAATCCTCGAGGCGGACATCGGAGAGGGCTCGGTGGTTCTCTTCGGCTTCCAGCCGAACTATCGTGCTCAGACCATGGCCACGTGGCCCCTGCTCTTCAACTCTCTTCGCAAATGAGCAACAAGAACCAGGGGTCACCGTGCCCCTCCTGCAAAAAGCCCGCTACCGGCAACTTCTGTCAGCACTGCGGCGGGGCGCTCGGCGGGCGCTTCTGCAATCAGTGCGGAAACAAGGTCGCCGGGAGCGTGACCTTCTGTAACCAATGCGGCACCAAGGTCGGAGCCGGTGGTGGCGGAGC
>JBDGVT010000119.1:0-14046 GCA_039585495.1 Gemmatimonadota bacterium | reverse complement strand
CGTGTGTGACCGACTATCGCTGCCCAAGAGCCTGCAGATGGACATCGAGATCGAATCTGTCAGCCCGTCGGGTCAGTCGGGCACGCCATGATTCGGCCGAAGCCACGGCCCTCGGCCGGCAAGCCTCGCGGGGTGGCGATCGTGCTGACCGTCGTGCTCATGCTGGGTGCTCATGCGGGTTTGAAGGGGATACCTGTGCCCGCCTTCGCCTCCGGGCGGGACATGATCCGCGAGTTGGACCCGCTCATGTTCGAGCGATACGCAGCGCCGGTGCCCGAGGAGGTGCCTGAGGCGACAGAAGACACCCCGCCAGCCGAAGAGGCCGAACAGCCGGAGACCGTTCTCACGCTGGACCAGGAGGTCGGTCTCGCCATGGAGGAGCTGGAGAACCTCTTCGCGCTGGACGACGTCGCACCACCTGAAGTCGAACGCACCGCGGGGACGGATGAAGTCTCGGCGGTGGGAATCGATGACGACTTGGCCAATGACCGTTTCGAGTCGCTCTTCGGCGCCGGTGGCGACCCGTTGGCAGGCCGAGCAGCGAGAGGTCGAAACCCTCAAGGCCGAGGTTCGCAGGCGGGCGTTGGTGTCGGCATCAACGAACGGGTCGTGACTGCGAATGAGGACACCCTGGTCGGCTCTGCGGAAGGCCCGACGGTGGCCGTCGAGACCGGGGCCTCCCGGGCCGATGAAGAGGCGAGCGTGGTCGTCATCCGCGCGTTCGAGTCGGACAGCTTCGACGGCTCCGAGGCGGATATCCTTGCCAACTGGATGCGGGGTCACGCTGCCGAGCTGCCGGTCGGTGTGCGAGTCCACATGAACTATGAGTCCGCGTTCCTGACAGCCGTCGCCCCGTTTTCGTCGGAGGGTCGGGAGTGGGAGCTGTTCCTGATGTTCAACGAGAGCCTCCGCGAGCTCCATATCGTGCTCGTGGAGGGTGATCAGTCGGTTTATCTGATCGATCGTGGCTTCCTCGAACAGAGCCGATCGCTGCGCGAAGGCACCGTACGCAGAGTCGACGGCGAGATCGTAGCGGTGGATTCCCGCTCTGGCTCGGCGTCCAGCGACAGGGCGCAGGACTTCTACAACGTGTTCCTCTCCTGGTGGGAGGCCGCGAAGTCGTGATTACGGTGAAGCGTGGATTCGCTGCCGTGCTCGTCGCGGCGGGGTCCTTCGGATGCGCGGGAGGGGCGGGGCCGTCCTCCGGACCAGAGCCGGTAGACGTTCCGACCGAGGTGCCGGCGGGTGTCGACAGCCTCGTCGCGGTGCTGGCCGATTCCGTAGCCGATGAGTCCTTCGTAGAGGAGACCGAACAGGACGAGGCGTTGGCGCTCCAGGAGGAAGGCCGCCTCCTGGTCGAACGGACCGACTCTCTGTGGCTGGTGATGTCGGCTCTGATCGATTCTGCCGCTACGGTGAATGAGGAAGACTCGCTTGCCGCTCGCGCGGCGGCTGAAGAAGGCGGGGTCGCGCTCGTGGAGCTGGACGGTCTCTTGCGGAACACGGAGCTGGAGGTCGATTCCCTCGCACGACTCACGGCGGAGCTGCTCGATAGCGCACAGGTTGCGCTCGAGCGGGCCTTTCAGCTGAACCCGTTCGACACGCGTAGCCGGACCTGGCTGGCTCAGGTCTACGGCTTGCAGGCCCGGCGACTCGGGCAGGGTGAATCGTATGCGCGAGCGATCGACGAACTCGAGAAACTGGTTCTGTTGACCCCGGATCAGCACACCGTCTATGCCATGCTCGCCAACAACTACTTCTACGTGGAGAACTGGGATGGCGCAGCGCTGAACTATCAGAGTGCCGAGGATACTTATCGGGCCACCTACGACCTGGTCGTCGAGGATCCACCGGCACTCGATTCGGCCATCGTCTTCTCCTATATCCAGGCTCAGGGCGATATGCACGTGCGGCGACTCGACGCTCGCCGGGCGACCGAGGCCTATGACCGCGCCTTCGACTTCGCGACCACATCGGACGACAGTGCGTATATCGCCGGCGAACTCGAGTGGATGGCGTGGGACGAGAACAACATCGCGTCGGCGTTTGCGCGGGACTCGCTGCTGGCGCTGGAGCAGGCCGGCGATCTCGCTTCCGCGCGTGAGGGATACGCGGTTCTGTTGGAAGGGCTCACCGCGCGGACGGCGATCGACGAGACGGACTGGCGACTGGCGATCGTGGACTACAACATCGGCAATACGGCCGGGGCCGCGGATCGACTCCAGATGCTGGTGGCGCGGACTCCTACCGACTCACTCGGCGCACCTGTCGACCGTGCGTATGAGCGGTACTTCGACGACTACGGCACTCTGTGTCTCAATCTGGGGCGCACCTTCCGCGTCGAGCTTCGGGACAGCCGGACCGCGCTGAAGTACTTCACGCAGGCCACGCAGGTGACCTGGTCCGGAAGGGCTCTGGCCCACTTCGAGGTTGCGCGTCTCGTCCAGGGGAACCCGACCGAGGCTCTGGCGAGCGCCGCGGTTGCGCTCGAGGGTGAAGACACGCTTACGGTCGAGCAGAGACTCGATCTGTATCGCCTTCTCATGGAGCTGACGCGCAGGACCGGCGACTTCGAGCTGGCCAGAGAGTATCGGGATGCCTACCGGGCTCTCTCGGGAGGCTGACGCGCACAGGATGCCTCGCTCAATTCTCGTGTGTCTGGCTGTCGTCGCAGCTTCCCACCTGGGTCGGCCTCTAGAGGCGCAACAGACTCAGGTAATCGACTTTTCGCAGGTCACACGTCCCGTAGTGGTGGTTACGGATTCCGCGACTATCGACTACCTGCTGTTCGAGCTCTTCGTCGAACCGCTTCAGCCGCCGTCGCGGCTCCAGGTGGTCGATGTGACTCAGAACGGGTTCGGCCCCGACGACGTGATGGTGATCTACCCATCGGTAGAGGTCTATCTCATACCAGAGATCATTCCGGACTCGGTGCAAACGATCATGAGCGGATGGGAGCCCGAGGTGGAGTACCGGATGGATTCGGGCAACATGTCGGCCGATGCGCTTGCCGCGCTCATCGGGAGTGAGCCCGACAGCCTGAAACGCGCCGAGGGTGCGATCCTGTATGATCTGGTTCAGGCAGTGGAGCGCAGCTACAGGGACCTGCCGGTCGCGCTGCTGTTTCAGCGGGACTCCGTCGGCTTCACGTTCCAACTCTGGGACTACAACCGACCGGGCCTCCACTACACGGAGCGAGCGGATCTCGTAGCGGACTCGGCGGCGACCGCAGTTCTCGACATGCTTCGGGACGTCGGGTACGTGCCGGGCCAGGGCGCCGCTCGCACCGGACTCTCCCTCGAATCACAGGGATATTCCGTGGCGAGCGTCAGCCGGGCGCTTCAGGGCATGACTGCGCTGCCCGACGAACAGATGCGGATTCTCGCGGCGCAGACCGTGCTCCTGGGGTCCTACGACTTCGACCGCTCCGGGGCCATCGATCGCGCGGCTGAAATCGACGCGCCGACGTGTTCGGTCTGGAGCGCGCTCGACGAGTCCTTCCCTGGATACCTGCAGCAATTCGGCTTCGACGACGGCGGTGAGCCCTACGTGGGCGACGTGGTCTTTGCCATCGCGGAAAATGTGCGGACGCCCGCGTATCGTCGGGTGAGCGCGTGTTTCATGGACGAGGAGCCGCCGCCGACCGACCCCTCTCGAATCGCGGACCCGACGGGGCAGGGTTCCATTCCCGAGGACGTCGAGCGGTTCGTGCGCCTCGAGGCCGCCGGAGAGATTCTCCAGCGGGCCGGCCGTCTCGGTACTGAAGCGGCGGAGTGGTCGGGGGAGGTCCGAGGAATCCTGGAGTACTGGTTCGATCGTGATGCGTCCGGTCAGCTGGACAGGGTGTCTGAGGTGCGCAGCATTCCATGTGACGTCTGGCAGGCGATGGCCGCGACGCACCCGGACTTCCCGTACGGCCTCGGCTTCCTGTCGGGGGAAGTCTACCTGGGCGACCACCTTGGCGTGGCTCCAGATCAGCGGGAGGAGGTGCTCGCCCGCGCGAGTGGCTGCATCGACACGACGGTTCGCTTGGCCGCGGGCGAAGAGGTTGATGCGCGGAGTCCGCTGGCGATTCCCGAAGGCCTTCGGGAGTTCCTGGATCTGCTGACGGCGGCCCGGATTGCTCGGAGTGCAGCCGGCATGTCGGCGGGGTCGGTGCGATGGGCCGCGCTCGTCCAGTCCACGCTCGTGGATCACTACGACCTCGACGGGTCCGGGACCCTGGATCAGACCGACGAGATCATCGAGGTGCCGTGCTCGGTCTGGTCGACGATCGAAGCGACGTATGGGGCCCCGCTGGCCGACCTCGGACTGGGGGCAGAAGGGGACTATCTGGCGGACAACATCGGGATCGCGATCGAGCAGAGACTCCTCGCGGGTGCGCGTATCGAGGGGTGTCGCACCGCGGATGCGGGGAACTGACGGACTTCGTTACCTTCTCTGCCGAATACCAACATCCCCCCAGTTTTCAGGCGAATCGATTGAACTTCCTCAAGGCATTGTCACGCTCGGCGCGCACCCCACGCGGAGTCTCCGGTTTCCTGGGGCTCGTTCTGACGGTCTCCATCTCGGCGTGTGGCCTGACCGGGCCGGATGACGAGGAGTCACTGGTCGGGGTCTGGCAGGTCACCGTGCCGGGAGACTACGAGGCACACCTCGAGTTCCTCTCGAACGGGAGTTGGGAGGTCGTGGACGGGGATTTCGTGCAGGAGGTGTGCATGGTCGAGCGAGGCACCTGGGCTGTGGATGGCGACGTGTTGAGCGTCACCATCACGTACAGGGACGGTGATGCGGTTTCCGAGTCGTTCGACATTCCGTTCCAGCTGTCCGGCGATCAACTCACGCTCGAAGACGACACCGACGACGTCGAGACCTTCGTGCGTACGGACGAGATGATCGACTGCTCGTTCTATGCGTGGCCGACGGTCGTTTTTTCGGCCGAGGTCGATGGGGTGCCGATGGACTTCACGGACACCTTCTGGATTGCTCAGCGTGACGCCGGCTTCAGCCTCCTGGACATCATCAATTTCGGCCAGATCGACATCCAGGGGTTTGATGAAACGGGTGCTGACGTATCCGGCTGCGCGGGCTGCCGCTTGCTCGATCTGCAGCTGTTTGCATTTGGGGGCACACTGGTGACCGGTACCTACTCCGTGGGCGATGACGCATCCGTCACCGGGCTCCGGGCGTTCGGGATGTACACTCCGGACTTCGTCACCGCTTTCGGTCGTTTCAGGACGGACGGGTCCGATCCTTCCCAGCAGCCGTGGCAGGGTACTGTGACCGTCACCTCGGCGGACGCGGATCTCTTCGCGGGGACCTTCGAGTTTACGGCATACGACCACCTCCATGCCGGTCCCGTCCTTCCCCTCGTCAGTGTGACGAACGGAGTGTTCAGCATCGACTACCGGTAGGGTCGGTCAGCGTCCGTCCGGAAGGTGGCGGGTTGGAGGGGAGGGGCTCACCTGTCCCGCCCCTTCGCGGTCTTCGAGCACGGGGGCCGCGGGCATTCCGATCTCGGCGATCGCCAACGCCAGTTCGGCGCTGAATTCTTCGCCCGCGAGACCGTCGGAGCGGCGGAGGCGAAGCACCAGCTCTGCGGGGTGATCCAGGCTCAGCCCGTCCGTACCCGCGAGGCCTTCGAACGCGCTCAGGTCGGCGGCGGTCATGATCAATCGGGGACCCCACTCCCACCACCGCCGGCGAATAGCGGCTCCGGCGACGCGCCGGAGAGGAACGACGATTTCCTTGACGGGCTCGACCTCCTTGTCGGTCCGCATTTCCGATCCGAGATGCTCGGTCTTCCGGCCCACCCGCCACTGGATCGTGAGTCGCTGGTTCTCCAGTCTGAGGAGCCCGTGCACCGTCTCGCGCGTGGTCGTCATCCCCTCGCCCGAGAAGACGTCTGTGGCCCTCTTGAGGATGAAAGGCAGAGCGGCCGAGTGAGGGCTCACGGTGCGCCACTTCCGGGAGGGCTCATTGCTGCGACCATCGCGTCGAGGAGTGCGTTGGAACTGGGGTCGTACACAGTGTGAAGTCCGCGGATGAGGTTCATGTAGGCCACGGAGGCGTGGCTCTCGTCCGGGAAGATGTGGGTCTGGAGCCTGAGGCTCGGGAAGTCAGCCCCCAACAGCAGAGTCTCGAGCCGTCCCATGTTCGTGACCATCCGGGCGGGTGCCAGCTCTGGTCCGACCTCCTCGAGCCCACCCACAGCCATGAAGACGCGTGCAGACAGGTCGGCGCGCTCGGACACGAATTCCTGGGCGCGCTTCATGATCCATTCCTCCCCGACCCACGTGGAGGGGCTCCCGATAATGTATCTCTGAAACGTCTCCGGCCGCTCGAACAGCGTGTAGAGCCCGAAGAGCCCTCCCAGAGAATCACCGAAATAGCCGCGATCCTCGGTTGTCGGGTAGTTCGAGTCGATGAACGGAATGAGTTCCTCATGAATGAACTGAAGGAAGTCGTCAGCGCCGCCGCCGCTCGAACCCGTCGAGGGTATCAGCGCACCCTCGATCATCGCAGCCAGTGCCTCCTGGCCGGCCAGTTGTGGATCGGGCACGGGCGTGAGGTCGCGCGTGCGGACCACGAGGGACTGCGTAAGCGACCGCAGGGGATACCCGATACCCACGACGATCGTCGAGGGCATCTCTCCGGAAAGGGTCAGGAGTTCGAGGATTCCCGCGAGCGCGTCCATCGAGCCATTCACGTCGGTCACATAGAGCACGGGATACCGGTCCTCCGAACTCGCCCTGCTCATCGGCATCGCGACCTGGACGCGGAACGTCTGGTCGACCGAAGCGGCCTCGATGTCATGGACGTCGATGGCATGGGCCAGGAACTTCTCCTGCCCCTCTACCGGTGGAGGACTGAGCGAAAAGAGGGCAATGACCACGAGCGTGGTAACGGCGCGGCACATGCCAGCGAGACTCTGATTGCTCACCGGAGTCCTCCTTGCATAGAGTTTGAGCGTGACGGTCGATTCGTGACGGCATAGTAGGTGTGGTCGAGGACGCGTGCACCACGGTGGAGGACCGTTCTGCGGAGAGAAGCTCCTCGGCATCACCGACTTGTTTCGGGCGAGTCCGACCCGCAGAATCGCGGGTCATACCGCTCTTCACCATCACCCCCGCATGAACACTGACCAAGGCATTTCATGATCCGAACACTACTGATCCTTACCGGACTCACCGTCCTCACTGCATGTGCAGATTCCGGCCTCGAACCGGGAGAAGGGTTCGTCGACGTGACCGGCGGTCAGGTCTGGTATCGGATTTCCGGTTCAGGGACAGGCACGCCACTGGTCTTGCTTCACGGTGGACCCGGCGTGCCGAGCTACTATCTCAAGCCGCTCCAGGCGCTCGCCGATGAACGACCGGTCATCCTCTACGATCAGCTCGGGGCGGGACGTTCCGACAATCCCGGTGACCCGAGCCTCTGGAACACGGCGCGGTTCGTCGAGGAACTGGCCCAGATTCGTGAGACCCTCGGCCTGACCGAGGTGCACATACTCGGTCATTCCTGGGGCACGATGCTCGCCGTGGAGTACATGCTCGGGAACCCGGAAGGGGTTCAGAGTTTGATCCTCGCCAGCCCTGCGCTTTCTGTGGCCCGCTGGTCCGCGGATGCCGATCGGCTTCTGGCCACACTCCCTGAGGCCACACAGGCGATCATCGAGGAACACGAGGCAGCGGGGACGACCGATTCGCCGGAGTATCAGGGTGCCGTGGCGGAGTACTATGCCCGGTACGTTTCACTCAGCGATCCGTGGTCGGCGGACGTCGACAGTAGCTTCGCCGGGATGAACCCGGACATCTATGGGCAGATGTGGGGCCCGAGTGAGTTCACCTCGACCGGTTCACTCAAGACCTTCGAGCGGGCCGAGGCGTTGGCGGGCATCGCCGTGCCGATCCTCTTTACGACCGGGCGATACGACGAGGCGACGCCGGAGACCGTCGAGTACTACGCCAGCCAGGCACCGGACGCGAGGGTCGAGATTCTCGAGAACAGCGCGCACCTCACCATGCAGGACGAGCCGGAGCGGAATGTCGAAGTGGTGAGGGCGTTCCTCAGAGAAGTGGAGTCACGCCGTTGACAGGACCAACCATGACACCCGACGACGCACTCGCGAGGCTGAAGAAGGGAAACACCGATTTTCTTGCTGACGTGACGATCTCGTCTGTCGATCACGATAGGCGGATGGAAGTTGCTCAGGCTCAGGCACCCTTTGCGGTGTTGGTCGGCTGCTCGGACAGCCGTGTATCCCCGACGATCCTGTTCAGAGCGGGGCTCGGCGAGCTGTTCGTCGTGCGCAATGCGGGAAATGCCGTGGATGATCTGGCGCTGGGCAGCATCGAGTACGGGGTCCTGGTGCTCGCCGCGCCGCTGATCGTCGTGCTCGGCCATCAACGCTGCGGGGCCGTCGAAGCGGCGGTGGCGGCCGTTCGTGACGGGGCCACCTTTCCTGGAAGCATAGGGAAGATTATCGAGCCCGTTATCCCGGCCGTGCGGAGCGCAGAGGGGGAGGACTCAGCAGACCGCGGCGCATGGGTAGACGCCGCTGTCAGGGAGAACGTTCGCCGGATCGTCGAACGGTTACGCCACTCCGAGCCGTCTTTCGGGGAGGCTCTGCGGGCGGGGGAGTTGAGGGTCGTGGGGGCGGAGTACAGCCTCGACGATGGCGCAGTGGACTTCTTCCTCGAGTAGTCCCGCTCGGTCCTGACCGGACATGAAGACAAAGCGGCCCGCACCGATGGGTGCGGGCCGCTTCCGTTCTCCAAGCTGTCGAACGACCGTGTCGACTATCTCCGGTCGGCCCACCACTCGTCCTGCAGGATCGTGACGGTCTGTTCCATCTCTTGTCCATTCACGGACAGCACGACCCGGTAGTCACGGGGAGCAGCCTCGCTGAACGCGTAGCGAATCCGGTCCTCAGGGGAAGGACCGCCTCCCCGACCGAATCCACCGCCACCGCGTCCGCCTCGGCCACCGTCTCCGGCACGCATGGCCTCCTGTTCGGCGGCGCTGCGCTCGATCCGCTTCTGCATATCCCACTGAACCTGATGGATACCCGCGGAGGACTCACCTTCGATCTCGGCGATCGGGGTGGAGCCCTGGTAGACGGTGAGCGTTACGTCACTGCTCGCGTCGTTGCGCAGGTAATAGAAGAGGGCCGCACCAGGTGCCTCGCTCTCGCCATCGAAGTTCGACGACGAGTAGTTGGTGCGATCCGATGCGATCCAGCGGATCTCGTCTTCGGGCGCGAACAGCGATATCGGCGATATAGATACCGCGACCGTGCGTTCCGACGACCAGGTCGTTGTCCCGCTCCTGGATCTTGATGTCGTGCACAGGGTTGGTCGGCATGTCGAGCTTCATGCTCGTCCAGCGCTGACCGCCGTTGTTCGACACCCACACCTGGAACTCCGTGCCCACGAAGAGCAGGTCCGGATTCTGGTGGTGTTCGCGGATCACGTTCACCGGGCCTTCCGGCAGATTCGCGGCGATCGACGTCCACGTCTCACCGAAGTCGGTGGTCTTGTAGACGAAGGGCCGGAAGTCGTCGTTCCGGTATCCGGTGTACGAGATGTAGGCCGTCCCGAGCTCGTGGTGGGAGGCCTCGACCCTGCTCACCCAGAACTCCGGGTTGTTCGGGATGTTGTCGTTGACCAGCGTCCACGTTTCACCCCCGTCCTGCGTGACCTGGACGTTGCCGTCGTCGGTCCCGACCCAGATGAGGCCGGCTTTGAGCGGTGACTCGTCGATCGTGCTGATCGTCCCGTACTGGATGTTACCGTCTCCACCCTTCCCGGTCGTGAGCGTGGCACCGGGCTGATGACGTCCCAGCTCTCTCCCCGGAATTCGGACCGCATGAGCTTGTTGCCCGCGTGGAAAACCACGTCGCAGTCGTGTGGCGAGACGAGAATCGGGGCGTTCCAGTTGTACCGCATGTCCGGATCTTCATAGCGGATGCCCTTCCGCTCTCCCGTGAGGAGGTCGAGGCGGCCAATCGGACCGAACTGCGATTCGTTGTACAGATACCGGTTCGTGCACGTCTCGAACTCGTTGTACATGCCGTCACCGCCGCCGACGCGCTCCCACATCTCGAAGTAGAGAGGGCCTCCAGCCGGGTTCGTGTTGTACGCCATGCTCGAACCGTTGTCCTGCAGGCCTCCGGCGACCCGGTATGGACGTGAGTTGTCGACTCCGATCGCGTAGAACTGGGCCAGCGACTGGAAGTCCGGGTGGTACCAGTTCTCGCCATGGTCGAACGTGATCCCCAGGCCGTGATCGTAGCCGAGGATCATGTGGTTCGAATCTTCCGGATTGATCCACAGCGCGTGGTCATCGCCACCGAAACCGAGCGGACGACGGTCCCACGTTTCTCCCCCGTTCGACGTGCCCCAGGACGCGGCCGACAGAACATGCACGCTCTCGGGGTCGTTCGGGTCGATGATGATCTGCCCGTAGTAATAGGCCGGCCCACCGCCGATCGATTCACCTTCGGGACTCGCCCGGTCCCACGTCAGGCCTCCGTCGTTGGAGCGGTAGACCTCACCGCCGATCATTCCGCGGCTCGACTCGTGGTTGAGCAGTTCCTGGCGACGGTCCTCGTCGGACATTCCCTCTTTGTTCGCGTTCTCGATGGTGACGTAAAGGATGTTCGGGTCACGCTCGTACACGTCGACCCCGATTCGTCCGAGCATGCCTTCCGGCAGACCCTGTCCGAGCTGAATCCAGTTGTCGCCGCCATCGGTCGTCTTGTACAGACGGCTTCCGGGTCCACCCAGGTCGAACGAATACGGTACGCGCACCTTGTCGTAGCTGGCCGCGTAGAGCGTGTTCGAATCCGACGGATCCATCACGACGTCGACGACACCGATTCTCCGCCCCTCGACCTGGGGTCCGAGCACACGGTTCCAGCTTCGTCCGCCGTTTTCCGACTTGTAGAGTCCCCGCTCGTCGTTCTCCGAGTAGAGGTGCCCGAGGGCCGCTACGTACACCACGTTCGGATTGGTCGGGTGCACGACGATCCTGCCGATGTGGTGCGAGTCTCCGAGGCCCACGTTCGTCCAGGTCTCGCCCTCGTCGGTGGACTTGTAGACGCCGTCGCCCCAGTACGAACTCCGGGAGTTATTGGCCTCCCCGGAACCGAGATAGAGGATGCTCGGGTCGGAGGGAGCCACGGCGATCGCGCCGATCGAAAAGACGTCCTCGTTCTCGAAGAGGACGTCGAACGTGATGCCGTTGTTCGTCGTCTTCCACAAGTGGCCGGAAGCCGTGGCGATATAGAAGGTGTAGGGCTGCTGACTCGGAACCGCGATGTCGACGAATCGCCCGCTCTGGCGGGTCGGCCCGATCTCGCGGTACTCGAGGTTGGCAAGCACGGCTTCGGTGAGATCCTGCGCCGCGGCCGGGGTCGCCGGGGCAAGAGTGGCCGCCACTGCGGCCGCGCACAGTGCATTGCGAAGAAGCTTCATTCTGGGTGACTCCGTGGGGTCGTTGCCGCCTTATGCGGCGTATTCACCTGAGAGACTCATGAGGCCGCCCGGGCGTTGGGCTCGGGCGGCCATCATAGTCAGATCGGAGCCTAGACCATGCGCGGGAAAGCGGCAAGGAGTGCTAGCACTGCCGCGGAGATTCCCGGTATTTGGGTCAGTGCAACGACCCGTCCTCTTCGCTGATCGGTACCTCTCCTGCTCCGCCGTTCGCATCGAGGTCGTTCCAGTTGAGAATGGCGTTGAATCCGAGGAAGAACGTCCCCTGCGTCTGCCATCTCCAGAAGGGACGGATGGCGAACATCACGACGTGCCCGTTCCCGACTTTGGAATCCACGATCTGAGCACGACCGGCCAGCGACTCCTCGCCCTGGAGCGCGCCGGAAAGGAGGATCTGCTGCGGATCGTCCGGGAATCGCATGATGACACGTGAGTCACTGTTGCCAGCGCCCCCACCCCCAACGAATCCGCCTCGCCCTCCGCGGCCACCACCCGCCGCACCCGCCGCGCGTCCTGCGGCCGAGTCGGCGTTAACGTAGTCGGAAAGACGTGGCCGCGTCGCCATCGGCGTCGTGTTGGCCCAGGAGCCGCCGCCTCGGCGACCCCCTGCCGTTCCGCCTGTAGACAGGACCACATCGCCCTTGAAGTAGACGGGCATCTGCTCGCCGGTGTAGCCGTATGCGATGGGACTCGTCCGGTCCTCGATGATGCCGCGATGCACCGACCCTGGGGCGATCAGTCCCGTCGGACTCTCAAGGTTCACGCCGCTGGTCACGCCGAATTCCGGCATGATCGCAGATGTCGAGCCCTCCACCAGGAGCATGCCTCCCTCGCGAACGAAGGTGGCGAGCTCCACGAGGCCTTCCCATCCCATACCCCCGCGGATGTCGTCGGCCTCGTCGATGCCGCCGAGGTTCGGCGTGTCTGCCGTGCGACGGTAGGGCAGGGGGAGGTCACCCGTCATCGCGATGCCGTCGATGTGGGACTGTGCGCTTCCGCCGACGTGCGGGTAGATGATGACGTCGTAGCGCGCACGCAGATTGCCCTCCGCCACGAGCTTGTCGGCGAAGTAGTCGTACGGAATCCCGTAGTGATCGAGTGCGCCCCGCACCCACCCCTCGTCCTGGGTTCGACGCCACGCGTGCAGGTATCCGATGCGGGGAACATCGAGTTCGTGCATCGCTACCTCCGGCATGTCGTTCGTGCCGTATCCTGAAAGGCCGAGGTCGCCGAGACTGGCCTCGAGCAGGTCGCGGTTCGCGTCCGGGATGATGAAGGCGCCAGCCCGGAACTCTCGTCCGTCCATCTCGAAGTCGGCTTCAGCCGCATGCATCGTGATGCCGGCATGAGAGAACCGGAACTTCATGAGGTTGTTGTCGGTCGTGTGCTCGACCACGACGATGCTGCCGCTCCCCGATATGCCACCGGAGGCGCGCGCCGAGTCGGTCAGAAGCGTCATGTCCACCGTGAGGATCTCGGGATCCTCGATCTCTTCGAGCTCGATGTTGCGGAGCAGCTGGAAGGTCCAGCCGGTGTCGTCGTACGGGCGCGGGTTCTCGAGCGAGAACTGCTGCAACGACAGGTACATGTCGGCCAGCGTGCGGAACGGCTGATCGGCCCGGACCACGTAATCTCCCTCGCGGACCTCGACCTCATCGTTTTCGAAGGAGTCGTCAGCCCGATGGATCTCGAGTCCCTGACGCATGAGCTCGTTGACCGCGTCCACCGCGTCTGCGCGACGGCGCTGGCCGGCGGGGATCACCCAGGCGTTGATCGGTCCGTCTATTCCGCGCTGGATGGAGCGCTTGTTCTTGGTCCAGTAGTTGTCCAGCAGCATCTCCGCGTTGTCCGCCGCGTACTTCAGTGAGAAGAGCACCCCCGATTGCTGGATGTTGGTGTTGTTCCGGGGTCCCCACTGGATTTCGGCGAGCGGGGGATTGGGGCGGAACCACTCTCGGCTGGTGGTAGTGCCACCGACGTTGAGCGTCCTGTTGTGGGGCCCATAGCTCGCGACCTCGTAAAAGCGACCGATCGCGTTGTGTCCGTGCGCGATCGTGAACATGTAATTCGGGGTCCAGCCGTCGTAGAAGCCGTAGGTCCAGACACCCGGCACGTCGCGTTTCGTCAACTGGAGTACGTCGTTCTCCGCGAACATCCACCATTCCGTGATCGTGATCGCGTCGAAGGCTTCGTTGTATGGGCCAGTTCCGGTCGAGGAGTAGAGGTAGTTGGCCGCCTCGTGGAGATCGTGCATGACGATCGGATTCCACTCGAGCTGCGTGGCGTTCACGTTCTTCGTAAGCGCGAGCATCTGGCCCATCGCGTCACGATTGTTGTCGTGCGCGACGTATTTGCCCCAGTACATCAGAGGGAGTCGTGCCTCGCCGTCCGGACGGTTCTTGTTGAAATAGTACGTGTCGACCTGCTTCTCACGACCGTCGACCTCGATGACGGGCGTGATGAAGGTGATGATGTTGTCTCGGATATCGCTGATGAAATCCGACTCCTGGACGGTCAGTCGGTAGGCGAGTTCCTGGAGCATCTCGGG
>JBDGVT010000118.1:0-9523 GCA_039585495.1 Gemmatimonadota bacterium | reverse complement strand
GAAGACGATGACGATGAAGCGATTGACGTTGGGACTCCTGGCTATCGCCCTGGTACCGGTTGGGGCTGACGCGCAGAGCCACGCCGACCACGCCGGTGCCGAACGTGCCGCCATGAACTACCTGGACGGCTTCTACGAGGGCTCTCGAGAAAAGCTCATCGAAAGCGTGCACCCGGACGTGGTGAAGTTCGGCTTCTGGAGAGAGGACGGCGAGTACGAACTCACTCCGATGTCGTTCGAAGAGATGCTCGGCTTCGCGGACGATGTGAAGGAGTCCGGTCGATTCCCGGACGAATCCGCTCCGAAACGGGTCGAGATCCTCGACGTCCTCGATCAGACCGCGGTCGTCAAGGTCTACGCGTGGTGGGGCAGCGACTATCTGACCATGGCAAAGTACGAGGGTCAGTGGAAGATCGTGCACGTGCTCTGGCAGGGTCCGGCGGACTGACTCGCTTGCAGCCTCGGTCGTCCTCTGGGGCTCCAGTTCAAGCATGAGGCCCGAGCCGCCCGACCCGCGCGACTTGTTGTGATTCATCCCGACGCGCCTTGCGACCGCTCGTCCACGCGCCCATCGTCCGCTTCCGCTACGAACCCGAACCGAGCAGGTGACTCAAGCGTGTCGCGTTACTCGATGTTCTTCGGCACCGCGCTCTGCGTGCTCATGGTGGCGGCCTGCGCTGCCACCGACTCCGGGGAGACGATCGAAATGCCCCAGGGACGACCCGACATCCAGGGACTCAACGCCTTCTACTATTACGAAGACGTCGAACGTGCGTGGGTCTTCTACCGGGATGTGCTGGGATTCGAAACCGTATCCGATTTCGGATTTGCGAAGATCATGCAGGTCGCGCCTGCCTCGTATCTCACCCTGGTCGATGCCGATCGAGGAATGCACTCGACCGACGAGCCGAAGAGCGTGACCCTCGCGATCGTCACGGAGACGGTCGAGGAATGGTACGCCTACCTCGTGAGCGAGGGCGTGGAGCTGCGCTCAGAGCTGACACTGCGCGAAGGCAGTGCGCACGACGGCTTCGTAGCCGTCGACCCCGAGGGATATCTCCTGGAGTTCGAGTGGTTCAACGAGCACCCGGAAAACGAGCAGCTGAGCCCGCGACTCGAACGGACCGAAGGGCTTCGACCCACGGCTGGCTCACGTCCTCCGGAATTGACGGTCCACGCGACGGTCCTCTGGCTCTATTACGACGAACTCGCCCCGATCGAGGCCTTCTACGAGGGGCTGTTCGACGTCGATCTGCTCGTCGACCAGGGGTGGGCGAAGGTCTACACCGCATCAGCGACCGGGTACATCGGTCTCGTCGACGGCAGTCGCGGACTGCACCAGGCCACTCCGGAGAAGGCCGTCACGGTGTCGTTCATCACCTCCGACGCTGAGGGATGGATGGCACGAGCCTCCGAACTCGGCGTCCCCCTCCGGTCCGAGGAGATGGGGAACGAGTCGGACCGGGTACAGACCTTCGTCGGCTTCGATCCCGGTGGCTACTTCCTGGAGTGGGACACGTTTCTGGAGCGCCCGGGAAACGAGACGCTCTTGGAACGACTACTCAACGACCCCTTTGCGGGCCGCTGAGCGCCGCCGGAATCGCCCGGCCTAACGGAGGCCGTCTCTACTCTGCCCGCAGCGCTTCTGTCGGGTCGATCCGCACGGCCCGCGCCGCCGGCAGCCAGCACGCTGCGAGGGCGATCGTCAGAAGTAAGGTCGGCACCGCCAGGAACGTGACGGGGTCGAGCGTGCTGACGCCGAACAGAATCGAGCGGAGCAGTCGGGTCGCGACCATCGCCGCCGCCCCACCCACCACCGTCCCCGCAATTACCGGCCGCATGCCACCCGCCACGACCATGCCCAGAACGCCGGAACGAGAGGCGCCGAGGGCAACACGAATGCCGATCTCGGAGGTGCGTCGACTCACCCCGTGCGATACCACTCCGTAGATCCCAAAGCTCGCGAGAACCACCGCGAGCGTAGCGAATCCTGCCAGCAGCCACGAGAAGAACCGAGCCTGAGCCGTGGAGGCCGACCGGATCTCATCCATGACGGCGAGGCTCTCGATGGGTTGGTCCGGATCGACCTCGAGAATCGCCGAGCGCACTGAGGAAACGACCTCCGAGGGGTCGGAGTCTGTCTGGAGCACGAACGCCATCCCCCGGCGGGGATTCTGGAGCTGCGGCACATAGAGTGTGGGCTGAGCCTCTTCAGCCAGGCTCCGCTGCCGGATGTCCGCGACGACCCCCACCACCTGCACCGGGTCCCCTCCCGGCCCTTCGACAAAGCGTCCGATCGGGCTCTCGGACGGCCAATAACGCTCGGCGAGGGCTTCGTTCACGATCAAGACCGGCGCGGCCTCTCCGTGGTCGGCATCGGTGAAGTCCCGCCCGGCCACCATGGGCGTACCGACGGTCGAGAAGAAGCCGGGGCTCACCTGGAGCATGCTCGCGCGCGGAGCCCCTCCGTCCAGCTCAGGACGGTCCATGATCGTGAACGATGTCGACTCTCCGTCCCGGCGAAGCGGCAGATACCGGATCGAGGCGACGGACGCGACGCCAGGCACCGCCTCGAGCCGATCCATGATCTGCCCATACGCCGACATATACTCCGAGCGTTCCGGATACCGCGCGTCGTTGATGGTGAGACTCACGGCGATGAGCTGGTCGGGTTCGAACCCCGCATCGACGTTCTGGAGCGCCCAGAGGCTGCGAAGGAGCAGGCCGGAGGAGATCACGATCAACATCGCCAGGCTGACCTGACCTGCGACCAGAACACTCCACACCGCCGCTCCCTCTCGACCACGGACACCCGTCCGCGCAGCGCTCTGCAGGCGACCGGCCCTCGAGTGCTTCGTAACCGTCATGGCGGGGAGTAGTCCGAACGTGAGTGCGGTGAGCACGGTGATGCCCAGCGAAAAGAGCAGCACCGAACCGTCGATGCCGACCTCTCCCGACCTCGGGAGCAAGCCGCCACCGCCAGCCATCAGCGCCCCGGTGCCCCAGTAGGCCAGCCCCACGCCGAGGCCACCCCCGAGAACGCTCAACAACACGCTCTCGGTCATGAGTTGGCGTATGAGCCGTCCCCTCCCCGCACCGAGCGCCTGGCGAATCGCGAGCTCATGACCCCGCTCGACCCCTCTCGACAACAGGACATTCGCGACATTCGCACAGGCGATCAGGAGCACCAGGCCGACCACCCCCAGGAGGATGACCAGACTCGATTGGACGCCCGACGTCATGCTTTCGCGAAGAGGAACGATCGCCTTGCCGTCCAGTCCATCGTTCTCGTCCGGATAGACCTGAGTCAACGCGTAGGAAGCGGCCTGGAGGTCGCTCGCCGCCTGTTCGACGGTGATGCCGGGCGCCATGCGACCCACCGCGTCGAGGAATCTCACCTCGCGATACTCGAGCGGTATCGATTGGGAAGGAATCGTGGTCAGGAAGACCCAGGCTTCGACTTCCTCGGAGGGAAACACGAAGGCGGGCGGCATCACACCCGTCACGAGGAACGGCCCGTCATCGAGACGTATCGTCCTTCCGATCACTGACGGATCACCTCCGAAACGCCGCATCCAGAAGCCGTGACTGAGGACCACCACTCGGTTGTCGCCACGCTCTTCGGAGTCGAGCAACACTCTCCCCACCTGGGCATCGATACCGAGTACACGGAAGAACCCCGCTGATACGTATGCGGTACGGACTTCCACAGCCTCGTCGCCACCCGTGAACAGGAGTCCACTGGGAACCGTCGAGTAGACCGCGATGTCGCTCATCGAAGTGGCGCGCGGCACGAGGTCCTCACGGTCCAGCAGTGAAAACGCGCCACGCTGGCTTCCTGTCCGGGAGTTCGAGTGATGGAGACGGACGAGCTGCTCGGAATCCGGGAACGGGAGCGCGCTCAGCACGACCGCGTCCACAACAGAGAAGACAGCCGCGTTGGCTCCGATCCCGAGCGCCAGCGTCCCAACCACAACACCCGTGAAGACCGGCCTGCGAGCCAGCATACGGGCGGACACCACCAGGTCCCTCATCAGTGTGCTCATCATCTCACTCCCCCCCTCCCCTTTGTAGGACCTCCAGCGGTCACCCTCCGGCACCCTCAACAAACTTCCTTCGCGCCACACGGTGACGAGATTGTCGGCGACCGCACGGACCAGGAATCCACAGACTGCCCGTGTTCCGCCTGCGCTTTCTGCCTGCCCCCGCCCAGCTGAAAAGGCCTCGACCAGCTCGTGCCCGAACTCCTCGCGAAACGGACGAGGGAGCACGATCAGCGAGAGTCGAAAGAGCCGCTCCGCCCACGAGTCCGTCGGTCCGTCGATCACGAAGCCGCGTCCGAAGCGGCCTTGTCGCTCACCATTCGGTTTGCATGGGCCATCTCGAGGAGGGCCGCGAGGCGGTCCGCCTCTCGTGCCGCCATCGCCCGGCCACGGGTCGTGATCCGGTAGGACCGCCGCGGCCGGCCGGGTCCCTCAGCTCCCGCCTGGGGGACCTCCTCGATCCACCCTTCGAGCATCATCCGCTTGATCGTGGCATACATGGAGCTGGGGAGCAGGGAGACCCTTCCGCCCGTTCGCTCCTCGACCTCCTTCATGATGCCGTATCCGTGCAATTCCTTGTCGCCCAAGGCGAAGAGAATGCTCAACACGGCACCGCTCGGCTGGCCTGATTTGTCGCTTCGAGTTCGCATGGCGTCTCACGCTATATCAGTTATGAACGTATACGTTATAACCTGATATCCGGTTTCGGCAACAGCCACAGGAGCAGGATCGCGGCGAGTGCCGCAGTCGCCGCTCCAAAAGCGAAGGGTGCGGCCGCACCGAAGCCGGCCCAACTCCCAATGCCCTCCCACAGGAGCCCGGCCAGCAAGGACGCCGGGAGGCTGACGATCCCGATCGCGGCCGAGTACCCGCCGTACGCGAGTGCCTTCATCTCCGGATCCACGAGTTCGGCCACCAACGCCTTGGCCGCCCCCGCGACCATGCCGTGGTACGCGCCGTATATGAGGTAGAGCAGGACGATGTGCTGAGCGCTGCTCGCCACGGCAAATCCGGCGTAGGAGAGCGCGTAGATGCACCAACTCGCGCAGATGACCCACTTCCGTGGCACTCGATCCGAGAGTGACCCGGCCGGGACGGCGACGAGGGCGTACACGACGTTGAACGCGAGCAATACCCAGAGTACGTCGACGACCGACAGTCCCCGTTCCTGGGCCCGCAGCACGAGAAAGGCATCGGCCGAATTCCCGATCTCGAACAGAACCGAGCACGCTACGAAGACGCCGAAGCCTCTGCCCAGCCCTCTCAGCCGGAGCCGTGGAGCGTCTGCCGCTCTGCGAGGGACCTCGACGTCGCGGGCTCCGGCGGCCAAAAGAACGACCGCGAGGAAAGCTGGGATCAGGCTCCAAAGAACCAGGCGACGGAAGGTAGCTTCCTCCAAGAGCGGTCCTCCACCCTGGAGCCGCGCCACCACCCAGAGCGTAACCAGCAGTCCGATGACGGCACCGCCCGTGTCCGCCGCCCGATGGATCCCGAATACCAACCCGCGTCGACCCGGCGGGGTGGAGTCGGCCAACAATGCGTCGCGGGGCGCGGTTCGCACGCCCTTTCCAACACGGTCGCCCCACCGGATGCCGGCAACAGCGGTCCACGTCGACGCCAGGAGATAGAGTGGCTTGACCGCTGCCGAGATCGAGTATCCCGTCACCGCCAACCACTTCCGTGCGCGCAGGCGATCCGAGAGCCAGCCCGAATACAGCTTCAGTATGCTCGCGGTCGCGTCGGCAAGGCCTTCGATGGCACCGACTGCCCAGATCCGCACGCCCAGCACGTTCGCCAGAAAGAGAGGGAGAACGTTCAGGATCATCTCGCTGGAGACGTCCGTCAGGAAGCTCGTGCCGCTCGCGATCCAGACGTTTCTGTGCAGCCCATCTTTCGGAATGTCGGGCTGTTCCGGTCGGTCCGGTGGTCGCGTCGAATCAGACATGCTCGGAGCTTGAGCCTCTCAGGCGCGCCCCGCCAGATCGGGAGCCAGGCGAGTTGTGACCCAATCCCGCGTAATCGATCTTCCCGCCATGATTCTCGTGACCGGAGGTGCCGGATTCATCGGCTCGAACCTGGTGGGCGCGCTCTCGGACCTCGGCGCACGCATCGCGGTTTGTGATGCCATCGACTCCGAGGGGAAGCGGGCGAACATCGCTCGCCACAGGATCGAGCAGCTCGTGGAGCCTCTCGGGCTCGACCAATTTCTGGCACGGCACCGAGACGAAATCGAGTTCGTCTACCATCTGGGTGCCATATCGTCCACCACCGAGACCGACGCCGATCTCATCACGGCCACGAACGTCACGCTGCCTCAGACAATCTGGCGCTGGTGCACGGCCAACCGCGTTCCGCTCGTGTACGCGTCCTCTGCGGCGACCTACGGGGACGGGTCGGGCGGATTCACCGACGTGGAAACACCTTCCGAACTGGCCAGGTTCGACCCGCTCAACCTCTACGGGCGCAGCAAGCACACCTTCGACTGCTGGGTGGCACGGGAAGTCGCGGAGGGTAAGGCCGCGCCTCCTCAATGGGTCGGCTTGAAGTTCTTCAACGTGTACGGGCCCAACGAATACCACAAAGGCGACATGCGGAGCGTGGTGACGAAGGCATACGCGGGTGCGGCGAGGGGCGCCCCCGTGAGACTCTTCAGGTCCCACCATCCGGACTACCCGGACGGTGGGCAGATGCGCGACTTCGTCTACGTTCGTGACTGTGTCGAGGTCATGCTGTGGCTGCGAGCGAACCCCGAAACGAAGGGGCTGTTCAACCTGGGCACGGGAAGGGCGCAGAGTTGGCTCGAGTTGATGGATGCGTTGTACTCGGCCGTCGGATGCCCCCTCCGGGTCGAGTGGATGGACACTCCCGAGCACCTCCGCGATCGCTACCAGTACTACACGCAGGCCGAGATGGGGAAGCTCCGCGGGGCAGGATACGAGGGAGCGTTCGTGTCGGTGGAAGAGGGGATCAAGGACTATGTGGATCGGTTTCTCGGGACCGATGATCCCCATCGATAGCGTTGCCCAACATGCCCCGGCTGGATCGCCCCAGAGGTGAAGAGTGGCTAGCGGAGCCACTCCTCGAGTGCGGTCGCGGCGTCGGTCCGGTCGTCCCGGTACTTCACGATGACCGGCGTATAGACCGAGAGGCCATTGTCCCGGCCCCAGTCTGACTTGACCGCTCTGGCGCCTGCGACGACCACCGCGTTCTCGGGAATCTCCAGTGGTGTCTCGCCGTCCGCTCGAATCGTGCGTTCGTGGACGAGGTCGAAGACCGGCGTTCCGCGGGTGAGCACGACGCCGGCGCCGAGTACGGCTCTTCGGCGCACCACGGATCCTTCGTAGACGCCGCAGTTCCCGCCAACGACCACATCATCTTCGATCACGACCGGTGCGGCATTGATCGGCTCGAGCACGCCACCGATCTGGGCCGCAGCACTGAGGTGCACGCGCTCCCCGACCTGCGCGCACGAACCCACCAGAGCGTGGGAGTCGATCATGGTGCCGGCCCCGACCCAGGCGCCCACGTTTACGTACATCGGCGGCATGCACACGACACCCGGGGCAATGTAGGCACCTCGGCGGATGGCCGATCCTCCCGGTACGACCCGGACTCCCTGCTCCGCGGAAAAATCACGAATCGGAAGGTTGTGCTTGTCCAGGAAAGCAGACGTCTCCGCCCCCGCGACACCGACTCCACCGGGCCCCGAAACGGGGACGATTCGTCCGGCCCTGAAGGCTACGAGTATGCCCTGTTTGACCCACGGCACGGCGACCCAATCGCCTGATTCGGTGCGTTCAGCCGAACGGACGGACCCGTTCTCGAGGCAGGCGAGCAAACGCTCGACGACCTCGGCCGACCCATCCGGTAGCGCCTCTCCCGAGGGGCGAGCGTAGAGGTCCTCGACATCCTGGTGAAGCTGGTCCAGAGATATGGTCATGACGAACGGTCCACGTGTTCGAGCGCGGAGATCAACGCAGGCCGATGCTCCGCAGCCATCGTGACGAGGGGAAGGCGAAGCCCGTCCTGGATTCGGCCGAGATGGGACAGCGCAAACTTGATCGGCATCGGATTGCTCTCTATGAACGCATCCCGCATGAGCGGGAGCATGGCGTAGTGCAGCCGCTCCGCCCTCGAGTGATCCCCCGAAAACACCGCTCCCACGAGACCCGTCATCGCAGCAGGCACGGCATTGCTGATGACCGAGATCACACCGTCAGCCCCCAATGCCATGAACGGCAACGTCAGCGAGTCGTCACCTGAGAGGACGGTGAAGCCCTCGGGCCGATGCCGAACGATCTCACTCACGCGATCCGCACTCGCCGAGGCCTCTTTCACGGAGATGATGTTGTCGTGTTCGGCCAGCGCGAGGGTCGTCTCCGCCTCCATGTTGCAGGCGGTACGACCTGGGACGTTGTAGAGCACCAGAGGTCGCGTAGCCGCGTCCGCGATCGCGGTGAAGTGCTCGATCAACCCACGCTGGGGCGGTCGATTATAGGCAGGAGTCACGTGCAGCAGGTGCGTCGCTCCCGCTCCCTCCACCTTCCGGGACAGCTCGATCGCTTCGCGCGTGTCATTCCCACCCGCCCCCGCCACCACGGGAACGCGACCGTCGGTCTGCTCGACGACCACCGACACGACCTTGAGGTGCTCCTCCAAGGACAGGGTAGCCGCCTCACCCGTCGAACCGCACGGGACGAGGAAGTGCACGCCTTGCTCGATCTGCCAGTCGACGAGACTTCGGATCGCCTGCTCGTCGACCGCTCCTCCGTTGTCGAAGGGAGTGACGAGCGCGGTCCCACAGCCGCGAATCATATCTGCACTCATCGATTCTCCTCTCCGAAGACATCCGCCATCGTGAACACGCCTTTCCGTCCAGTCAGCCACGCCGCCGCGGTCAGGGCGCCGTCGGCGAACACACGTCGATCGCGGGCCTCATGGGCCAGTGTGATTCGTTCGAACGGACCGTCGAGCGTCACCTCGTGGGTGCCCGGAACGAACCCGGTGCGCACTGAGGTGATCGGGACACGACGTCCTAACGCACGAGACATCTCGCCCTCCAACGTCAGTGCCGTACCGGACGGCGCGTCCCGCTTCGCAGTGTGGTGCGTTTCGGTCATTTGTACGTCGAACTGTTCGAGTCCCGAGGCGAGCTCGCCGGCTCGCTCCACGAGCTTCGCGAGCAAGGCGATACCGACCGAGAAGTTCGACGCCCACAGGAGGGAGCCACCACTCGCCTCGACCGACGCCTCGACGGCCGGGAGTTGCTCGTACCACCCGGTGGTTCCCACGACGACCGGGCATCCTGCGTCGAGGCATACGCCGATGTTCGCGACCGCAGTCGACGGGGTGGAGAACTCGAGCGCCACGTCCGCTCCCGAGAGCAGGTCCTTCGTCACGCCCGACTCGTCCTCCATCGCCGCGCGGTCGAGCATGCCCACGACCGTGACACCTCGTTCGTCGGCCAACTCCCTCACCGC
>JBDGVT010000117.1:0-25925 GCA_039585495.1 Gemmatimonadota bacterium | reverse complement strand
CGGCTTCTTCACGACGTTCGCCACTGAACAGGCCGACAATGTACCGAGCCCCGGGGCGGCGCTGCCGTCGATCGGGCTGACGCTCGGACCGATCGGGATTCGCGCGCGCAGCCGCGTGATGGCGGACATGACGATCAGCAAAGAGATCGTCGATCTGCTGGGCAACGGGTTCGTCCTCGAGAACATCCAGGACTACAGGGTGGGCAATACGGGCTGGAGAACGACGTCCTTCTCCGACGTGACCGTCTCCTACGGCACCACGCTTGGAGGCCTTCTCTCCATTGGTGTGGGCGGACGGTACGTCATGGGCCACAGTTTGGTGGACGGCGCCTTCTTCGAACCGAGGATCGAAATCGTCGACGGCACCCTCGAGCTCGACGCGGTCGCTGTCGAAGCGACCAGCGGGACGGGGTATGGTCTCGATGTCGGCCTCTCGCTCGAACTGCCCCTTGGCTTCCGCGCCTCCGCCTCAGGAACGAACGTGGTCCAGCGCATGACCTGGGACGAGGCTCTGGTGTCACATTCGGCCACCTGGGGATCGGATGCGAACGGTGTCGATCAGTTCGAGGAAGACTTCATCGATCTGCTCGACGAGTTCGAGGAGCAGGTGATCGACCCGAGTGCTGTCAGCATCCAGGTCTACGACCTACTCCCAGGCTTTTTCGACCAGTCGTACTTCCCACAGGTCTTCCGGGCGGGCCTCGGGTGGCAGGCCGGTGGTACCAGCCTCGAAGCGGTCGGGATCAAGGTTTCCCCGCGCGGCCGGTTCACCTCCGCCTGGGATGAGCGCGTCTCGCTCGGCATCGAGCAGAAGATCCCGATCCTCACACTTCGTGCCGGAATGGCTCGTGGCCAGGACGGGCTCGCGGCCCTCACGGCTGGTGCAGGGCTCGGGGTCGGGCCGTTCAAAATCGATCTGAGCGGTGGCAAGTTCAACGGAGAGAGTGAGGTGTCGACGTGGGATGGCTATTACGGGACCATTTCTGTTCAGCTGAAGGGAGGCGGGGCATGATCGCGTTTCGCCGCTCGCTTTTCGCGCTTGTCCTGGCGGCTTTGGCCGCTTCGTGCACCGACGCGACCGGCCCTGCCACATATGAGGGTCCGGCGCTGTTGCTGTCGGTCGTAGGGCCGCAGACGGTTTCGGCCGAGGAAACCGCCGCACTCGCGGCCGCCTTCGACCGGGTCGATGAGTATCAGATCCTGATCGTCGATGCCGCGACCGAAGCCGTGCTCGCCAATGACACGATAGACATCGTTGTCGGGTCTGAGGTCCACGCGCTCAACGTCGAGGTTTCAGAAGACGCGATAGGTAGCACCGTCACGATCACGTTGATCGCCCTGTCACAGGGCATGGAGCTCTACCGCTCGGTCACGACCACGACTCTGGATCCGGGCGCGCTGGGCGATGTCTCGGTCGAGCTGGAGGTTCGGTACACCGGTCCTGGGATCCGAGGGACGATCAGCGATGAGGCGGGGCTTCCGGCCGTTGGGGTGAACGTCAACCTGAATCAGGGACTGAGCACGATTTCGTCGGTTCCGACCGAGGAGGACGGCAGCTATCTGTTCGTTGGCTTCACACCTGGACTGTTTCAGGTCGAGCCGACACCCTCCACCGGCTTCGTCTGCCCGACGTACCGGGACATCGATGCGTCCGCCTCGGACGCTCTGGTTGTCGCCAACTTCCAGACAAGCGCTGGACCGTGTAATCCGGTCCTGGACGTGCTCGTTCTGTCGGGCGGTGACTTCGATGATACCGGTCTGGTGCAGACCATGCTGTCGAACAACCAGAACTTCGACGTCTCCACCTTCTTCTTCCTCAACCAGCTGCCCGGAATCGATCTGCTGAGCCAGTTCGATGTCGTTCTCGTCTTCGCGAATGGGCTGTTCGACGAGTCGATCGGCGTCGGCACGGAGATCGCCGACTACATCGCGCTCGGCGGGAACGTCGTGATCGGGTCCTTCTACTGGCAGGGGCGGACCGATGGTGGACTCGGCGGGGTCGGTTGGGGTGCGCTCGAGAACTCCGATCCCTACCTGAGTACCGGCGGTGCCACGTACACGCTCGGCTCGCTGGGCACCGTGGATCCGCACCCACTGACGACGGGCCTCACGGCGCTGACGTCGACGGGTTATTGGGGCGGTGTCGCCGAAAAGCCGAGCGGGACGACGGTGGTCGCGAGTTGGGCAGACGGAACGCCGCTCGTTGGTTACCGGCTGCTGCCTGGAGGCCAGAGGGTCGTGGGCGTGAGCCTCTTCCCGGCGTCCACCGCTCTGGAAGCCACGGGTGACGTCCAGATCCTGTGGGACAATGCGGTGAACTGGGCTGGTCAGGCCGGCGGACCTTCGCTGAACTGATCACGCCGTAGACTGCAGAACGCGGCGGCCCCAGCGGAATCATCCGCTCGGGCCGCTTCGCGTTCGTCTAGCGGCGCTCGACTACCATTGCGAAGCCCATGCCGCCGGCCGCGCAGACGGTGATGAGGCCGAACTCGACGTCCCGCCGGGCCATCTCGTTGAGAAGCGTCACGGTGAGGCGTCCGCCTGTCGCACCGAACGGATGCCCGATCGATAGGGATCCGCCCATCACGTTGATTCGGTCGACCTCCGGATGCCCGACCGCTTCGGTCCGCCCCAGCTCGGTTTCCGCGAACCTCCGTGAAGAGAGTGCCTGGAGGTTCGAGAGTACCTGGGCGGCGAACGCTTCGTGCATCTCCATGAGCCCGATCTCGCTCATCGAAAGACCCGCACGATCCAGCGCGAGCGGGGCGGCATAGGCCGGACCCTGGAGGAGTTGAGCGGCGGGATCGAGTGCGGTCCAGGCCCAGCTCCTTATGTATCCCAGCGGTTCCAGGCCTTCGGCACGGGCACGCTCCCCGTTCATCAGCACCAACGCGGATGCGCCGTCGGTGAGGGGCGATGCGTTCCCGGCCGTCACCGAACCGTGCTTCCGATCGAAGACCGGACGAAGCCTGGCCAGCTTCTCGATCGACGAGTCAGTTCGGATCCCGTTGTCCCGAGTCACGACCCGCTCGTAGTCGGGTGGGATGTAGATAGGGGCGATTTCGGACGTCAGGCGACCGTCCTCCGTTCCGACCGCGGCGAGTTGATGGGACCGCAGCGACCATGCGTCCTGGTCTTCCCGTGAGATCCCGTTCTCCTTCGCCATACGCTCCGCCGAGGCGCCCATCGTCTCTCCGGTCGTGTACTCGGCGATCGCCGGCTGGACCGGAATCAGGTCGCGGGGGCGCATGGCTCGGAAGGGTTTCAGTCGCTGCCCGAGCGTCTTTCCCCTGGACGCTTTGACGAGCGCCTTGGAGAGTCGGTCGCTCACGGTAATCGGGATTCGCGACAGCGACTCGGCGCCCCCCGCGATGACCACGCCGGCCTGCCCGACCTCGATCATCTGTGCTGCGTCGGTGATCGCCTGGTTCGCAGAAGTGCACGCGCGCGACACCGAGACGGCCGGGACATTCTTCGGAAGAACTGCCAGGCCGACCTCTCGGGCGAGGTTCGGCGCCTGCGTGTCGTGCACGACCGTTCCGTAGACCAGGTGATCGACCTTTTCGCCCGTCAGCCCACTTCGCGCGAGGGCGTCGCGCACGGCGACTTTGCCGAGCTCGATGGCGGTGAGGTCGGAAAAGACCGATCCGGAGCGGGAGAACGCCGTGCGGCAACCGGCGATGATGGCGGTGTTCATGGCGGTCGGAACGTGCGGGAGAGTGGAGCCGGAAAGCAAGGCGGACGCCGCCGGACGAGGAGTTCATCGACCGGCGCGAGCCGGTGTCGGAAGATATCGCTTGATCCGCACGTCGGCCGAGGCACATGTTGGCGCCGAACCCGGCAAACCTGTGACCCGACCAGCTATCTCCATGACGCTTCGAATCCGCGATGGGCGCGAGGAAGATGCAGAGGCCGTGGAGGCGGTCCACTACGAGAGCCGAGAGGCCGTGTATCGTGATCGAGTGGCTCAGTGGCCTCCCCAGGGCCCCGATCGCCCGGGAAGGGTAGCGCGATGGCAGGCCTGGCTCTCGGACCCGACCATCGATTCGATCGTCGGCGAGGTGGACGGGGAGATCGTCGGCTTCTGCACCGTCCCTCGGAGGACGAAGGCGTGGACCCGGAGGTGGTCGCCGAGATGCCGACGCTCTACGTGCGCCCCGACTTGTGGCACCGCGGATACGGTCGAGCATTGTGCACCGAAGCGCTCACCCGGGCCTCGGCGCGCGGATTCAGATCGCTTACGCTCTGGGTTCTGGAAATGAACCTGCACGCGCGGCGGTTTTACGGAGCCGTCGGCTTCACTCGCGAAGAGGTGACCAAGGCGGACGAGGACCTGGTGGCTCGACGGTATCGGATTGCGCTGCGGTGAACGACGTGCCCTCGATCGAGTCCTTCATTCGTACGATCCCGGACTACCCGAAGAAGGGAGTCCTCTTTCGGGACGTGACCGGCCTCCTGGAGGACGCTCGTGGCCTTCGGATGGCTGTTGACCGGATCGTCCATCGATACATCGACCAGCAGATCGAAGTGGTGGCCGGAATCGAGGCGCGTGGCTTCATCTTCGGCACGGCGGTAGCGTACGAACTCGGCGTCGGATTCATACCCATTCGCAAAGCGGGCAAGCTCCCGGGCGCAGTCGTGGGCATCGACTACGAGTTGGAATACGGCCACGATCGGATGGAGATGCACGTCGACGCGATAGCACCCGGGCAGAGAGTGCTTCTCATCGATGACCTCATCGCGACCGGCGGGACGGCCGTGGCGGCCCTGCAGCTCATCGAGAGTGTCGGTGGAAGGGTGGCGGAGGCGTGTTTCGTGATCGACCTGCCGGACCTGGGCGGGGCCGACCGACTCCGTGCCCTCGGATGTGACCCCTTCTCGCTGTGTGCGTTCGATGGAGATTAGGCCGCGACCCGGTCGAATTCCTCTGCCAGCTCGACGTCCCACGTCGTGATTCCACCTGCGTCGTGGGTCGACAGGTCCACTCGCACGGTGCCGTACACGTTGAACCACTCGGGGTGATGGTTCTTTCGCTCCGCGCAGAGTGCCGCGGCGGCCATGAAGCGAAACGCCTCGACGAAGTCGGCGAAGGTGTACTCCTTGTGGAGCTTGCCGTCGCGCACCTTCCAACCGTCGAGAGTAGCGACCGCCGTGTCGAGCGCTTCGCCGGTCAGCAGCGCACGCGTGCTCATGGCCGGCTCGCGAGGATGAGAGAGGTCACCTCGTCCATTCTCGCAGCTAGCCGCGCGACTGCGTCTACGTAGCGGGTCTCCCACTCGGGCACGTCGCCCGGGTCGTCGGTTTCGATTTCGTATCGAATCCCCGGAAGCATCCACGAGGCATATCCGCTGAACGGATCCGGCGAGACGTACAGAGAGCGACTCCATGGGCGATCCTGAAGTCCTCGATTATCGAGCCAGGCTTTCTCCAGACCGATGAGGGCCGCGTTGATGGACTCAGCATCCGAGAGCGAAATCGAGCCTGCCGCGACACGTTCGGTGCGGGCCTTCTCAAGAGCGTCGCCCGCCCGCTCGAGGTCAGTCGTGGCATCGACGAGTCGATTCAGATCGACTTCCACGCGTCTCGAGTCGGCGACATCCAGAAGCGTGTTCACGTGGGTCCGGGTGTCGACGGCGTATCGGGTCACGTCGTAAGGAAGCAGATCCGCATTGGCGAACCGCAGGGCGAGCAGGCCATCGGCGCGCGCGAGCATGGGACCGTAGATCCAGTCGGGGTCTCCGAAGCGCTCGAACCACGCGAAATTGTCGTAGTTCGAGTGGTAAACCCCACTCCTGCCCCCGGTTGAGAGTCCCGCGGACGGAATGCCCGCGTGGGTGTAGAACGCGATATGGTCGGACCCTCCGCCGAGGTTACCCATCTGCGGATCGCCGTCCATCCGTGCTGCCCACGCGTCATAGATGCTGCCGTCCTCGCCAGGATATGGAGCGTCGCCGATCGCGTCGAGAATCGGTTGCTTCAGAGACGGTGACGAAGAAGACGAGAAGTTTGGTCCGGATACCGCGGCGTCGGCGTTGATGTACGCGACCGCTCCCGCAGTGAGTTGAGGGAGGAGCTCCTCGACCCACTCGGACGAACCGATGACCCCGTATTCCTCGGCGTCCCAGTGAGCGATGAGAATCGAGCGCCGGGGCCGACATCCTTCCTCGGCGAGCTGCCCGAGAGCCTCTGCGAGGGTGAGCAGCATGGCCGTGCCGCCATTTGGATCCACGGCTCCGAAGCCCCAGGGATCGTAGTGGGCGCCGAGAATGAACCACTCGTCGGGGAATTCACTCCCCTCCAGGGTCCCCACCACGTTCGTGGCACGTGTAAGGGCCTTCGGCTGATTCACACGAACCCTGACCGTCAGCGCCGAACCACCCGTGAGTCGGTACTGCAAGTCGAGGCCGCCCTGCCACATGTCGGGTGCAACCTCGCCCGCCATCCGCGAGAGGATTTCGGAGGCCGCCGTATAGCCCACGGGCAGAACGGGAATGGTGTGGAGACCAACCTCGTCAGGATCGAGGCGTTCCACCTCGATATCGCCGTCCACCGGGAGCGCAGGCTCGAACGGTGTGAGCGGATCGCCGGTCCAATTCAGTGTGAGGACGGAGCCTCTCTGAATGATCTCGCCGCTCAGCATGGGTCCCTCCGGGTAGGGATCCTCCACAACAGCGGGAGCGTCATTGAACATGATGACGCCGGCCGCACCGCGTTGCTCTGCGAACAGGACCTTGTATCCGCGGAAATTCCCGCCATAGCGCGCGACGACGATCTTGCCTTCGAGTGAGATCCCCATCGAATCGAGAGCCCGGTAGTCCGCCCGTGTGCCGTAGTTGGCGTAGACGACTTCGCCGGTGACGTCTCCGCTTCCGGAAAACGCGTTCCAGCCGTTGAGCAGGTCCGGGTGTCCCGAAAAGCGATCCTCTGGCAGCGCCGCCTCGCGGTTGCTCAGCCGCATGGCGACCGGTGTCACGATATGGGCTTCCACGTCGTCCGTCAGCTGGGGCAGATAGACGTCGTACGGATACTCGCGTACGGCGAACCCCGCGGCCTTCATGACCCGACCGAGGTAGTGTCCGACCTCGACCTGGGCGGCGGAGCCGGTCGGGTGTGGCGCCGCCGTGATGATTCGCAGGTGCTCGCGGAACGCGTCTCCCGAAGGCAACTCCAGGAATCGGGCTTCGCAGTAGGCCTGCCGTGCCGAGTTCGAAGCGACGAAGCCGACCGGTGCCTCGATCTGCACGGAACGCTGGGCAACAAGGGGCTGGAACGCCCCGGCGAGCAGAAGTACGAGCGGAGCTGGAAGGCGGGTCAGGGGCATGGCTGTCTGGGTCGGTGTCGTAGATCGAGCCGGTGGCGGAGGCCCGAAGGACCCCGAGGGTACGTCGAGGTCCGGACTACAGCAACGCCAGAAAGGAGGGGCCTGGAGTGCTCAGCATCCGGTGGTCATCCGCCCCACGGGGGCGGCGGTGCCGAGATCTCACGGCCGAGGTCGAACTCCACCCGGAAGTGTCGGTCCGACCCCCCCCGACGCAGTTCGTACGAGAGTACCGTTCCGGGCTCGATCTCGATGGTCCACACGTTCTCGGCGGCTGCGGGCACGAGCTCGGCTGTATAGTCGTCCGCGTGAAAGCGCTGGACAGTCGCTTCGCCTCGGCCCTGAGTGTCGCCGCCGTACCGGGTGACTTCATCCTCGGTTCCGTCCGCGTGTCGATGATCATGTTCGAGACTGAGGCCGACTGCGGTGGAGGTGATCACCCAGGTGCGAGATCGGTTCTCGCCAATGTGAAAGGGAATTCGAATCATGCCCGTCTCGCACTCGCGCACGTGCATGACGATTGCCTGGCCCTCGAAGGACTCGTCAGGTGGCACACTCGCTGTCACCGAGCCCGCGTAGGCTCGACCACACAGTTCATTCAGAGCGTCCCAGAAGAGAAGTTGGGGGTCCGCGGCGTCGCGCAGCGCCTGGGCGGATTCCGGAGAATCGTCGGCGAGGCATCCAGCGCAGAGTGCCGTGAGGAGCAGACCAGGACCGAATTTGGACACGACCGGCAGAGTTCGAGGAACGGATACTCAGAGTAGTGCGGCATGCAGCTCCGGCAAGACGACCGCTATATTCGCTGCCCGCGGAAGAACGAGGACGTGGAGGTACCGACATTGGAATTCGACGTACTGTGCGTTCGGCGGTACCCACTTCACTTCCGGAGTTGACCCGGCGGATGCCCTGTCCTGAATGTGGCGCGCCAGGGGTGGAAGACGCCGAGTCGTGTGACGCGCTTTTCACGGAGGTCGTCGGGTGGGAGTTCGGCCAACCCGAACTCTTCGGTGTACACCGCCTGACTGTGGACGCCTACTCCCTGCAGCATCCGGGGCAGTACATGAAGTCTTCCAAATCCGCGGCAGCGCACCTGGCCGGCATGTGCTGGGCGCTTGAGTACGGGGGTGGGCCGTCGGTGAGTCGTGCGCTCAGCCGTTGGCTGGACGGGCCTGTAGACCTCCCGCGCGTCACCCCACCCCCTCCGGGTGCCCGTGGATCGTTGACCATTCGAGATGTCCACGATCTCGGTGGCGCTCCAGCGCACGTGGGTCGTGTAAGGGAGTGGGCACAGGACGCCTGGTCGGCCTGGAGCGTGGGGCATGAGCAGGCCCGCGCCTGGGTGGATGCTGGTGCAGGTGGTGGAGCGAAGGGAGCCGGAGGACAGCGTCATGAGTGACCGCGTGGAAAAGAAGCTCCAGGAGGTCGTCGTGGCCGAGTACCGCTATCGGCACGAGGCCGAGTTCGCGGCGGGATTCCTCGACGACGCTGGAATCCCGTACCGCCTGCAGATAGACGATCCCGGTCTGGGAATGATGGTATCCACCCCCGCCACGATCTGGGTGCGGGGAATGGACGTCGAGCACGCTCGTGAGATTCTGGAGGTTGGGAATCAGGTCGTAGCTCCGACGCAGGTGGCAGCGCCGAACCGGGAATGGGCCCGGCCCAGGCAGAGTCGTGCGGGCACGTCATTGGCCCCGTCGCACCTCACGATTCGCGAACGTCTGCTCACTGCCGTTGGAGCAGCTGGATTCATCTGGCTCGCCTGGTACCTCGTCGAAGGGTCTGCAAGCGAGACGGCGGCTCGGCTCGCCGCGATTCCAGCAATCCTGCTGGTCGCGGCCGCGATCTCAGGCCGGGCCCCCCGGGCGCTCAAACGGCTGCTGACGGCACTCTCCGGGATCGCACCTTGAGCGGCGTTGTCGTGGTGAAGCTGTTGGTCGGGCTCGCGGCACTCCTGACGGCCGACCGTCTTCTGCTCTGGATGGAGCGGCGTGGATGGGTCTACTATCGGAACTCCAAGGGCGCCGGGCGCGGGGCAGTGGGATACCACATGCTGGAAATGAGCTCGGTGTTCGATCCCTCCCAAAAGGTCGTCCAGGAGATCCAGGTCATGGAGCAGAAGCAGATCGACGACTCCGGAGACCCGCTTGGTTCGCAATCAGGTGGAGACGAGCCGGAGGCGGACCGCGCGGTCGACCTGGTCGATTCGACGGAGCTGACGCGATGAGGGCTGTCACGTTCAACGTCACCGTTCCCAGTTACCTGATCGGCAAGAGTCTCGGTCAAGTAACCGAAGCGGCGCTCTTCGGTGGACTCAGTGGAGTCCGTTATGGAGACGTCGTGGATCCGGATCTGCCGGGCAACGATTGGGTGAAGCTCGAGATCCTGAAGGCCGGGATTTGTGGATCGGACATCGGGAATCTGACGCTCAAGTCGAGTCCGGCGATGGAGCCGTTCGGCTCCTTTCCGGCCGTCCTCGGACACGAGATCCTCGCGCGGGTGATCGAGGTAGGTTCTGCGGTTCGCCGGGTGGAACCCGGTCAGAGGGTAACCGTCGATCCCGGCGTCTCGTGTGCCGTGCGCGGCTACCCGAAGGACGATCCGTGCCCGTCGTGTGCGGAAGGTCTGGGGTCGACCTGCACCCGACGAGGTGATGAGGGGCCGACCATCATCTCCGGTGAGCCGATCAAGCGAGGGATGACCGTTGGATATCACGGGAGCCTGCCCGGGGGCTGGGGCGAGCGCATGATCGCGCACGAGAGCCAGCTCTTTCCCGTCGATGATTCGATGTCCGACCGGACGGCGGTTCTCATGGAGCCTCTCGCCGTCGGAATGCATGCGGCACTGCGATGCAGGCCGTTCCCAGCCGGGCCGATCCTCGTGCTCGGTAGTGGTCCGATCGCACTCGGTGTTATTTGGGCACTCCGGGCCGCGGGTTACACCGGTGAGTTGGTCGCGCAGATCAAGAGGGAGCACGAGGCGAAGATCGCGCGTAGTCTCGGAGCGTCGAGCACCGTTTCGCCGGGCGACGAGGTGCGGGAGGCGCTGATCGAAACCGGTGCTCAGGCCTACATGCCGATCGTGGGTGACGAAGTGTTCGCGGGAGGGGGCTTCCCGCTGATCTTCGACTGTGTCGGGAGCGGCGAGACGATCAAGCAGGCCCTCCGCTACGCAGGCATGCGCGGCAAGATCGTACTACTCGGATGCGCGGCGGAGATCAAGAAGCTCGATCTCACCTTCGTCTGGGCCCACGAACTCGAGATCAAGGGATTCCAGTGCTACGGTGACGAAGACTGGCGTGGTGAGCGGGTCCACACCTTCCAGATTACGCACGACATGCTGCTCGAGACTGGGGCTCCGGTCGACCAGATGGTGACGCACGTATACCCGTTGGGCCAATACCGCGACGCGCTTTCGACCGCGATGAACCGTCGAAAGACAGGGTCCGTGAAGGTCCTCCTGGATCCTTCCGAAGGCTGAACACATGACCTCCGGGCCGCGTGTCGTCGTCGTGGGCGGCGGGGTGATCGGAGTCTGCAGCGCGTACTACCTGACACGTGGCGGCGCGGAGGTTGTGCTCCTGGAGCGATCCCGTCTTGGAGAGGGTGCCTCGTCCGGCAATGCGGGCACCGTCGCGGCCGGACACCCGCCGTTGAACCGGCCGGGTCGTGTTCGGCAGGGTATCGCCCAGATGCTCGATCCGACCAGCCCGCTCTACATCAGGCCGTCCTGGAACCCGGCTCTGTGGCGATGGCTCATCGAGTTCGCACGCTACTGCACCGATGCGCACGTCGAACGGTGCATGCAGGTGATGGCTCCAATGGGTATGGACGCGCTGAGGCTCTTCAATGAGCTCATCGACGAAGAACGAATCGAGTGCGGCTATCGGGCAGACGGCTTCTACGAGGTTTGCTCGACCGAAAAGGGGATGGCAGGCGCCGCCCACGAGGCGGCCATCGTCGAGAAGCACGGGTATCACCCCGAAATGGTCGACGGAGACGAACTTCGGCGTCGCGAACCGGCCTTCGGCCCGGACCTCCTCGGAGGCGTCTTCTTTCCCGAGGCGGCGACGATGAACCCGGCGCTCTTTCTGTCGCGGCTTGCAGCGGTGGCGTCACGCCGGGGTATGGATCAGCGCGAGGGGGCGGAGGTCACGGACGTCGTTCTCGAGGGTGCTCGCGCGACCGGCGTTCGTCTGCGCTCCGGGGATGTCGTCTCGGGAGACGCGGTCGTCCTCGCGACCGGACCGTTCAGTATGCGGCTCGCCAGACGGGTAGGAGCACGAATGCCGGTGCAGGGAGGGAAGGGGTACCATCGCGACGTGGAGATCGGCCCGAACGGAGCACCGCCCCTACGAGTGGCGTGTGTACACGGAGAGACGTCGGTGTTCTCGACCCCGCTCGACACGTTCGTACGCTTCGCGGGGACGATGGAGTTCTCAGGGGAGAACACCGTTCTGCGGCCTGCGCGCCTGGCCCAGCTCGCCCGATCGGCGAAGGCTTGTTTCCCCACGCTCGGCAGCGCGCGTCCGAAGTCCGAGTGGTGCGGGCTGCGTCCGATGTCGGCGGACGGGCTACCGATCGTCGGGGAGGTCGGGGGGGTGGAGGGGCTATCCGTTGCCACCGGGCACGGAATGCTCGGTCTCACGCTCGGGCCGGTCACAGGGGAAATGATCGCCAACCGGGTACTCGGGATCCGCGACGATCGAATCAGACCGTTGTCCCCCGATCGCTTTTCCTGAGCTGACTTCGAGCGACCTAGAGGTCGAGCGGAATGACCTCGGGATGCACTCGGCTGCTCGCGCTGGTGCCGTCGACGTCGATCCCTTCCAACTTCAGCAGCGCGACCTTTGCCGCCAGGCCTCCGGAGAACCCGGTGAGGCGACCGTCGGAGGCGATCACACGGTGGCACGGAATCACGATCGGTATCGGGTTGGCTCCGACTGCCTGTCCCACCGCGCGGGCCTGGTCCGGCTTACCGATCTCGTTCGCGATCTTGCCATAGGACGAGACATGACCGTACTCGATCGCGAGCAGGCGATCGTAGACGTCCCGCTGGAAGTCCGAGTTTGCTCCGGAAAGGTCCAACTCCAGATCGAAGCTCGTCCGGTCCTTGGCGAAGTACTCTTCGAGCTGACGAACGGCTTCCTGAAGCCTCTCCGGCCACTGATCGGGCGGGTCAGTGTGGCGCTCTCGAGGAAGCGCCCCGAATTCGATGCGGCGGACGCCACTGTTCGACGTCCATATGGTCACGGGCCCGGCGCGTGTGGCCGGCAGATGGGCCGAATGGACGTCGCCCGAGGTCAGTTCGCTTCCCCCACGTGGTCCGACTTGATCGCTTCCTGAAGGGCATCGAAGCCTAGAAGCGCGCACTTGATCCTGACGGGGAACTTTCCTTGTCCTTCGCGGCCTCCTCGTCGCCATGCATCATCTCGGTGAAACGCTTCGCGAGACGATCGGCGTCATCGAGCTCACGCCCCTGGAGCAAGGTGGTCATCATGCTGACGGCAGCCTGCGAGATCGAGCAGCCCTGACCGACGAACTTCGCCTCGGCGATCCGCCCATCTTCGATGCGAAGCTGGAGGCGGATCTCGTCGCCACAGACCGGATTGGCCATGTGGATCTCTACACTCTTCTCCTCGAGCTCGGCCTTGTTCCGCGGATTGCGGTAGTGCTCGAGGATGAGTTGCTGGTAAAGAGAGCTGAGTTGCGGAGTTTCCATCGATTCCTGCACAGATTTGATACGGGTCAACAATGTAAGGTGTCACGCAAGTCGGGGCACGGGGTGACAAGCCCCTGGTGACATGTGCTTCAGCCGAAGATGCTGCGGACCTGGTCGAGGCTCTCGACCAGGCGATCCACGTCTTGCCTCGTGTTGTACAGGTAGAATGAAGCTCTGGCGGTCGCAGAGACGCCGAAGTGCTTCATCACCAGTTGAGCGCAGTGGTGTCCTGCCCGCACCGCGACGCCATCCGAGTCCAGAATCGTTGAAATGTCGTGGGGGTGGGCGTCGCCCATTGTGAACGACAACACGGCTGAGTGCTCGTCGAGGGACTCAGGCCCGAAGATGCGAATCCCAGGCACGGCGCCGACTTTCTCGATCGCGTACGCCATGAGGTCGCGTTCGTGTTTCTCGATCGCGTCGATGCCGATCTCCGAAAGAAAGTCGACGGCGGCACCCATGCCGATGGCCCCGGCGATGTTGGGTGTCCCCGCTTCGAACTTGTGCGGCACCGCGGCCCAACTACTCTCGTCTCGACCTACGATGTGGATCATCTCGCCGCCGCCCTGATACGGAGACATCTCCTCCAGGAGCGCCTTGCGGCCCCAGAGCACTCCGATGCCGGTCGGCCCACACAACTTGTGTCCCGAGAACGCGTAGAAGTCGACGTCGAGATCCTGCACGTCGACCCGCGTGTGGACCGCCCCCTGCGCGCCATCCACGACCACGATCGCCCCTGCCTCGTGGGCGGCGGCGGCGATCTCCTTGATCGGATTGATCGTGCCCAAGGCGTTCGAAACGTGCGAAACAGCCACGAGTCGGGTCCGGTCGCTGAGCAGCTCGGGTAGGTCGTCGAGGATCAACCGTCCCTGCTCGTCGATCTCGATGTACTTGAGCTTCGCTCCCTGGCGCTTCGCGAGCATCTGCCAGGGGATGATGTTGGAGTGGTGCTCCAGCACCGAAATGAGGATCTCGTCGCCCTCGCCAATGTTGTCGAGGCCCCAGGCCATCGCGACCAGGTTGATTGCCTCGGTCGTTCCACGGGTCCAGATGATCTCCGAGGGGTCGGGCGCGTTGATCCAGGGTGCGACCTTTTCTCGGGCCTTTTCGTACGCGATCGTCGCGCGTCGGGACAGCTCGTGGATTCCCCGGTGTACGTTCGCGTTGTCGCGCTCGTAGTACTGGTCGATGACGTCGAGCACGGCTCGGGGCTTCTGTGACGTCGCGGCGTTGTCGAGGTAGACGAGCGGCTTGCCGTTGATCGTCTGGTCCAGCGTCGGGAATTCACTCCGTATCTGGATGGGATCGAAGTCGGCGGAGGTCATGGCATCTCGGACCGGTGGGCTATTCCACATCCACGAAGATTGCTCCATCCCGGACTTCTACCGGGTAGGATTTGACCGGCCGGATGGCCGGCAGGGCCTTTCGGGCTCCGCTGCACGCGTCGAAGCGAGCGCCGTGATATGGGCAGACGACATCTGAGCCGTCCAGCTCCCCGTCGGACAGGGGGAGGTCTTCGTGGGAGCACTGATCCTTCAGGGCGCAAAGGGTCCCGTCCACATTGGCGAGCACGACGGCTGTGCCGTCCACCATCACGCCCTTGAGCTCTCCGGCCGGACAATCACCTTCGGCCGCGACCCTGACCCAGTTCGCCATCGTCTCGACTCAGCCCTCCTGGGCGAGTTTCTCCTCGATGACCCCGATGACCTTCTCGACGACCCCTCCGAGGGGGAGCTTCGACATCACTTCGCCAAGGAAGCCCAGGACTACGAGCCGCTCAGCCTGGGTCCTGCTCAGGCCTCGACTCATTAAATAGAACTTTGCTTCTGAATCCAGCTCACCCACCGTGGCGCCGTGTGAGCACTTCACATCGTCGGCCTCGATTTCGAGATTCGGCAGGGAGTCGACACGGGCCCCTCGGGATAGGAGGAGGGTCCGGTTGGTCTGGTACGCGTCAGTCCGCTGCGCGCCCGGGAGTACTCTGATAATGCCCCGGAAGACAGCGCGGCTATCCCCATCCAGGGCGCCCTTGTAGAGGAGGTCGCTTCCGGTGTGAGGCTCGATGTGATCCTGGCTGGTGTTGAAGTCGAAGTGCTGGTCGCCATCACCGAAGTACAGACCGAGCATGTCGGAACTCGCACCGGTGCCGAGCAGCTTCGCGTTGAGGTCTACACGGGTCACCGAGGCGCCCAGCGCGACGTTCAGCGTGTCGAGCTTCGAGTCACGCTCGGCGAGCGTCCGCTGAACCGACTGGTAGAACGCGTTTCGGCCGAGGCGTTGAACCGAAACGTATTGGACCCGCGATCCCGCCTTCGCGATGACCTCGACGGCCGTCGAAGTCAGAGTCTGCGCGTCGAAATCATCCGAGACTACCTCGTCGACATAGGAAACCTGGCTGGCCTCCTCTGCAACGATGAGGACACGGCTGAAATACGCTGCCCCGGACTCACTCAACCACCGTGTGATGCGGACAGGCAGGTCGAGCTCGACGCCACGCGGGACGAAGAGGAAGATCCCGTCGGCCCAGAGCGCCGCGTTCATGGCCGCGAATTTACCGTCTTCGGCGGGGACTGCCTTCGCCGCGAGGTGCTCCTTAATCAGTTCGCTGTGCTGCACGGCCGCGTCGTGCAACGACGCGAGAATCACGCCCTGCGCTGCGAGCTCTGCGTCGAGATCCGAATGGACCACATGTCCATCGATGACCACGACATGCCCTGCGGCCTCGTGATCTTCGTCCATGGTGGCCTGGAGTCGATCCGGCCACGACGACCGGTCGTCGGGCGCCACCTCGGCATCGGAGAGGCGCAACGCACCCAGGTCGAGCTTCTTGCGGAGATCCGTGTACCGCCACTCCTCCAAACGCGTGGTCGGCATGGGGGTCCGTTCGTAGACGTCCCACGCGTGAGCCCGGCGCGCCCGCAGCCACTCGGGTTCTCCGAGTCCGATACGCTCTACGGCTGCTCCGTTCAGAGCATCGGTGACGCCTTCGGCGGCGCTGACGTCGGTCAATGCGGTGTCGCTCATATCAGCCAACCGATCCTTCCATTTCCAGCTCGATGAGCCGGTTGAGTTCTACTGCGTATTCGAGCGGGAGCTCCTTCGCGATCGGCTCGATGAAGCCACGCACGATCATCGCCATCGCCTCGACCTCGGAGATGCCCCTGCTCATTAGGTAGAAAAGCTGCTCCTCCCCGATCTTCGAAACGGAAGCCTCGTGTCCGACGTTGGCATCGCTCTCATCGATCTCGATGTACGGGTACGTATCCGTCCTCGAGGTGTCGTTGATCAGCAGGGCGTCACACTCCACGTTCGATCGAGCGTGGTGCGCTCCCTCGTGGACCTTGAGCAGCCCGCGGTACGTGGATCTCCCCGTCCCCTTCGAAATCGACTTCGACACGATGGAAGACGTCGTGTATGGGGCCGCGTGAACGACCTTGCCACCGGTGTCCTGATGCTGTCCATCACCCGAGTAGGCGATCGAGAGGATCTCACCGTGGGCGCCTTCGCCCATGAGATAGCAGGATGGGTACTTCATGGTCAGCTTGGACCCGAGGTTTCCGTCCAGCCACTCCATGTTGCCACCCGCGCCGACCATCGCACGCTGGGTGACCAGGTTGTACATGTTGTTCGACCAGTTTTGGATCGTCGTGTACCGGAATCGAGCATTGTCTTTGACGATGATCTCGATGACACCCGAGTGAAACGACTCGGTCGAATAGACCGGGGCAGTACACCCCTCGATGTAGTGGGCCTGCGCGCCCTCATCGACGATGATGAGCGTCCGTTCGAACTGTCCCATCCGCTCCTGGTTTACCCGGAAGTACGCCTGTAGCGGGGTGTCCAGCGAAACGCCCTTCGGGATGTAGACGAACGATCCGCCCGACCAGACCGCGGAGTTCATCGCCGAGAACTTGTTGTCCCCTGTCGGGATGACGGTGCCAAAATGCTCGCGGAAGAGCTCCGGGTGGTTCTTCAGCCCGTCCTCGATCGAGTCGAAGATGACGCCCTGCTTCTCCCACTCTTCTCGCAGCGAGTGGTACACCATTTCGGATTCGTACTGAGCACCCACACCGGCGAGGATCTCACGCTCCGCCTCCGGGATGCCGAGTTTCTCGAACGTGTCCTTGATCTCTTCGGGTACGTCGTCCCACGAGTGCTCCATGCGATCCTGGGGCCGCACGTAGAAGTAGATCTCGTCGAGAACGTTTTCGAGTCCGTCTAGGTCTCCGCCCCACTTGGGCATCGGCTTTGACTCATAGACCTTGAGCGCCTTGAGCCGGAAGTCGAGCATCCACTCCGGCTCTTCTTTGTGCGCGGAGATCTGTCGGACAACCTTCTCACTGAGACCCTTCTCAGCTCGGAATACGGGCTCCGTCTTTGTGACGAAGTCATACTTGTACTCGTCGAGGTTGAGGTCCTGGATCGTCTCGTTTTTCGGCATGGAGAGTTTCTCGTTCAGTCCGTGGGCGGGAGGTGACTGGCTACGCCGAAGCTTCGGCGGCCTCGTACTCCCGGTATCCGCTCGCTTCGAGCTCCAGGGCGACCTCGGGACCGCCGGAGCGGACGATGCGTCCGTCGACCATCACGTGGACGTGGTCAGGCTTGATGTAATCGAGCAGCCGCTGGTAGTGGGTGATGAGCAGAATCGACATCTCCGGATCCTCCTCGACCAGCTTGTTCACTCCGTGTGCGACGATCTTGAGGGCATCGATGTCGAGTCCCGAGTCCGTCTCGTCCATGACCGCGAGCTTCGGCTTCAACATGGCCATCTGGAGGATCTCGTTGCGCTTCTTCTCACCTCCGCTGAAGCCGTCATTCACATGGCGCTCCGCGAACGCGATGTCCATGTCGAGCATCTCCATGCGTTCGCCGAGGATCTCCGCGAAGTCGAAGATGTCGAGTTCCTCTCCTTCCGCCTGGTGAGCCTGAACTGCCGTGCGGAGGAAGTTCGCGATCGAAACGCCGGGAATCTCGACCGGATACTGGAAGGCGAGGAAGACTCCTGCCTGCGACCGTTCATCCGTCTCGAGGTCCAGAAGATCCTTGCCGCGGAACGTCACCGTGCCGCTTGTGGCCTCGTAGCCGGGGTGTCCCGCGAGAAGCTTGGCCAAAGTGCTCTTGCCGGAGCCGTTTGGCCCCATGATCGCGTGGATTTCGCCCTTGCCGATCTTCAGGTCAACGCCGTTGAGGATGCCGAGGTCTTCCTCGGCGACCTTCGCCTCAAGGCCCGCGATCGTCAGGATAGGTGCGTCACTCATCAGCCCCTCAGATGATTGAAGCGGTGCCCGAGGGCGCCGCTTATCAAGAATGATTCTACGTTTCAGACCCGAAAGCTAGATAGGCGGATCGTGGTGTTCAAGGAGAGAGGTTGCGGAGCCGATCTATCCACGCTAGATATATCCATCGTGGATAAATCAGGAGCGGTCATGTCAGGTACAACCTCGGTTCGCCCGGCGGTATTTCACATCCTTCTCGCCCTGTCAGGGGGAGACCGGCACGGCCTGGGTATCGCCAAGGCCGTCGATGAGGCCACGGAGGGCGCCTTCGCGCTCGGCCCAGGCACGCTTTATCGCTCGCTGAAGGAGATGGCGGCCGAGAACCTGATCACCGAGACCGTCGCGCCATCCGCCGATCAGGATCCGCGGCGGCGCTTCTACGCGATCACCGATCGAGGTCGTGAGGTCGTGCACGCCGAGGCCGCCCGCATGGCGAGACTCGTCGAAATCGCACGAAACAGCCAGGTGCTGCCGGAGGCCCGGTGAAGTCTGAACGACGGGTCGGCGAGCGCCTGTATCAGGCACTCACGCACCTCTATCCGAGAGAGTTTCGTGACGACCACGACGTGGACCTCCTGGAGGTATTCCGGTTCGCACGCGATGCACGCCTCGAGCGGGTGGGCCGACTCGGCTTCGGGTTCTGGGGCTTCATGCTCCGCGATGTGGTGACTTCAGCCTGGCGAGAGTGGCGCCGCCCTCTTCGTCCCGACGGGACGCGCAGGGTGAGACGTGAGACGGGAGGGGAGATGATGAGGGGATGGATCGACGACATCGTATATGCCGCACGAAGGCTCATCCGGAGTCCCGGATTCACCGCGACCGCATTGACGATTCTCGTGCTTGGAATCGGTGTGAACTCCACTGCGTACGGGGTGATCAACGCTCTCCTGCTTCAGCCGCCGCCCTTCGAGCAGCCCGACCGACTGGTCAATGTCCTTCAGGATGGAGATGGGGGAGAACCGAGCTCCACGTCGTATCCGGCCTACCTGGACATGACGAGGACGCCGGACGTCTTCTCCGGTGTCTCGGCGTACTACGCCGATCAGGCTTTCATGCAGCAGGGCGACGGCCTCGTGTCGCTCCTGGTCGAGTATGCGACTGCATCCTACATGGACGTAATCGGGCTCCGACCGAGCCGTGGGCGGTGGTTCGACGAAGCGGCCGACGACCCGAACGGGCCTCCCCACGCGGTCCTGACCCACGCCATGTGGCGTGATCGCATGGCGGAAGATCCGGATGTGATCGGTCAGACTCTTCGACTCGGCGGAGGTGCCGTGACCGTGATCGGGGTAGGCCCCCCGGAATTCAACGGTGGCCAGGGCCCGGGCGCCGTCGATCTGTGGCTGTCGATCTCGGCAATGGCCCCGACCGGCGGACGCGCCGGCTCTCTCACGCGCAGACAAGACCATCCCTTCACCATTCGAGCGCGGCTCGCCGATGGGGTGCCGATCGAGGACGCGCAGCAGTCCATGAATCGGCTCGCCGCCGACCTCGCCACGACGTACCCGACCCTGAACGAAGGTCGAGACATTACCGTGTTGTCGGTCCTCGAGAATCGCATTTCACCGTCCGAAGACGCGGAGCTCATCCCTGCCGCAATCTTCTCGATGCTGGTGGTATTGCTCGTGCTCGTGATCGGCACCCTGAACCTAGCGAATCTGCTCCTCGTTCGAAGTACGACCCGAGCCCGCGAAATTGCTGTCCGACTTGCACTTGGGGCCGGTCGGGCGCGTGTCATTCGCGTCGTATTGGCTGAGGCCATGGTCCTTTCGGCGCTCGGAGGAGCGGGTGGGCTCGCGCTCACTTTCCTTGCCGTTGACAGAATGCGTAACGCGAGGTTTGACTTCAGTTTACCGATATTGGTCGACCTCAAGCTCGACGCAAGCGTCCTCCTCTTCACCCTATCGGTCTCCGTACTGACCGGACTGGTGTTCGGGCTCGTCCCGGCGCTTCGGGCGACCCGTCGTGACGTCAACGCCTCCCTGCGGGACGAGCCCGCCACGGGTCTCGGCGCACGAAGGAGAATGGGACTCACCGGGGCGCTCGTCGCCAGCCAGGTCGCGGTCTCCCTTCTTCTTCTCGCTATCGCGGGTCTCTTCATCGAGAATCTGATGAGGGCGAGGGGGGCCGATCCCGGGTTCGCTTGGGAGAACACCGCCTTCGTGCAACTGAACGCGACCCCCCTCGACCTGGATGGGGAAGCCACGTTGCTCCTGTTGGACCAGGTCGAGGAACGCCTCACAGCTCTGCCCGGCGTCGGTCGAGTGACTCGGTCACTCATGCTGCCCGGCACTCAGTTCGGTAGCACCACCATGCTTCTTGGAGCCGGTGCAGGCGGTGTCGACCGGCCCACGGAGGTCGCCTGGAACTACGTGTCGACGAATTTCTTCGGCGTGATGAACGTGCCTCTGCTGCACGGCCGGACCTTCCAAGAGGACGAATCGCAGGGGGTTGCGATCGTGTCCGAAGCGTTCGGGCGGACGTACTGGGGTCGTAGCGACGTCGTCGGTGAGTCGTACCGACCGGAAGCAGCCCCGGACTCACCCGTCGAGATCATCGGTGTCGTGGGAAGCACCACGATCCGGTCGCTGTCGGAAGCTCCGACGCCGTCCGTCTACTTTCCGCTTACCTTCGCGTCGGCCCGGATGAATATCCTGTTCGAGATGGAAGGTCCGTCCTCCATCGCCCTGGCGTCAGCCAGGGCGGCAGTCGTCGAGCTCGACCCGCGCATCATGATCCTCGACGCGGCGACCATGGGTGAGCATCTCGGGGACACGCTTCAGCGCGAACGGATGTTGGGTGGCGTCATGGCGGGTCTGGGTGCCCTCGCCCTCATGCTGGCCATGCTCGGCATCTACGGCGTCGTTTCTTTTGCGGTGTCACGCAGGCGACACGAGGTGGGTATTCGGATCGCGCTGGGCGCAGGAAGCGAATCGGTGGTACGGCTGTTCGTACGCGATGTCGCAATGGTGGTGCTTGCTGGATCGGCGGTCGGGCTCGCGCTCTCGCTCGCGGCGGGGCGGGCCATCGGACAGCTCTTCACCGGCTCGGGGGGAAGTCCTGCGAGCACCGTGGCGGTAGCGGCGCTGCTCCTGGTCACGTCGCTGATCGCGACCGTGGTGCCCGCGATGAGAGCAACACGCACCGATCCCACCGACGCCCTTCGGCGGGAATAGTGCGTGGTCGGCCGGAGTCAGGTGGATGCTCCGGCCGGCTTGCTCCGCCCCCTCCGCCCGGTTAACAACAGGGTTCGACGTAGGATCGAGGCTTAGGACCCAGGGCCGGAGAAGCAAAATCATGAAGCGCTTGCTCGTATTCGCATTCGCGCTGGTTGGCACCCAGCCCATCGCAGCTCAGACCGTGACGAGATTGGTTGCCGACCCCGCGCGGGTCGAGGTGACCGCAGGCGAATCAGTTCCGCTCTCGATCGTCGCATATGGCGCCGACGGTCTTGCCATTCAGGCGCCCCTGCGTGTGGGTGGACCCAGAGGCGGGGTCCGCGTCGCCGACGGACGGGTCCTGGGTGTCGCCGCAGGCGAGTACCAGATCTTCGTTTCGAGTGTGCCGGAAGACGGAAGCGACCCGGTGACGCTTCAGATTCCCGTAATCGTCGGCTGGCCGGCCATTACACGCGTGGCGGTCGTCGCAGAGGCAGGACGCCTTTTCGAGGGCGCTCGTGTTCGTCATGAGGTGATCGCCTATCACGCCGACGGCTCAGAGCGGCCGTACCCTGAGGTCTCCTGGGATTCGTCTGACCCTTCCGTCGCCACCGTCGACGCGTTCGGAAACGGTCAGGTCGAGCACACATCCACGGCGACACCCGTGGATCGCCTCGAACTTTCTGGAGGCCAACAGCAGGTCCGCACCGGCGATGTGCAGACATTCACGGCTCTCGCCTTCAACCCGAGCGGCTCGGAGATCAGCGATGTGCCGATCTCGTGGAGCTACATCTACCAGCCCGACGACTCGATCGCCGCGCCGGCCGGCCCTGCTCAGATCATGGACGGGCGGATGGTGGCGGACGTACCGGGCGTCTATACGGCAGTGGCCTCGACGGGCGGAGCGCGCGCGGAGTACTCCTTCCGAGTCGTGCCTCGCAACGCCGTGCGCAAGCTGGATGTGGTGGGCCAGGGGCGCGAGGCCCGCATCTTCACGACCGACCTCTGGCTCTGGGAGGGCATCGACGGGCGCGACTATGCGCTGACCGGTTCCAAGAATGGTGACGGGATCTCCATGGTCTGGGACGTCACCGATCCATCCAACATCTTCAAGACCGATTCCATTCCGGTGGACGCACGCACGACGAACGATGTGAAGACCTCGCCCGACGGCCGGTACGGAGCGATCTCACGTGAAGGTGCCTCGAATCGCAGGAACGGGGTGGTGATTCTCGATCTTGCGGATCCGGCGCACCCCCGCGTGGCCTCGACCTTCGAGGGCAATGGAGTGACCGGCGGTGTGCACAACATGTACGCCACGAACGACTACCTCTTCGCACTCGCGGCGGGGGACAAGTATGTAATCCTCGACATGCAGGACCTCGAGAATCCGACGTTTGTGAGCGAATACAATCATCCGAACTCGCGCGTCCACGACGTGTGGGTACACGACGGGTTGGCCTACACTGCCGAGTGGGAGACGGGCGTCGTCGTGACGGACGTAGGAAATGGTCGCTACGGGGGATCCATCGACAACCCCACCTTCGTGACCTCCTTCCCGCTGACCACGGGGTCGACCCACGCCGTATTCCCCTACTACCAGGAGTCCACGGGCCGCTTCCTCCTGATCGTCGGCGATGAGCGGGTCCAGCGAAACGGCCTGGCCTGGGAGGGCACCGGGCCCGACCACCGGCAGCAGTACGATCCCGAGACGGGGACGGGCGGATACCCTCGCGCTACCTCCGGATATACTCAGATCGTCGACTTCACGGATCCGATGAACCCCGTGCAGGTCGCGCGGTACGAGGCCAGCGAGTACGGCACGCACAACATGTGGGTGGAGGACGACGTGTTGTATCAGGCGTACTACGAAGGGGGTGTTCGTATGGTCGACATCTCCGGCGAGCTCATGGGTAACCTCTACACACAGGGTCGAGAGATGGCGGTGTTCAAGGCGTACGACCCGTTGGGCTACATCCCAAACGCTGCCGCCGCCTGGGGAGTGATGCCCTGGAAGGGCAACATCTTCTTCGCCGACATCAATTCGGGTATGTGGGCCGTGAAGATGCGTCCCGCGGAGCGCCCGGTTTCGTAGGTCGAGGGCGGGCAGGGGCATGAACCGTCGGAGTCTTCTCCCGGTCACGGTGGCGTTTCTTCTCGCTGCGTGCGCAGACGAGGGACCCGTGTCCGGACCGGGCACGATGACTGCGACCTTGGCAGGCCCCAACGGAGCGGAAGGTGCCGCGCAGATCGTCATCCTCGACGAGGCCGTCGACGGCATCACTCCGATTGGGGACACCGAGGTCTATTCGCAGGCGGGTATCGGCTCGACCCAGATCGTTCTCATCAACCAGGTCGGAGGCGAGCTGACGTTCCAGCTGGCTGTTGCAGATACGACACAGCCGCCACCGACGGTGGTGCAAGAGGTTGCAGGGCCCGACGATGAGCTCCGCACGGACCTGAGCGACTACGCGGTCGAGTATCGCAGATGAGGCGGCTCCTCCCCGTTCTCGCGGTCGTGCTGGGTCCCGCATTTTGGGGCTCTGTGGAAGCCCAGGACATCGAGATCCTGTCCCGGATGCGAGGCATCCCCTTGCCGGAGGGCTATTACCAGCAGCTGCGTGACAGCCCGGACGCATTCGAGTTCGAGCGTGGCCTGATGGCGAGAGTCGAACTCGGCCGGACCGCGGCGCAAGGCGAGGTTCGTCTGCCCGTGATCCTCGGGCTGTTTGGTGATTCGCCTGACGCGCCTCACATCACGCGCGAAATGGTGGAGGCGTCGCTGTTTTCCGGTCCCTCCGAGCATGGCACGATCACGGAGGCATACCAGGAGATCTCGAGGGGGGCGCTGACCGTCAATGGAGACGTCTTCGGTTGGGCGCGTAGTGAACTGACCATGGCCGAGGTCGTCGGCGACAGTGACGGTCTCGGTTCTGCTTCTCAGATGGGTGTCTACCTGCTGAACGTGCTCGACGAACTCGATCCGGAGATCGACTTCTCGCTCTACGACAACGACGGGCCGGACGGCGTCGCGAACAGTGGCGACGACGACGGTTTCGTGGACGTGATCACCTTCGAGTATCTAGAGGTCGCGGCCTCATGCGGAGGCCCGGCCATCTGGCCACACCGGTGGACTCTGGCGGGACGGACCGGCTCGGCATATGAGACCGACGACCTGGGCATCGGCGGCGACCCGATCTTCGTGCAGGACTACATCACGCAGAGCGCCGCAGACTGCTCCGGGGAAGAGGTTCAGGACGCCGCCGTGATGACGCACGAGTTCGGTCACGCTCTGGGGCTGCCCGACTACTACCACTGGGTCGATCGGGATCTCGGTCCCTACGGTCGGAGGTGGGTCCTCGGGTGTTGGGCCTTGATGGCCGCGGGATCGTGGGGCTGCGGGCCGGTCACGGAGGAACGAGCGCCCTTCGGGCCCACGCACATGATGGCCTACTCCAAGTCCGAACTGGGGTGGCTGACCTTCCGGGACATCGGGGAGGTGTGGAACGAGGACATCGTGCTCGGTCCGGTGCAGACCACGGGCGACGCGCTGCGTATTCCGATGGGTGATGAAGGCACCGAGTTCCTGATCGCCGAGTATCGGGGTCTGATCGGTTTCGACCATCAGCTACCGGGCGCCGGGGTCCTCCTCTACAAGCAGGATACCGACGCCTCTCGTCGGCCTAACCCGGCGTCCGAAGATCCCTATTTCCTCACCCTCCTCGAACAGGACGACAACCAGAGCATGCTGAAGCTCGCCGCGGAGGGTGGAAGTCGCGGTGAGATTGGAGATGCCTGGGGGTTGGGGGAGGCGCCCGGAAGACTCAACGCCGAGTCGAGTCCGGCGCTGCTTCTGAGCGACGGTGGGCGTACGCCGGTCGTCGTTCACGAGGTGTACGTGGAGGGCGGTGAAGCGCATCTCGTGCTCTCGACGGGTCGGACCCCCGTCTTGATCGAGCCGTCCGAGCCGATCGAGGTGCCTCGGGTCGAGACGTTCCGCGCGCCCGTGAGGATCGCGGGAGGGACAGGACCCTACGCCGGAGAGGGCGATCTTCCTCCGGGGTTTTCGTTCGACGCCGTCGGTGACGAGTTGATGCTCGTGGGAACGGTTCCGAGTGAGGGACCACACGAGTTCATGGTGGCGGTCCGGGACGCCCTGGGGTCTTTGTCAGACCAGATTTCCGTCATGGTCTTCGCCCCACTCGAATGGGTCGTGGAGGTCGCTGACCTTCTTCAGCACTTTCTGCTGACCGACCGCGACCCGCTCACGCCGGGAGAGCTTCAGTATCTCGACGAGCTAGGCAACGGGAACGGGATGTACGATGTGGGCGACTTGAGAAAGTGGCTACGTGAGATGAGCCCCGCCCAGCCTTAGCCGGACGGGGCTCCCCGGGCCCACTGACGAGGTGCGCGTTCCTCAGCGACCCGAGTTGTCTATCTCATGTCTCCAGC
>JBDGVT010000116.1:0-9823 GCA_039585495.1 Gemmatimonadota bacterium | reverse complement strand
GCATTTGCTGTGGTTCGATTCGTAGGGTATTGGCAGTCCAATCAACGTCAGGGAGGATTAACATGGCGCCTCCCAAGGCGTCGGTGTCGGTCGGCGACAACTTCTTCGACCCGACTCAGAGTACGATCGCGGTCGCCGGAACAGTGACCTGGACCTGGACTGGGTCGAGCGGACACAACGTCACGTTCGGGAGCGGGGCCTCGCCCACTCAGTCATCGGGCACGTACGCGATGGATTTCCCAACCGCTGGGTCTTTCGCGTACCAGTGCACCATTCACCCTGGGCAGATGAACGGGACGATCGTCGTGCAGTAGATGGTGTGACGAGCGCTGACTCGGTGTGACTCGGACTGACCCTACGAGCCTTGAGCCTCATCCGTCATCGGGGCAGGGTCGGCGGATTCAGGGGATCTCTGGTGGTTCGTGAATTGCAGGGGATGTCACCGAGACCAGCCGTCGTTTCGGCTCGATCGTCATTCCATTCCCCATCTGACCAGGATCCTCCGACCATGCCCAGCCCATTCGAATTGTACCGAGCTGCGGGTGCCTTGGCGTTTGCCGCGCTCGTCGTGGGTTGCACAGCGGCGGAACATGCACCCGAGGGCGCAGTACCCGACGACGCGCTTTCTGAGCTTCCGGTCGATCATCCTCCGGTGACTCCGGCACCGTCACGGCCGTCGGGCCCGGTCAGGGTCGGTGTGGTCCAGGAACAGATGGATGGGGGAGGCTATACCTACGCCCGGATGTTCACAGAAGAGGGTGAGATCTGGACGGCCGGGCCAATGGCCGCGCTTTCGGTCGGTGATTCGATCGCACTCTTCGACCCGGTTCCGATGGAGGGTTTTCACAGCAACGCACTCGACCGAACCTTCGACGTACTCTATTTCCTCGGAGGGTATCAGGTGGCCCGGACGAGGGAGATCGGTGCGGGCCACGTCGTGCTCGAAGTGCTGACTTCGGGTGGCTACAGCTACGTCGAGCTGCAGTCCGACAACGCATCCATGTGGCTCGCAACTCCCGAGACTACGGTCTCAGAGGGGGATCGCATCGCGTGGCAGGGCGGGTCCGTCATGCGGGAGTTCACCAGCAACACACTGAACCGCACCTTCGACGAGATCTTGTTCGTGGGATCTGTCGAGATCTTGAACTGACCGTTCGGTCTGGCGACGCGGGTGCCTACTCGCTCACTGCATCGGCGGCGTGGCCGGCCCGATCGGATCATCCCAGCCTGCCTCGCGAAGGACCCGCGACGCCGTACCCATGAGCCAGTCGCCGACGGCCGGATGGGGCAGGAGACCGTCCGTGGCAACGTAGTCCAGGCCCGACAGTACCTCCCCGTAAGGACCGAAACCCGAGAGCCTGAGCGGCACCACGATGATCTGCCGACCAGAGGCGGCCTCGGTCGCGACGTGCGCTCGGATCGCGTCTTCCGCCGCCGCCCGCTTGGTTGCCCAGTCTTCACGGAGGGTTCGCGACTCGACCCGCCGGAAGCCTCGAGATCGGATCTCGGCGGCCATCCGCTCCATTGCCGCGAGCACGTATTCGTTCTCGGTCTCGTCGCCCATTCCGTGCGCCAACAGGAGCACACTCTCCTGGGCATGACTGGTGCTCGCGGCGGTGGCCCGGTCCGACACGATGAGCCGCACCTGGTTGGACACCATCAGTCCGTCGGCGTGCGTGGCGATGTCGAGTTGGTGATCCAGGGGGCGGAGGGGATCGGCATCCCTCGTTGTCCCCATCATCGGCATGGCCGCATGGGACTCGTCGTCGGAGAGTCCGAGCAGGTAGCGAGTCCGGTCGTAAAAGGACGCTCCAGACACGAAGAGCCGAACGACCGCAACTCTTTCGACACCGAGCGTCGTGAGCGAGTCGAGTCCGGCTTGGAGGGTCTCGGGGTCCGCCATACCCAGGGCCAAGACGGTGGGAAGCCTCGTCGACAGCGGGGTCAGCGCGTCCGAGACGGTTTCATTCCACTCGGGGGAGCCACCGTGGGCCATGACGAGGACGCCCACGGGATGAGTCGAAGTAGGGTCGTGGTGGGCCTGAGGCAGACCCAAACTGCCTGCCCAGATCAAGGTGCCGACGAGCGCAAACGTCTCTTTGAGAGGCATTTCACATGAGGATGAGAATCAATATCATTGCTCGTCACGCTACTCAAGCGGCCCGGCCCGGTCAATCGGTCGGTGGACCGAGGTGGAGATCGATCGGAGTAGGCGTCCTCTTTTTGGGTTTCGCAGCGGCGTGCGGTGTCGTGACATCAACTCGGATCGCACCGGCCACCTCGCCATCCACATACGACCGGATTCTCGAAGAGGCGGAACAGGGAGATCCGGATCGGAAGAATGTGGTTGGGTATCTTCTGTCCACCGGGTTGAGCCCCGCTGGTGGTCCGAAAGAGGCGTTTACCTGGTTCCAGACGGCCTCGCGAGAAGGCCATTCTGTGGCCGGACTCAACCTCGCCATCATGTACTATCTGGGGGCGGGCGTGGAGGAGGACCTCGGGCGAGCGAGGCGACTCTTCGACGACGTCGCGGGCGATCCGGTTTGGGCCACGCGCTTGCAACTTACCACGGTGGAGGAGTTGGTCGTTCAGTCGTGCGAAGCCTCGGCTCCAGAGGCAGACGTGGGCCGCGACGCGTACTTGACGTTCTGCGCCGGCTGCCATGGATCCGTCGGGATCGCGGAATTCGTGCTCGCGCCGTCGTTCGCGCTCGGTGAGCGAATGGAAAAGAGCTTGGGCGAGCTGCTAAACACGGTGCTCCACGGTCATGTCAACATGCCCCGATGGGACGACAAGCTCCCCGAAGCTTGGCTCGAACAGGCGCTGGTGTATGCGCGTTCTCTAGAGGATCAGTTTCGGTGGGGCTTGATCAGGCGACCGGTCACCCTCCCCGAATACTACTTCAGGTTCGGGCCTATGAGCGATGACTTCGCTCCCGCGGCCAACGGTCTTCCAGTCTCTTCCGAGGATACCTTCGAGGACTACTGCGTGGCCTTCGACTCGAGGCGGACCCGCGAGGAGTAGGGTACGCCGTTACTCTCGACACATCTCCACTCGTGAAGCTGCACGGCCCCGCTGCGCGGCGGATATTCCGATCCTGTCGGCGAGGAAGTCGCCCTCGATGCCCAATCCGACGTCGGTAAGATTTCCTCCATACGTGGCTTCGGTCGTTGCCCAAACGAGGCATGGAACCGCCTCGATCTCGTCCGCCCGGTCTAGGGCGCCCGAGCCATTGAAGTCGTAGTAGCCCACGAGCACTGAGCGGACGGTTGCGGCCCACGCGGCGGAGCCGGGCTGGGAACTCGCCGTCGACTGGGCGACGGTCGCAGCGGCCTGCAACTCGAGGAAATCGGCCAGCTCGACAGGTAGAAGGACGCCCGCTGTCCCTCCGGCATCGAGTACGGATTCTGCCGTAACCGGAGGCGTGATCCCCTCGCGGCACGCGAGAATTCTACGCTCCGCCGGGGCTCGCAACCGATCGGACACGTTGAACACGATGTTGCCGCGATAGGGGGTCTCGAGACTGGGACGCACGAATCCGAAACGCTCGCCGAAGCCCGGGAAGGTCACGTCCAAGGCAGCCCAAACCTCGCATGGGATCGCGTCCAGCTCGGGCGCATGATCCAGAAAGCCCGACCGGTCGAGATCGAACATCGCCAGCAGTACGGTCTTGGCCGGGAGGTATCGACTCTCCTCGTTCGGGACGTCGCCCAGGCCCCGCAGCGGTATGGTCACCGCCTCGCGAATTGCGGTCGGCGGTAGCAACGGGCTCTGCACCGAAGCACGCCGTAGGCGCACCAGTGTTGTCGGGTCGTCACCCCTCACACATTGGGTCGCTCGGGCGGTCACCGCCCTGCGTTGTGCAGGCGCGACGCCGATTCCTTGACCGAGGTATGTGACCCCTCCCCGAAATCCGAAATCGTCGAGGAAGGTCGGATGGGTTGCGTCCACGGCTTCCCAGACTTCGCAGGGGACACTCTCGACCTCGTAGGGAGCGTCGACCAGTCCCGAGGCGTCTTCGTCGAATCGGCCGACGAGCACTGTCTCCACCGCACTCGTCCATTCTACCGACCCGGGGGCGTGGATGCCTGCTCCTCGCACGATATCTGCCGCAGCGCTGAGCTCCGAATACCGCCCGACCAGTTCCGGGAGCCGGGTCTCGGGAGTCGGGACGACCTCATCGGGATCGGTGGGGGGTGGAGTCTCGCCCGCGAGGCAGGCGTCGATTCGGCGGCTCGCCGGCTCCTTCACGTTCGGCGCGATGTTCAGCGTGAGATTTCCGAGGTAAGGAGATTGGGAATCCGTGAATCCCAGATCGGAAAGGAAGTTCGGAAAAGCCGCTTCAAGCACTGTCCATACTTCACAGGGGGGCGCGTCGATCTCGCTCGCGGTGTCGATCGTGCCTGAGCGGTCCCGATCGTAGGATCCAAGGAGTATGGTTCGTACCGCCAGGCTCCTCGTCTGGAGGTCGGCCATCGTGGAGATCCCGAGGAGCGCGCGGTCCACGGTTGCCACCGATTCGCCCTGTGACTCCAGGGACACTCCGAGCCGGACCCGGTTCGCTCCCGGCATGTAACCGACATCTTCGAGCATGGACAGCACCGAGCTCGCGGCCGAGTCCGATACGAACGCGGGGCGGGGGGCGTATCGCATCGCATCTCGATTGTAGTCCCAGAGTTGGAAGCTGAACCCGAGCGAATCGCGCTCGAACAGGATGGCGACCGGTAAGTCGCGATAGCTTCGTTCAACCGCCTGGACGAGATCATAGAGAATCGCGTTCTCGGCCTGCCTCGACGTGTCGGACTCATCTGCGATTAGCGCCGCCAACGCGCTGCTGGGCATGTTGCCTGAGTCCATCCTGTAGTCGACCTCGGGACGCCACATGCCCATCATCGCCTGAACCGAGTCCGGCACGAACTCGGGGATCAAAAAGACCTCGGCCGAAGGGTATGCGATGAGAATGTCGTCCGGGCCGAATCCGTTTCTTGTTACGTCGATCACCTGGAGCCGATCCGGCGGCTGGAGTGGCGCCAGGAAGAGCTCGAACATCAGGAAGTCGATCGTCGAGGAGTCGGACAGCTCGACCAACGACCGGGTGGCCTGTGAAAAGTCGATCGAGGGGCTCACCTGAGCCTGGATGGGCTGGATGGCTCCCAGGGCCAACCAAGTGGCCGGGACAGCGGCCACGCTACGGAGAAGGGACATCAATCGCGGCCTACTCGCAGTGGGCCCGCGCGGAGATCGACACCCTTGCATCCATGGAGAAGCTGTCCGAGTCGAGCCGGTCTGTTTCTGCCCTCAAGCCCACGTGGAAGTCTCCGCCGAGAAGGCGCTCGAAGAGCGTCTGAAGCTGAGCCCTCGTCGCCGTGACCGGCAGGTTCACGGGTCCCGTCCCGGACACTCCCGACATCGATGCCACGTCGACGCGGACCGCGGTGGCGTCGTTCCCCCTCGTGGAGGAGAAGAACACGGTCGCGTCGCCCGAGATCACGTCTTCCAGCACGGAAACGCCTGAACTGCCCGCGACGTCCAGTCCGAGAGTCGCCGAGAGTACCTCGAAGCCCGACACCGCGTCTCCGCACAGGTCTTCGGCCGCGCGGATGAACTCGCCCCATGGGTTTCCTGTCTCTGTACTGATGTTCTCGTCCTTCTCGATGATTCCCGGAGGATCAATATCGGAGGAGTTCATGCTGTTGATGGTCAGTGCGATGACCGCAGAGTCGACCGGGCCCAGGTCGGAACAGGCAGTGGTGAGTATCAGGACGGGTAGCACCAGCCACGGTGCCGCTTGCAACGTGTTCATTCTCGGGTCCCATGCACGGAGTGGATACGGTCCAGACATCGGTTGGAGAGGCAAGGCGCGTGCCGGTACGCCTGTGGCGAGCGCCGTGCCGGGACTCTTCTTTGGCACGCCTCATGCCTCGGATCTCGGTCATAGGACCTCACACCGGGTGATAGTCATGCCTAGAAGGAAGAGGAATACACGCGCCCACTCACGGTACTGTACGGGCTGCGGAACGGAAGTCGCGGAGTGTGCCAGATTCTGTGCAGCCTGCGATCTCGAAGTGCCCGGCTCCTCCTCCATAAACCTTTCGATCCTCGCCGCGGGCCTGTTCGCGATTGCGGTCGTGTCGTTGGTGACCGTCTTCGTATGGTCCCAGCTCCTGCCAGCGGAAATCAACAGTTGGTACGGAGCGGTGCGCACCGCCGAGACGACTCCGGAGGCGACCCTGCAACTCGAGTCGATCGATCCACGTGCAGTGGCGGACAACATGTTCAACCACGTCGTGGACGCGGCAGAAGCAGGGGATACCGTCCAGTTGCAGGAGTTTCTCCCACTCGCGGTCATCGCCTACGCCGAAGCCGCCCCACTGGATGCCGATGGACTATTCCATCTCTCGACGCTGCACCGCATCGCGGACGATCCCGACGAGTCGTTGCTCAGCGCTCGTACGATTCTCGAGCGAGATCCCGACCACCTACTTGGGCTCGGGGCGGCCGCAGCGGCCTCCGAACAGATGGGAAGAGACGATGATGTGACGGCCTATTACTCTCGCCTCGTCGAGGTGTACGAGGTCCAGGTGAACCGTTCCCTGAACGAGTATCTGGGGCACGCGACCTTCCTCGGCACCTTGAGGGATGACGCGGAGGGCTATCTGAGAGGCCGATGACTGTGCCATTTTATGTCACACACTGTGACATCGCCGGTCTCATATGGGCTACCCAGGGTCGCACCCATTCAGGTGCCCATCCGAGCGCCGGTTTGCCGGCAGAGGCCTTCATGTGTGCTTTCCCATGAACCTGAACAAGCTATTCCCGCGTTTGACGATCAGCGCCAAGCTGGCCATTGCCTTCGTTCTGCTTGCGGTGATTCCGCTGACCATCGTCGCCGTTGTGGGCACGCGCTCCGCACTGATGGAGCTGGAGCGGTCGGCCGAAACCGGACTCGAGCACGATATGGAATTGGCGAGCGTCCGCACGGCGCGATCGCTCCGCGAGATCGGGCAGCACGTGGACTACGTCGCCGACGTCGTGGGGCTCGATCTGATCGGGGTCACGTCCTCATCACCCCGCGCGCTCGAAATCGTTGAAGCGTACCTGGTGTCGGATCCTTCGGCGCTGTTCCGGTTCAAGGCCATCGACGAGGCCGGTCTGCTCACCGCCGTCGTCGGGTGGCGCGGTCCGACTGGTGGGGCAGACATCGGGACGCCGCAGGCGCTGTACCAGTGGGCGGTAGGCACGGTCGGCGAAGCGGAACACACAATCCTCCCGATCGAAGTCAGGGCTGAGGAGGACCCCGCGAGCGTGATTCCAGCCGTCGCGGTCCTGGCCCCGATCCTTCGCGACGGCGAATACGTTGGCGCCGTCATCGGTGAGGCCGCAGCTGAATCAGTATTCGGGGACCTCGAGCTTGCCTCTCCGGCTTTGTCGGGCGGCATCACGGCGCTGACCGACGAAGAGGGGAGGTTTCTGTTTCACTCCGAGCACAAGAGGGATTGGGGTAGCCTCCTTGCAGGCAGTGGCTCACTCGACCTGCGCACCGATCTTCCAGCAGAGGTGGCCAGTCGCGTCCTCGCGGGAGGGAATGGGTCGACCAGACTCGAGGACGGAAGGCTCATTTCGTACCGCCGGCTCGCCATAGGCGGACGACCGACCAGGTCACTGACGATGTACCGGATCCTGCCGGCCACCGTCGTCGACGCCCGGATCAGGCGCTTTCTCATGGCGTTTGGAGCACTCGGCGCACTGCTCGGGCTCATCGTCCTCGCGGTGTCCACGATTGCTTCGCGTCAGATCACGCGCCCTGTCTACGCGCTCCGCAACGCGGCTCGCGAGTTGACCCACGGGGGAAGGCCGGGACCGTTGATCGTCGAAACGAATGACGAACTCGAGGACCTGGCCGGAGACTTCAACCAGATGGCGGAGACCTTGTCTGCGCACCGAGCCGACCTCGAATCACTCATCGAGGAGCGCACGACCCAACTTCTGAAGGCCGAAGCCCATCTGGGACGGATCGTAACGGACGCTGAGGATGCGATCCTGGCCCTCTCTCCCGAGGGTGACGTCACGCTATGGAACAGCGGCGCCGAGGCGCTATTCGGCTACGACTCTGACGAGGCCGTGGGTCGACGGGTCACGGAGGTCCTGGGAACGGCTGAGAACAATGAGGCCGGCTCGGGCGGACCGGAGATTCTTGACGTCGAGAACCTGAGAACCAAGCGCCGGCACAAGGATGGAACGTGGATTCCCGTCACGGTGACGAAGTCGGAGATTACCGACGAGCAGGGGGAGGTCGTGGGCCATTCGCTCATCGTGCGCGATGAGCGGGCTCGGGCTCGCCTGGAGGAACAGATGCGGCGTTCGGAGCGTCTCGCGGCCATTAGTATCATGGCCGGGGGCATCGCCCACGAGCTCAACAATCCGCTCTCGATACTCGGCAATCGGATCGAGTTGATGCAGCGCGATGCGGTCCGACGCGATGCTGGGGTTGCGATGCTCGAGGACCTCGAGGTGCTCCGCAAGCACGTGGGCCGCATCGGGTCGGTGACCTCCGACCTCATCAAGTTCGCGCGAGATGATGCGGACGAACTCGCCGCGGTCGATGTGAATTCGGTCGTGGACCGCGTCGCACGGCTTTTGAACAAGGTCTTCGTCGAGTCGGATCTCAGTCTCGAGATCGAGACGAGCGAGACACTTCCTCTGGTCCTCGGCAACGAGAGCGCGGTCGAGACCCTGCTGGTCAATCTGCTGCTGAATGCTCAACAGGCGACGCCACCGGGCGGAGAGGTGACCGTCGTGACCCGCACCGGCGAACAGGAGAAGACTGTCAGAATCGAGGTGACGGACTCAGGTCCAGGGGTGCCCGACGACCTGCGTCGGAGGGTCTTCGAGCCCTTCTTCACGACGAAGGCAGAGCGGGGTGGGACTGGTCTCGGGCTCGCGGTCTGCCGCGCCTTGGTGGATCGAGTGGGTGGGACCCTGGAGCTGGGCAACTGTAACGGGAGAGGGGCGAGCTTCGTGGTCGCGCTTCCCAGGAAGGTAGAAATCCAAGCATGACAAAGATCAAAGTCCTGATCGTCGATGACGAGCACGAGATCCTGGAGAATCTCGATCGACTCCTCTCGAGCGAGGGCTACGAGTGTCGGACCCTCCAAGACTCGTCGCTCTTCCGAGAGGAACGCTCGGCTTTCGAACCCGACGTGGTGATTACCGATCTGCGCATGCCGCGCGCCGACGGGATGACGATCTTGGCGGTGACGAGAGCCGACGACCCGGCACTGCCCGTCATTCTCATTACCGGGTTCGGTACGATTTCGTCGGCTGTCGAGGCGATGCACGAAGGTGCGTTCGACTACCTCTCGAAGCCCTTTACCCAGGAACAGCTCTTCGTGGCCGTCCAGCGCGCGGGGCGACATCGTGAGCTGCTCCTGGAGAACCGCCGGCTCCGGGATCGAGTCGACGCTGGCGCGCAGCGCGTCATCGGCAGCAGCGCCCCGTTCGCGCGCGTGCTCGATCGTGTCGCGCGGGTGGCGCCGACCGAGGCCAACGTCCTCGTCACGGGTGAGAGCGGAACCGGGAAGGAGGTCATCGCTCGCCTCGTCCACGACCAGAGCCGGCGAGCCGAAGGGCCCTTCTTGCCGGTGGACTGCGCGGCCCTACCTGACGGGCTGATCGAGAGTGAGTTGTTCGGGCATGAGAAGGGGGCCTTCACCGGTGCGGTCACGAAACGACGCGGACTGCTCTCCGAAGCGGAGGGCGGTACCGTGTTCCTTGATGAAATCGGAGAACTCTCCGTCGCCATGCAGTCGAAGCTTCTGCGGTC
>JBDGVT010000115.1:0-16638 GCA_039585495.1 Gemmatimonadota bacterium | reverse complement strand
CCGTCACGGTTCACCCGCATCGCGAGCTCGGGTTCGTCCTCGGCAGCATCGACGGCCGTGTAGGCAGCGCAGTGAAACACCCAGTCGGGAGCCTCGCTCGCGACGCGTGCCGTGACCGCGGCCTCATCGGTAACGTCGAGTGCCTCCCGGTCGAGGGCGAGGACGGTGTGTTCCCGGCGTCCGGCAGTGGCGACCACGTCGGTCCCGAGCAGTCCAGCCGCCCCGGTAACGAGGATCTTCATGGCGCGACTCTCTGACCGCTGGTAAGGGGAGGGCTCGCGATCAAGCCGGGCCCAATACCGATTGGTACAACACACCGAGTCTCTCGACGACGTTGACGACGTCGATCTCCTCGGTCACCCTCGCTCCGTGCCCCTGAATCTCGGCACGTAGCGCTGAGTCGGATGCCAGTCGCACGAGATCGCCCGCAAAGCGCTCAGGATGGCCAGACACCATCGGGAGGCTCTCATCGAGGTCCTCGGACCATCCACCGACTCCGGCCTGCATCTTCACGGTGGGAAGGCCTCCGGCGATCGCCAGGAGCGCCGCCCGTGACCATGACGCCCAGGGCGTCGCATCGATCGCGACGTCCGCAGCCGCCCAGATGGGGCCAGCCTCGGTACCGTGTCCCAGGAAGACGACGTTGTCCCCGAGGTCGAGCTCTTCGGCCTTCCAACGTGTGGAGCCCTCATAGCGGCCAGATCCGACCACGAACATCCGCATGCCCGGCGTTTCTCGCATCGCGAGAGCCAACCCCGTCAGCAGGCGGTCCATCGCTGCCCCGGAGTCGAAGTTGGAAAGCAGCACGAAGGCCGTCTCTCCCTCCGGCGATCCCCATGAGCACGCGAGCCTCCTGCTTCGTCGTGCGCTTCACGCGATCACGCACGGCGCCGACGTCCACAGACGTCGGCAGGACCTCGACGTGACCGTCAGCGGCCCCATAGGCCCGCACAGCGAGACCACGGCTCCCTTCGTTGGGCACCACGAAACGGGTCGCGACCCGGCCCCTCGCCCGGCGTTCGAGCAGGCGCAGCATCCGCCCTCTCAGGTCCTTCTCGTGATTGGGCGGCCTCGTGACGGTCCGAACGACCGCTACGTCCTTCGGGGCCGCGAGCTGCGCCACTGCGCCTCCCCACGAGCCGTATCCGTGGACCAGAGCCGCGCCACTGGTCCGAATCACGTCTCGGACCTTCGAAACGGCCCTGAGCGTGCCCATCGGCCCCACGAGGCCCAGCGAGTGGGTCCGGACCTTCATCTCCTGCACACGACCCCTGAGCTCCTCTCGACCGCCGAGGGTCACGACCTGGGGATCGAATTGGGAACGGGAGAGCCGTCCGAGGATCGCGACGATCTCCTCACCGACGTCGTTCGCAGCAAGGGACCCGAGAATGTACAGAACGCGCGGTCGGCTCATGGATGCCGGGAAGCTGTGGGATGGGTCGGATTCAGGCTGATTCGACCCGGAAACAGAACCAGACGAATCACGCTCCGCAACCGCAGACTTCACCCCACTCCCAAAGAAAACGCCCCCCGGAGATTTCTCCCCGGGAGGCGCTCATAGGTTCGACCGCGCAGGCCGTCGGTCAGGCCTCAGCCTGCACCATCGGAGGTGCCTTGGTGATCTTGCCCGCAGAGATGCAGCGGGTGCACACGCGCACTCTGCGGCGCTGGCCCTTGTCATCGACGATCTTCACCGTCTGGAGGTTGGGCAGCCAACGGCGCCGGGTCTTGTTGTGGGCGTGGCTGACGTTGTTCCCGGAAGCCGGGCCTTTGCCGCACGCGTAGCACACTCGAGCCATCTCTATCTATTCCCGCTTGATCGTTCGTTCAGTGAATAACTGCTAGTTGCCGTCCGACCCACCATCACCCGTGACGGTGATCGCACTGGCTTCCATGAAGTAGATCGCGAACTCGGCAACGATGCGATCCGTCTCGTTGATCATCTCGGCCGCTTCCCACGCGGACAGGATCGAATCGCTCATCGTGACGATGGTACCCGACACCGTAATCGTGTCACCCGCCGAAACTGGGACACCCTCCGCCAAAAGCGCGTCCGTCATCGAGATCAGGAAGGGGTTGCCGCTCGGGGTGCCGAGCCAGAAGCCCTTCTCTCCGAGCATGCTGGCCACACCGAACCCGTCGAACCGAACCTCGGTGCCCACGTAGGGCTCCGGATCGAGCTCGAGTTCGCCGAGCTGTACGTCGGCCACACCTGCCGTGGCGTCGGTCACCGTCGTGTCCTCAACAATCTCGAGCGCGCGCTCGGCTGCAGCCTGGCCGTTGAGCCAGTACATGAACCCGGCCATCACGAAGAATGCCAGAATCATCAGGGGCGTTCCCAGGTCGGCTGCGCCGCGCCGCGAAGCGTTATCCCGCATGTTCGTGGTCCTGTCCTTTGAGGTGTCTTCGGGGTGGGAGGCCGGGAAACTAATTGACCAACTCGATCAGCGACATCTCTGCGGCATCACCTTTTCGATTCCCGAGTTTCAGGATTCTGGTGTAGCCCCCTGGACGCTCCGCATAGCGCGGAGCGATGTCATCGAAGAGCACTCCGAGGACCTGTCGATCCTGGATCTTCTGACTGGCCAGACGGCGTGCGTGAAGGTCCCCACGTCTGGCCAGAGTGATGAGTCGCTCCGCATACGGACGAAGCTCTTTGGCCTTGGCGGTGGTCGTCTCGATCCGGCCGTGCCGGAAGAGAGACGTCACCAGGTTACGGAGCGTCGCTTTCCGATGACTCCGAGTACGGGAGAGCTGCCTCCCCTTCTTGCGATGACGCACTGTTACTCCTCGCCGCCCGCCGCGGCTTCAGCCTCGTCGTCCACGAAGAACAGGCGACCATCCTCACCCTGCTCGAGCTGCATCCCGAAGCGCAGACTGTGCTCCTCGAGGAAGTCCGAGATCTCCTTGAGCGACTTCTTTCCAAAGTTCTCGATCTGCAGCATCGCGTCCTCGGAGCGCTGCACCAGATCGCCAAGGGTACGAATGCTCTCCTTCTGGAGAGAGTTCCGTGACCGCACCGACAGCTCCGCGAGGTCCTCGATCGGACGCTCGAAGAGGTCCTGGAGACGTTCCGGAACCGGAGACGCTCCAGGAGGTGCGACCTCGGGAATACCACCCTCACCGAAGTACAGCATGTACTCGAGGTGCTTGCGAACCAACTCAGCGGCGTATGCTACAGCGCCCTCCGGCTCGATCGAACCATCGGTCTCGATGTGCAGCGTGAGGCGATCGAAATCGGTACGCTGACCGACCCGCGTCTCCTCGACAGCGAAGTTCGCGCGACGCACGGGGTTGTAGATGGCGTCGATCCGCACGAGATCCACCGGAGCTCCCCGGGGAATCGAATGCTGATCGGCGAGTACGAATCCGCGGCCCTTGTTCACGTAGAGCTCCATGTTCAGGGAGCGGTCTTCCTGCAGCGTGAACAGATGGTGGCCAGGATCCATGACCTCGGAACCGGAAGCCGCCTGGATCATCGAAGCGGTAACGGCACCGGCCTTGTCAGTGTGCAGCTCGAGCACGGCTTCATCGACATCGTCATCGAGCGTGACCACGAGCGACTTCAGGTTCTGGATGACCTGATGGACGTCCTCGACCACACCCTGAATCGTCTGATGCTCATGCACGACGCCGTCGATCCGGAAGGCCCAAACGGCCGATCCGTGCAGCGACGAAAGAAGCACCCGCCGTACCGAATTGCCGAGCGTGTGACCAAAGCCCCTCTCGAGCGGCTCGATCACGAACTGAGCCGACCGTGCGCCCTCCTGCGGGTCGACGGCTTCGACGCGCTCCGGTAGCACGAGTCCGGTCAGATCTATTTCCACATTGTCCTCCTGAGTGCACCGTTGACGCCGTACTCTCCTAAACGGAGTTCCGGCGACTTCATTACTTCGAGTAGAGCTCCACGATCAGCTGCTCCTGAGCCGCGAGCGGGATGTCGGCCCGCGTCGGCGTGCGGACCAAACGGCCCACGCGCTGCTTTTCATCGAGCGCGAGCCAATCGACCAGCGCCGGACGCGTACGCGCCTCGAGAGCCGCTTCGATCGGCAGAACGTTCTTGGACTTCGCGCGCACCGAAATCTCGTCACCGGCTTTGACCCGGTAACTCGGCACATTCATAGTCCGTCCATTCACCTCGACGTGACGGTGCCGCACGATCTGCCGAGCCTGACTGCGGCTCTGCGCAAAGCCCATGCGGAACACGATGTTGTCGAGTCGGGACTCGAGCGCGACGATGAGGTTTTCACCGGTCACGCCCGGAATGTGGTTCGCGTACTCGAAGAGGCTTCGGAACTGCTTTTCCGCCAGTCCATAAATCCTCTTGACCTTCTGCTTCTCGCGGAGCTGAACCGCGTAGTCGGACTGCTTCCGACGACGCTGCTGGGCGGGACCGTGCTGGCCGGGCGGGTACGCGCGGCGCTCGATCGGGCACTTCTCCGTGTAGCACTTCTGACCCTTTAGAAACAGCTTCTGGCCTTCGCGGCGGCAGAGCTTGCAAACGGGTCCAGTATAACGAGCCATAGTCTCTTAAACCCGGCGCTTCTTGGGCGGCCGGCAGCCGTTGTGCGGTAGCGGCGTCACGTCGAGGATCGACTTGATGAACAACCCTGCTGCGGCGAGCGCCTGAATCGCCGACTCACGCCCCGAACCGGGGCCCTGGACACGAACGTCGACCCGCTTGACACCCATGTTGACGGCCTCACGTCCGACCTGTTCGCCCGCAACCGTCGCGGCGAATGGCGTGGACTTCTTCGATCCCTTGAAGCCGGCCTTCCCTGCGCTGGCCCAGACGATCGTGTTGCCGGCGTTGTCCGTGATCGTGATCACGGTGTTGTTGAACGTCGCCTTCACGTGAGCGATGCCCTCGGCCTCGACCACCTTCTTGGTCTTCTTTCCGCTGCTTGGATTTGACACGTGTTTGAATCCTCAGTTCCTGCTTCTCTGCTGAATGAACCCGACCTTCAGGGACGCCGAGCCAGCACCGAACGGGTGCGAAGGCCTCGATCCCTGGTGGGGGGTGTTACTTCCTCGGCGGCGCCTTCTTACCGGTCACCGCCCGCTTCGACCCCTTGTGGGTCCGGGCATTCGTGTGCGTCCGCTGTCCGCGTACCGGAAGGCCTCGACGGTGGCGGAGGCCCCTGTAGCAACCGATGTCCATGAGACGCTTGATGTTCATGGAGCGCTCGGTGCGTAGCGCACCTTCGACCTTGTAGTTGCCCTCGATCTGTCGACGCAGACGGTTCACATCGTCGTCGTCGAGATCCTGCGTCCGACGATCAGCATCGACACCCGTGGCATCGATGATCTCTTTCGCCCGCGTGGGTCCGATTCCGAAAATGTAGGTGAGCGCCACTTCGATGCGCTTGCCTCTTGGCAGGTCAACACCCGCTATACGTGCCATGATTAACCTTGCCGCTGTTTATGCCTGGGGTTCCGCGAACAAATAATGCGCACGACACCCTTGCGTCGGACGACTTTGCAATGCTCGCAGATCGGTTTTACGCTGCTTCGGACCTTCACGTCGTATCTCCCAATCCGTTTGTAGCAGAGCTAGAAAGTATAACTAGCACTGGATAGCCCTTCAAGCGCTGCCGGAGGCGGATGATCCCGCGCCGACAGGCCCTCCGACCGAGGTCAGAATTCTCGGTCCTTCCTTCGTGATTCCCACCGTGTGTTCGAAGTGAGCGGACATGGCCCGATCACTCGTCACCACGGTCCAATCGTCCTGCAGGGTACGGATATCGGCTGACCCAGCTGAGAGCATGGGTTCTAGCGCCAGAACCATCCCCTCGCGCAGCAACGGTCCATGCCCGGCACGTCCGATGTTGGGAACCTGAGGCTCCTCGTGGACGTCCCGCCCGACTCCATGACCCACCAGTTCCCGAATGATCCCGTAGTCCGTGCCATCGACCACACCAACCACCGCCGCGCCGATGTCACCGACGTGATTCCCGGGAATCGCAGCCTCGATGGCCGCGTCGAGCGACCGTTCGGTCACATCGAGAAGATTCTTTGTCTCCGCCGAGATTTCTCCGACGGCGAAGGTCCAGGCTGAATCCGAGCACCAGCCGTCGAGACGCACGCCGACATCGATCGAAACGATGTCGCCCTCCTCGAGGATCCGGTGGTTACTCGGGATGCCGTGCACGACTTCCTCATTCACGGAAATACATACCGCGCCGGGAAATCCGTAGAGGCCCTTGAAGGCCGGGATCGCACCGTCATGCCCTGCGATATACTCCTCCGCAAAGCGATCGAGTTCACCCGTCGATACTCCGGGAACGATCTTGTGAGGGAGCTCCGAGTGCAGTCCGCCGATGATTGCACCGCCCCTGGCGATGATATCCATCTCCGCTGAAGTCCGCAGATGGATCATGCAACTCCACCGAGTGCAGAGGTGAAGTCGGCGTAGATCTCGTCGACATCCCGATCCGCGGCGACGCGCCCGAGTGGCGCGGCGTGGGCGTCGTAGAAGTCGATGAGCGGCGCGGTCTGGTCCAGGTATACCTGCAGTCGACGCTGGACGGTCTCCGGCTCATCGTCGACGCGGTGTACGAGTGTCGCGCTGCAGCGATCGCAGATCCCCTCGGCTGCGGGCGGACTGAAGTACGTGTTGAAGACCGCACCACATTCCGGACAACTTCGGCGACCGCTCAGCCTTTTGATCAACGTCTCGTCGGGCGCCTCGAACAGAACGACCGCGTCGACCTTCCGTCCGATCGACTCGAGTACGACGTCCAGACCGGTGGCCTGATCTGTCGTACGGGGGAAGCCGTCGAACAGCACATCCGTCGCCGCGTCGATGCCGCCGAGATGCTCGCGCACAAGGTCGAGAATCAGCCCGTCGGGGACGAGTTCACCCTTGTCCATGAAGCCCTGGGCGCGCTGACCGAGGTCTGTGCCCGCACGGCGAGCCGCGCGAAGAAGGTCCCCGGTCGAGACGTGTTCCGCCCCGGCTTCGTCGACCCACCGAACCGCCTGCGTCCCCTTCCCGACCCCGGGAGGGCCGAGTAGAACCACTACCATCCGAACCGCCTCATCGAATCGTCGGGGCCTACATGTACCGCTGGCGGCCGCGCATCTTCACGCGACCCTTCTTCATGAAGCCATCATAGTGCCTCAGAAGAAGGAGCTGCTGAGCCTGCTGGACGGTATCGAGACCCACCCCAACTACGATCAGGAGGCTGGTCCCGCCGAAGAAGAACTGGACGTTGAAGTAGCCCAAGATCCAGAAAGGCACGAGCGCGATGATCGCCAAATAGACCGAACCGGGCAGAGTGACTCGCGTGAGCACTCGATCGATGTACTCCGCGGTGCGCGCTCCAGGCTTCACGCCGGGAACGAACGCTCCCTGCTTCTTCAGATTCTCCGCCAGGTCGACCGGATTGAAGATGATGGCGGTGTAGAAATAGGTGAAGAAGACGATCAGCAGACCGTAGGTGATGTTGTACGTGAGCGTCTGCGGCTGGAACATGTCGGCCAGTATCGAGACCGGTCCGAGGTCCACGAATGCGGCCAGGGTGCCCGGTACCACGATGAACGACTGCGCGAAGATGATGGGCATGACACCGGCCGAATTCACACGCAACGGCACGAAGCTCTTCTGTCCTTCACGGATCCGGCCACGCCCGACGACCTTGCGCGGAATCTGAACCGGGATCTTCCTCGCAGCCATCGTCATCGCGACGACGCCGGCGGTGATCAAGACGACCATGACGCCGAGCACCAGCAACGCGATCGTCGAGATTTCCTGCAGCCTGTAGGACTCCCACGTCCCCGCGAGCGCCCGAGGGAATGTCTCGATGATCGAGAAGAAGATCAGCAGGGACATTCCGTTTCCGATGCCATGCTCCGTGATCTGCTCACCGAGCCACATCACGAACACCGCACCGACCGTCAGAATGGTGACGGTCGTGAAGGTGAAGACGATTCCAGGTGTGGTGACCGCGCCTGGAATCGACTGCAGGAATACGGAGTAGCCGTACCCCTGCATCATGGAGAGCGCGACCGTGGTGTACCGTGTCCACTGGGTCAGCTTCTTGCGCCCGTCCTCCCCTTCCTTCTGCAGCTTCTCGATGGTCGGGAAGACCGCGGCGAGGAGCTGGAACATGATGCTCGCGGAGATATACGGCATGATGCCGAGCGCGAGGATCGTGGCACGCGACAGCCCACCACCCACGAACATATCGTAGATGCCGAAGAACGTGTTCTGAAGCGCACCAAAGGTCTGCCTCAGGATGTTCACGTCCAGGCCCGGCACCGTAATGTGGGCGCCCGTCCGATAGATGAGCAGGATGAACAAGGTGAAGAGGATCTTCTCCTTGAGCTCCGGAACTCGGAACAGATTCGCGAGTGGGTTGTTCGCCATGTCGAGCCGTGCCTACGCGTCCGAGGATGTGGAGCCGATCACGGTCACCGAGCCACCGGCGGCCTCGATCTTGGCCTGCGCGCTAGCACTGAACTTGTGCGCGCTCACCGACAGCTTCTTGGCGAGGTCACCCTGGCCCAGAACCTTGATCGGCTTGCGGAGCGAGCGGATGAGACCCGCGCTACGCAGCGTCTCGGGCGAGACGTCACCATCGATCTGCTCGAGGTCGCGGACGTTCACGACCTGATACTCGACCCGGTTGACGCTCTTGAAGCCGCGCTTGGGGATCCTGCGGATGAGCGGCATCTGACCACCCTCGAACCGAGGATGGATACTTCCGCCCGAGCGGGACTTCTGTCCGTTCTCACCACGTCCCGCCGTCTTGCCGGTACCCGAACCCTGCCCACGTCCGACACGCTTGCGGTTGCGGTGCGACCCCGATGTGGGGCTCAAATCATGTAACTCAGCCATTATTCGACCTCTTCGACCTTCACCATGAAGGACACCTGGTTGATCATGCCCTCGATGGCCGGGGTGACCTCATGGACTACGCTCTGCTGATGGCGTTTGATCCCCAGCGCCCGAATCGTGCGTCGGTGTCCTTCCTTTCGACCGATGCCACTTCGGGTCTGAGTGATCCGTACCTTCTTCAACTGCTTCTTCTTAGCCACGTCGTACTCCCAGGGCTTCCACCGTCACGCCGCGCTCCTCGGCCGCCTGCTCGGCGGTAACGAGCTCGGTCAGACCGTTCATCGTTGCGCGTACCACATTGATCGGGTTGTTCGTTCCCAGGCTCTTCGTCAGAACGTCGGTGACACCCGCCGCCTCGAGCACCGCGCGGACCGGACCACCGGCGATCACGCCGGTACCTGGAGCCGCCGGGCGCATGAGGACACGACCCGCGCCCCATTCGCCCACGATGTCGTGCGGAATCGTTCCGTTTTCGATCGGGACCTTCACCATGTTTCGACGAGCCCGCTCGAACGCCTTGCGGATCGCCTCGGCGACCTCGTTGGCCTTTGAGAGGGAGACGCCCACGTTGCCCTTCTGATCGCCCACGGACACCAGGGCAGAGAAGGAGAAGCGACGGCCACCCTTCACGACCTTCGCCACGCGGTTGATGAAGATCACGTTCTCGACGAGATCGCTCTCCCGTCCGCGCCCACCACCATCCCGCTTCTTCTGCTTGGGCTTGGGCTTGGGCTTTTTCGGACTGGAATCCGCACTCGGATTCGTGTTCGTATTCGGAGTATTGGCCATCAGAATTCCAGCCCCCCCTCGCGGGCGCCATCGGCAAAAGCTTTTACACGACCGTGATACCTGTATCCACCGCGATCGAAGACCACGGTGCTGATTCCCTTCTTCTTCGCCTGCTCGGCCAACAGCTTGCCGGCGGCGAAAGCGTGCTCGACCCTACGATTCTTCCCTTCGGGCTTGAACTCCTTCAGGCCGTCGGCGAGGGTCGAAAGACCGATCAACGTGCTGCCCGCATCGTCGTCGACGATCTGGCCCTCGATGTTCCTGAGGGACCGAAAGACGACCAGGCGCGGACGATCGGCGGTGCCTTCCACCTTGTTTCGGACTCGGAGGTGGCGGCGTTGCCGCTGAAGCGACTTGCTCTTTCTGAGCTTGCTCTGCTTGATCATGATCTACTAGGCTCCGGCGGTCTTACCGGCCTTACGCCGGACATGCTCGCCCTGATAACGGATTCCCTTGCCCTTGTAGGGCTCGGGCGGCCTGAATGACCGAATCTCGGCGGCTGCCTGCCCGACTTTCTGCTTGTCGGGACCGGACACGACGACCGTCGTCTGGTTGGGACACTCGAGGACGACCCCGTCGGCCGCCACATACTCGATGACGTGACTGAAGCCGAGGTTCAGCTTGATCCCCTTACCCTGGGGGTCTGCACGGTATCCGACACCGATGATCTCGAGTGTCTTCGAGAATCCATCGGTGACACCCGTCACCATGTTCGCGATCAGCGACCGCGTGAGGCCATGCAAAGCACGATGATCCTTATGATCCGACGGCCGCTCGACTCGGATGTCGGACTCATCGATCACCACCGACATGTCGGGGTGCACGTTCAACTCGAGAAGGCCCTTCGGGCCCTTCACGCTGAGCGTTCCGTTCGCCTGCTTTACCTCGACACGGCATCTTTCCAATACGGGACATATCTCTCTCTAGCTCTACCAGACCAACGCCAGGACCTCACCACCGACGCCCTGAGAACGGGCAGACCGGCCGGAGAGGACACCAGCGGAGGTGGACAGGATCGCGAGGCCGAGGCCATTGCGGACGCGGGGAATGTCGTCCTTGCCGACGTAGCGACGTCGACCCGGACGAGACACTCGCTCGAGATGCCGAATGACGGGCTTGCCGTCGTGGTATTTCAGGTACACACGCAGCACACCGAAACGTCCATCCTCGAGCACCTTGTGAGCGTGCACGAAATGGCTTTCCTGGAGCAGGCGCGCGATCTCGATTTTCTTCGTGGACACGGGCATGTCCACCCACTTGTGGGCCGCCTGTCCGGCGTTCCTGATGCGGGTGAGCATATCCGCGATGGGGTCGGTCATCATGGCTTGTTATTCCTTACCAACTCGACTTGCGCACGCCCGGGATCTCGCCCCGGAGCGCCATTTCACGGAAGCAGATCCGACAGAGCCCGAACTTCCTGAGGAAGGCCCGGGGACGGCCGCACCGCTGGCACCGATTCCGATGCCGAACTGCAAACTTCGGCGTAAGCTTGGACTTCTCGACAAGTGCCTTTCTGGCCATTCGAAATTCTCTCTCTTATGCGGTGGCGCCGATCTTAACCGGCACCTCACCACGGAAGGGGAAGCCCAACTCACGGAGGAGAGCAAAGCCTTCGTCGTCCTTGTCCGTGGACGTCACGAACGTGAGGTCCATCCCGTGAATCTTCCTGACGTCATCGAAGTTGATCTCCGGGAAGATGATCTGCTCCCGGATTCCCATCGTGTAGTTCCCACGGCCGTCGAACGAACGGGTCCGGAGCCCACGGAAGTCGCGGACACGAGGAATCGCCGTGCTCAGCAAGCGGTCGAGGAAGAACCACATGCGATCGCGACGAAGCGTCACCGACGCACCGACCGCCATGCCCTCGCGCAGGCTGAAGTTCGAGATCGATCGACGGGCCCGATTCATGTTGGCCTTCTGGCCAGAGATGATTCCGAGCTCTTCGACCACGCTCTCGAGCAGCTTCTGATCCTTCGCCGCCTCACCGACCCCCACGTTGAGCACGATCTTCACGAGCTTGGGGATCTGGTGCGGGTTCGTGAACTGAAACTCCTCCTGGAGCTTCTGTCGCACGTGCGAATCGTAGTGCGCTTTTAATCTGGGTTCGATCTTGTCCATTACTACTCTTCTTCTCTAGTTAGGCCGCGGGACCGGATTCCCGGTCTTCACCGCGATCCGTTCCTTCGTGCCGTCTTCTTCAACCTGAGTCCGGACCCGGCTGGCGGTATCCGCCGTCGGGTCGATGAGCATCACGTTCGAGATGTGAATTGGAGCCTCGAACGTGATGATGCCACCATCGGGATCTGCCTGGCTCGGACGCGTGTGTCGCTTGCGCATGTTCACGCCTTCGACCCGCACGCGGTTCTTCTCACGCAGAACCTCGAGTACCGAACCCTCCATGTCGCGGTAGTTGCCGCGAATGACACGGACCCGGTCACCCTTCATGATCTGGTGTTTCTGCGCCATCAGAGCACCTCCGGCGCCAGCGAAACGATCTTCATGTACTTCTTTTCTCGCAGCTCACGTCCGACCGGTCCGAAGATGCGCGTGCCCCTCGGCTCACCGTTGTCGTCGATGATGACCGCCGCATTGTCGTCAAAGCGGATATAGGTCCCGTCGCGGCGACGCCTTTCCTTCGCTGTCCGAACCACGACTGCCTTCACCACGGTGCCCTTCTTGATGCCTGCATTGGGGATGGCGTCCTTCACCGTCGCAACGATGAGGTCACCGACGCCCGCATACCGGCGCTTCGAGCCGCCCAGCACTCTGATACAGAGTGCTGCCTTGGCTCCCGTGTTATCGGCAATCCTGAGGACCGATTCCTGCTGAATCATCTTGTCTCTCTCTAGCTCTTACTGAGTCGTCGTTCTCGAAGTCCGGTCAGACCGGGCGTTCCATCAACCTGACGACGCGCCACCGCTTGGTTTTCGACAGCGGGCGGGTCTCGGAGATCCGCACGGTGTCCCCAACTTTGAACTCGTTGTTCTCGTCGTGCGCGTGATACTTCTTGGTCCGCTTGACCAGCTTGCCATACAGCGGATGGAGGAACTGCCTCTGCACGGTCACCGTCACGGTCTTGTCCATCTTGTCGCTGACCACGACGCCCACGCGGACCTTCCGGCGGTTCCGGCCCTTCTCGGCCTCGACGGCCACAGGTGCTTCCTCTGTGGCTACGGCCTCGGCTGCGTCCGTCTCGACGGATTCGGCCTCGGTGGCCTCGACCTGCTCGTTCTCGTTTTCGCTCATGGCTTCTTCAATCAGGCGTTCTGGGCGAGCTCACGCTCGCGTAGGACCGTCTTCAAGCGCGCGATATCGCGTCGCACCTGCCCGACGAGGGCATTGTTCTCCAACTCCATCATCGAACCGTAGAAACGGAGCTTGAACTGCTCTTGCTTCAGCTCCTTGAGACGTGCCGTGATTTCCACGTCGTCCCAATCCCGGATGTCTTCAACCTTCATTTCTCAACTCCTAGAGTTGCCGATCGCGGACGATGAACTTGCACTTGATCGGCAACTTGGCCGCGGCAAGCTCCATCGCACGCTGGGCAGTCTTTTCGTCCACACCCTCGAGCTCGAACATCATGCGTCCGGGCTTCACGACGGCGACCCATGACTCCGGATTACCCTTACCCTTACCCATTCGCGTCTCCGCCGGCTTCGACGTGATCGGCTTGTCGGGGAAGATCCGGATCCAGACCTTCCCGCCACGCTTGATATGACGCGTCATGGCGACACGAGCCGACTCGATCTGTCGGTTCGTGATCCAGGTCGGCTCGAGTGCCTGGAGGCCGTACTCACCGAAGGAAACCTTGTTTCCACGGTTGGACTGACCTCGCATCCGTCCCTTATGGGTCTTCCGGCGCTTTACTCTTTTCGGCGCTAGCATCGTCTATTCCTCTAATCCCTGGTCAGGCGCCCGTCGAGTAGGTGCGGCCACGCCGCTCCTCGACGACTTCGCCCTTGAAGATCCAGCACTTCACACCCACGACTCCGTAGGTGGTGAACGCGGAAATCTGCGCGTAGTCGATATCCGCACGGAGCGTGTGCAACGGCACACGACCCTCGTTGTATCCCTCGGTGCGGGCGATCTCGGCACCACCGAGTCGTCCGGCACACTGGATCTTGATGCCTTCGGCCCCGGCGCGAATCGAGGACTGAACAGCCCGCTTCATCGCACGGCGGAAAGAGATTCGCTGGCGCAGCTGGTGAGCGACGTTCTCGGCCACCAGGTACGCACTGATCTCCGGACGCTTGATCTCCTCGACGTTCACGGAGATCTCGGCATTGGTGAGGACGGCGAGCTCGTCCCGGAGCTTGTCCACTTCGGCCCCACGCTTTCCGATCACGACACCCGGACGTGCGGTGTGCAACGTCACGACGATCTTGCTCGGCTTCCGCTCGATCTCGACCATCGCAAGCGCGGCGTGCGAAAGGCGGCGACGCAGGTACTTACGGATCGTCTCGTCTTCGTTGAGAAGGCGCGGGAAATCTCGCTCGGCGTACCAGCGCGACTTCCAGTCCTTTACGACGCCGAGCCTGAACCCGACCGGATGTGTCTTCTGTCCCATATCCTCAGGCGTCCTTGGTGTCGACCACCACAGTGATGTGACTGGTCCGCTTGCGGATCGGAGCCGCACGCCCCTGGGCGCGTGCCCTCCACCGCCGGAGTGTCGGGCCTTCATCGACATAGGCTTCGCGTACGAAGAGGTCGTCGACGTCGACCATTTGCCCCTCGTCCTGTGACTTGACCTGCGCGTTCGCGACAGCGGACCGAAGGGTCTTCCCCACCGGCTCGGCGGCGCTCTTCTTCGAGAACTGAAGAAGCGCATTGGCCTCGTTGACTCTCATGCCACGGATCTGGTCCACCACGAGGCGCACCTTGCGGGCGCTCATGCGAACGTGCCGTGCTCTTGCTCTGGCTTCCATATCAGCGACCCGATCTCTTGTCGGCAAACTTGCCCCCGTGCCCGCGGAAAAGCCGGGTCGGTGAGAACTCGCCGAGTTTGTGACCTACCATGTTCTCCGTGATGTACACAGGGATGAACTTGTTCCCGTTGTGCACGGCCACGGTGTGCCCGACGAAGTCCGGAGAGATCGTCGACGAACGAGACCAGGTCTTGATGACCTTCCGTTCACCCCTGCTGTTCATCGCCTCGATCTTGAAGAGGAGCTTGTCATCGATGAACGGCCCTTTCTTTACGCTACGCGGCATATATCGATCTCCCGCCTACGACTGCGTGGCTTTGCCGCGCTTGCGGCCGCGCACGACATACTTGGTGGACTCTTTCTTTTTGTTTCGGGTCTTCTTGCCCTCGGGCTTCCCCCACGGGGACACCGGCGGACGACCACCGGAGGCGCGCCCCTCACCACCACCCAGGGGGTGATCGACAGGGTTCATTGCGACTCCACGGACCTTCGGACGCTTGCCGCGCCAGCGGTTCGCACCGGCCTTACCGATAACCGTAAGCTCATGGTCCGAGTTGCCGACCTCACCCATCGTGGCCATGCACTCCTTCCGGACCCGACGCACCTCCGTCGAAGGCAAGCGAAGCGTTACGAAACCAGCTTCCTTTGCGACGACCTGGACGCCGGCACCCGCCGAGCGGGCCATCTGGCCACCCTTCATCGGCTTGAGCTCGACGTTGTGAACCGTGCTGCCGAGCGGAATCAGCTCGAGCGGTAGAGCACACCCGATACGCACATCGGCGTTCGGACCGGCGCTGATCTGGTCACCCACCTGAAGGCCCTTCGGGTGCAAGATGTAGCGCTTCTCGCCATCCGCATAATGAATGAGCGCGATGTTGGCGGTCCGGTTGGGGTCGTACTCGATGTGCGCCACCGTACCGGGCACATCATGCTTGTTCCGCTTGAAGTCGACGATCCGGTACCGACGCTTGTGACCTCCCCCGCGACGGCGCACCGTGATGCGACCATGGTGGTTCCGCCCACCCTTGCCACTCAGCGATTCGGTCAGCGACTTCTCCGGACCCTTACGCGTCAGAACCTCGTTGTCGAGGATCGAGCGCGTCCGTTGACCCGGGGTCATCGGCCTGAATTTCTTGATGCCCATCAGCCGGCCTCGTAGAGTTCGATGCTGTCACCCTCGGAGAGTTGGACGACGGCCTTCTTGAACGAAGCACGGCGGCCCAACTGCTGGTTCTTGGCCATTCTGCCGAGCTGCGCACGCTTCGCCTTGCCGGCGTAGCGCATCGTCCGCACGTCCTTCACGGTCACATCCCACAGCTTCTCGACCGCGTTTCCGATTTCGATCTTGTTGGCGTCGTTGGAGACGATGAACGTGTAGACGTTCCCCGCGTCCATCTGCTCCGTCGTCTTTTCCGTGACCAACGGGGCGAGAATCACGTCGTACGCTTCACGCATCGGACTTCTCCTCGGTCTCTTCGTCCGAGGCGTCATCAGCCTCGTCCGTCCCCGCGTCAACGGCTTCGGCCTCATCGGTCACCGCGTCATCAGCAGCGGCTTCGACTTCTTCGACCGCTTCCGCTTCAGGCGTCTCTTCGACGACTTCAGGCGTCTCTTCGACGACTTCAGGCGCCTCTTCGACGACTTCGGGCGCCTCTTCGACGACGGCCTCGGCGGCCGGCTTCTCGTCGACGACGGGCGAAGCAGCCTTCTTCGCTTTCGGCTTCGCGGCCTTCTTCGCCTTGGGCGCGGCATCCTCATCGAGGGCGCTGCGCTCGATGAGAACCGTGTGTGCCCAGAGGACGTCGTAGACCGACTCTTCTCCGAACCGCAGCACGGAGACCTTTTTCAGATTCCGCGACGATCGGTAGACGTTCTCGTTGTGTCCGTCCGTCAGGATGAGCGTCTTGCCCTCGATCCCGAGTGCGCCGATGAACTCGATGATGTCCTTGGTTCGAGGCTTCTCGAACATCGGGATATCCGCGAGAACGACGCGATCGTGTTCGGCTCGGTCGTTGAGCGCCGAGCGTCGAGCGAGCGTACGCAGCTTCTTCGGGAGGCGCTGCCTCCACGAATGCGGGATCG
>JBDGVT010000114.1:0-12895 GCA_039585495.1 Gemmatimonadota bacterium | reverse complement strand
ATTACGCGGTCGAGATGGGGTACATCGCGGCGCGCACGGGGACGGACGAATCATGATGGGCGGTCACGATGTCGATTTTCGATAAGCTCAGAAGCCTCTTCGGTGGTTCGCCGGTCGCTGGAGCGAGTGCCAACGGGGCATCCGGCGCGGAGATGGAGATGATCTCCTGCCACGATGCTCTACGCCTCGTCCACGAGTATCTGGACGGTGAACTCGAAGGGGTCCCGGAGAATCAGGTACAGAAGCACTTCGACGTGTGCCAGCAGTGCTATCCCCACCTCCACCTGGAGTCGGTGTTCCGTGACACCGTTCGCCGGGCCGCCGGAACTCAGACCGCACCGCCGGAGCTGAAGGCCAGGCTCTCGAAGATTCTAGCGGAGGCCGATACCGAGCGCTGATCCGGAGCTGGTTCGATACCGACCGCGCCGACCTCCTCACGGAGGTCGGCGCTCTGCATTTGAGACGGCCCGCTCAGACGGGCGGTCCGCTTGCCAGCCCCCGGCAAAGCTGAGAAGCTACGGCCGCGGAGCGGCCCGGAATCCACCGTAGGCCCTTGTCGCGCCCCATCACAGTACTGTCCGGAGACGGAATGGCCACGGCCTCCAAACGGGAACGAATCCTCCCGCGCACGCTCGAAGAGGAGATGCGCGAATCGTTCCTCGACTACTCGATGAGCGTCATTGTCCAGCGTGCACTCCCCGATGTACGCGACGGGCTCAAACCGGTTCACCGCCGCATTCTGTACGCGATGCACGAGATGGGGTTGAACCCCGATCGGCCGTACAAGAAGAGCGCTGCGGTCGTCGGTGATGTGCTCGGAAAATTTCATCCACATGGCGATTCGGCGGTCTACGACGCGATGGTCCGGATGGTTCAGGACTTTTCACTTCGGTCGCCGCTGATCGATGGACAGGGCAACTTCGGATCGGTCGACGGCGACCCGGCGGCCGCCTATCGGTATACCGAGGCCCGGCTCGAAGCCATCGCGGTGGAGCTTCTCGACGAGATCGACAAGAGCACCGTCGACTTTCAGCCGAACTTCGACAATCAGCGGCAGGAGCCGACAGTCCTTCCGGGCCGGTTCCCCAACCTCCTGGTCAACGGGTCTTCGGGCATCGCGGTCGGCATGAGCACCAACGTGCCGCCGCACAACCTGGCCGAGGTGGCAGCGGGCGTTCGTCAGCTCGTGGTGGACCCGGATTGCACGGTCGATGACCTCATGCGGCACATTCCGGGTCCAGACTTCCCGACTGGCGGATTCGTGGTGGGCAGTGAGGGTATCGCCAAGATGTACCGCGAGGGCCGGGGACGTGTGGTCATGCGGGCCCGAGTGGTGAAGGAATCGCTTCGTGGCGGCAAGGAGCAGTTGATCGTCACCGAGCTGCCCTACGCGGTGAACAAGACGAGGGTCATCGGCCAGATCGCCGCGTTGTCCAAGAAGGGCAAGGTGGAGGATCTCTCCGACATCCGGGATGAGACCGATCGGGACGGCATGCGCCTGGTCATCGAGCTGAAACGGGGTGCCGACGCCGCGGGCGTCCTCAAGACGCTCTTCCGCGGCACGAATCTCCAACAGACGTTCGGCGCTCACCTGCTGGCCCTCGACGAGGGTCAGCCTCGGGAGTTCGACCTCAAGCAGATGCTCGAGCGGTTCCGCGATCACCGCCTCGACGTGATTCAGCGGCGGAGTCGTCACGACCTCGAAAAAGCGGAAGCCGAGCGACATATCGTCCAGGGTCTGCTCGCCGCTCTCGATCACATCGACGAAGTGATCAAGATCATTCGGGCGTCGGCACATCGAGCCGAGGCTTCAGAAAGACTGCAGGACCGCTTCGGCCTGAGTGAAGTGCAGGCGGACGCGATTCTGAACATGCGTCTCGCGAGGCTGACCGCGTTGGAGCGGTCGCAACTCGAGACCCGCCTCGCGGAGCTCGAAGCAATGCTCGCCGAGCTCCGAGAGATCCTCGGCTCCGAAGAGCGACAACTCCAGCTCATGCTCGACGAGCTCGGGGACGTCGTGAAGAAGTACGGCGATGCGCGTCGCACCGTACTTCTCGACGAAGAAGAAGACGAGGTCGAGACGACCAGCATCGAGGGTCAGCTCGCTGACGAGGACGTCGTCGTGACGCTCTCGCACGAGGGCTTCGTCAAACGCATTCCGATGCACCTGTACCGCCGCCGGGTGGGGTCCGGAAAGGCGCTCGCCGGGATGGAGCGCTACGAGGACGACTACGTCGAGCGGATCTTCGTGGCGCGCACGCAGGGATGGATCCTGGCCTTCACCGAGAACGGGCAATGCCACTTCCTTCCGGTGCTCGATGTCCCGGAAAGTGCCCGGGCTTCGCGGGGTCAGTCCGTCTACTCCCTCTTGGAGGGCGCGGATCGCGGAGATCGCATCGTATCGATGCTCCCTGTCGAAGACCTGTCGGCGGCGGACCGAAATCTGTTGTTCCTGTCCCGAAAGGGCGTCGTGAAACGCACGACGGTTTCGGAGTTCTCTCACCCTCGGTCCGGAGGGGTCAAGGCAGCGGGGGTGAAGAAGGGAGACGCCATCATGGACGTCGCGCTTTCGGACGGTGGTGCGGAGGTGATGTTGCTCGCGCGCGGCGGCCGGGCGATCCGATTCCCGGAGGAAGAAATCAGTCTGGTTGGCCGAACTGCACAGGGCGTGAAGGGCATGTCACTTTCCGGCGATGACGAGATCGCGGGTATGCTACTCATTCGGCGAGAGGCGACGGTACTCACGGTATCCGAGGATGGGTTGGGCAAGAGGACCCCGGTTTCGGACTTCCCCCTGCAGAAGCGTGGCGGCATGGGCAACCTGGCCGTACCGACCGGTAGCGAGATCTCGCCGATCGTATGTGCTCTCGAGGTCGTCGAGGCCGATGAGGTCATGATCGTCACCGCCGCCGGCAGGGTCACGAGGGCTGCTGCCGACTCCGTGCCGGTGCAGGGTCGCCGCACTCAGGGCAAGCGCATGGCAGCGGTTGAGCCCGGCGATCGGGTTGTCGAAGTTACTCGCGCACAGGGGCGAGGCGGGGCACCCGCGAGGGAGCCTCTGGACGCCGATTCCGGAGAAGGGCAGCTCGATCTCCTGGGCTGAAGAACCAGTTCACCGCGGCACGTATCCTGCCGTCACGAAACGTCGACGACGAAAGGTCTCGTTCATGAAGTTCCTTGTACTGGGTGGTGGGAAACAGGGCTCGGCGTGCGCACTCGAACTAGCGCGACGAGAGGACGTCGAGCACGTCATCGTTGCCGACCTCGATGTAAGTGATCCACCGCAGCATCTGGCCGACGCGGTCGGCGAGAGGGTCGAACTCCGGGCCGTCGACGCGACCGATGAGGGACAGGTTCGGGCCGCGATGGCCGGGGTGGATGCCGTGGCATGCGCGTTGCCCTACTACTTCAACGTCCACATGACCCGGCTCGCCATCGAAGCCGGAGCCCACTTCTGTGACCTCGGCGGGAATACCGAGCTGGTCGATGAGCAGAAAGAGATGCACGACGCTGCTGTCGCGGCCGGTGTGTCTGTCGTCCCCGACTGCGGCCTCGCACCCGGCATGGTCAACGTTCTGGCCCAGGGGGGCATCGACGCGCTGGACGAGGTGGAGTCGGTCCGGATTCTGGTGGGAGGTCTGCCGCAGAATCCAAAGCCGCCACTCAACTACCAGATCGTATACTCGATGGAGGGCGTCCTCGACTACTACACCACGCCTGTCCTGGTGCTCGAGGACGGGAAGGTCGAAGAACGTGAGGCCCTCACAGAGATCGAGAGTGTAGAGTTCCCGGAGCCCGTGGGGACGCTGGAAGCGTTTCTCACCGCCGGTGGCATTTCGAGGATGCCCTATCGATACCAGGGCGTCGTTCCGTCGATGACCTACAAGACGCTCAGGTATCCGGGACATGCGGCGCTCATGAAGGCCATGCGTGACATCGGCCTCATGGATCTCGAACCCGTGGATGTGAAGGGCCAACCGGTCGTGCCGCGCGATGCGTTCATCGCCGCCGTTTCTCCAGGCCTCCGGAACCCGGAGGGAAACGACCTCGTCGCGATGCGCGTGGTGGTTTCCGGATTGCTCTCGGGAACACCGAAGACGATCACCTACCAGATGGTCGACTTCTACAATCCCGACACAGGCGTCACCGCGATGATGCGCACGACCGGATACTCGCTGGCCGCCACGGCCCGGCTGCAGGCCGGGGGCGTCATCGCATCAGGTGTTCAGACGCCGTCGGAGTGTGTGCCCGTGGACGACTACATCGCGGCGCTCGCGGAGTGCGGGATCGTCATCGAGCGGTCGGAGAGCTGACCGAGGTCCCCGCGCTGCCGCGAGGACCTCGATCTTCAGCTGCTAGCGTCGCTCTCCCAGAACAGCCGTCAGCGTCACGCGTTCGCCTTCTCGTTCTACGACGATGACGACCTCGTCCCCAGGCTTCTTGTCCCTCAGGGCGTAGGTGTACGCGTAGATGTCGCCGACTTCCTTCCCGTCGAATTCGACGACGACGTCCCCAGACTGAAGGCCCGCGTCCTCCGCAGGGCTTCCTTCGCGCACCCCCGTAATCCGGAGGCCGAAGTCCCTGGGCGTCATGTCCGGGATCGTCCCCAAATAGGGCCCGTACCCACCGCTGGATGATGATGACGTCGTGGGCGCGGGCTGTTCCATCTGGATCGGTGTGAGCTCGACCGCCTCGGAGCCACCGCGCGCGAGTCGGCGCGCCACACCCGTGGTCAACTCCGCGATCCTGACCAGCCCGTCGGCGTTGATCGTCGGCCAGTCGTCCGAAGGCCGATGATAGTCGGCGTGCGTGTTGGAGAAGAAGTGCAGCACCGGGAGGCCCGCACCATGGAACGACGAGTGGTCCGACGGCCCGAAGCCGTCCGGAGCCTTGGCAATCCGGAGTGGGGACGTGATCGCCGCGTTCGCCTCGTCCACGATGTGGTCCCACTCACCTGCAGTACCGAATCCGAACACAGTTACAGCGTCTTCGGTGACACGGCCGACCATGTCGAGGTTGAGCATAGCCACCATCGATTCGATGTCGACGGTCGGCTGGGCGACGAAGTGTGCAGAGCCCCAAAGGCCTCGTTCCTCACCCGTGAAGGCGATGAAGAGGACGCTTCGATCGGGTCGAGGTCCGGCGGCCAGAGCCCCAGCGATCTCGATCAGCGCCGCGGTTCCGCTGGCGTTGTCGTCCGCTCCGTTGTGGATCGCCCTGACGTCCGGCGCGAGAGAGCCCTCTCCTCCGAACCCCAGATGATCGAAGTGGGCACCGACCACCACGTATTCGTCTTGGAGTACCGGGTCCGCACCGGGGAGCACGGCCACCACGTTTCGGGCGTCGACTCGAGTCTCGCGAACGTCAGTGTCCATGCTGACACTGGAGGAGGTTTCGGCGGCGGCTCGGATCGCGTCGGCGTGAGATCCGTGAACGATCGCGACCGGAATACTCAACCGCGCCCGTCTCTCATCCGAGAGATCCGGAAGCGACATCCCGTCCGGAGCCAGGAGCAGGACGCCCGCAGCGTCCCTACCCGTTGCGACGGTCGCCTTGAAGTGAGGATCGCTCCTGAGAGACGAGCCGTGGGCCGCGTCGGGGTCTCCCCACTCCAGGACCACGATCTTGCCCGAGATGTCCATCCGGGCGTAGCGGTCCTCTGCATTGCCGGGGCTGCTCAGGCCCGAACTCCCGAAGACCAACTCTCCGGTCAGCTCGCCGCTTCCGGAGAAGCCGAACGGGATCCAGTCGGCTCCCACGGCGAGCGTCTCGCCATTTACGCTCAGGGCGTTGCCTGCCCCCAACTCCGCACCTTTACGGATGGGAAATAGTTGAAAATAGTTACTTTCCGATCCGGCCGGCTCCAGGCCGAGCGCGCTGAATCGGGCGGCGATATAGTCGGCCGCACAGCGCGCACCATCGGAGCCGACGGCTCGACCCTCGAGACGGTCGTCAGCCAGATACCTGACGTGAGCAAGCGCTCCGTCGAGGTCCTGGATGACATCGGCGGGGTCGGGGCAGGACTGTCCGACCGCGGAACCCGCGACGGTCAGCAAGAGTGCCAGAGTAAAAGAGAACGTCTTCAAAAAGGACTGTCTGTCGTGACTCATCGATCTCTCGTGTTAATGACCTTGTCGATCGGCCTTCTAGCCGGATGTGCGTCCGACTCCGGTGAAGGCCCTGCTGCGAACCTCGCCGGAGAAGGAGTGGCATTGGTGATGGAGGGTGAGGGCCACTTCAGGAATCTACGTCAACTCACGAATGGTGGTGATAACGCGGAGGCATATTGGGCCTACGACGGGTCCCAGCTGATCTACCAGGCGAAGAAGCCCGGCTCCGCGTGTGACCAGATCTTCATGCTCGACCCGCACACGGCTGAGACGTCGATGGTCAGCAACGGAGAAGGAAGGACGACGTGCTCGTACTTCTATCCCTCGGGCGACCAGATCCTCTACTCGTCCACGCACCACCACGACGCCTCCTGCCCCCCGGATCCCGACTTCTCGATGGGGTACGTCTGGCCGGTCTACGAATCCTACGACGTGTTCATCGCCAACGCGGACGGCTCGGATCTGCGGCAGCTGACCACGGAGGACGGGTATGACGCAGAGGCGACCATCTCCCCAGTCGGCGACCGGATCGTCTTCACCAGCGCAAGGAACGGAGATCTCGATCTGTACGCCATGGATCCGGATGGGTCGAACGTGGTCCAGCTCACGGACCGTATAGGCTACGACGGTGGCGCCTTCTACTCGCCGGACGGTTCGCAGATCATCTGGAGGGCGCACTATCCCGAACCGGGCGCGGAACGGGACGACTACATGGAACTGCTCGGTCAGGGTCTCCTTCGTCCGGGCGAACTCGAAATCTGGGTGATGGATGCCGATGGGTCGAACCCACGTCAGGTAACGGATGTCGGGGGCGCCAACTTCGGACCGTTCTGGCATCCCGACGGCGACAAGATCCTCTGGAGCTCCAACCACCAGGATCCGAGTGGCCGTGAATTCGAGCTCTTCATGATCAATCTCGACGGGACGGGTCTGGAGCGGGTCACCTATTCCGAGGGCTTCGACGGCTTCCCCGTGTTCAGTCCGGACGGGCGTTACCTCGTGTTCGGGTCCAATCGCAACAACGGTGGCACAAGCGAAACCAACGTCTTTATCGCGGAGTGGGTGGACGGTAGCGAGTAGTCGTTCGCGGAAGGCCAACGACGGAACGAGGGGGTCGGGCGATTCGCCCGACCCCCTCTTGTCATTCACCCGGCCGTTTCACCTAGCCGACACGCTCGATCGTGATTCTCGCGATCGGATCGCTCCAGCCGTGGATGGCGGGCTGCAGGTCGTCGCTCCCGGAGATCCCCGGATGGGCGGCGATCACGCCGTGCTCGGCCAATGCCGGATCGCTCGCGCCGGTGCCGGTGTCGTCGGTGCTGACCCCCGTGAGCGGAGCGCATGGCGGCACCAGATCCGCGAAGTCCTCCGTATTCATTTCCGTCCCAGCGTCGTAGGCCATTGCGTCGATCGAGACCGCATCACCGACGCGCTGGGGCAGACGCACGGAGTCGATGCCGGTGAAGCCGTCGTTCGTGCAGATCAGCATCGAGATGATCGAGAGATAGCGTGCTCCCGTCTCTCCGTTGACGGTGAAGGTGACCATCTCACCGGGGAGGAGTGGAGGAAGCGTGGGGCCCAGATTGACCGTGACTTCGGATACGTGCTTGTCATTTGCGAGGGCGTCCTGCATCGGACCGAGGTTTCCGTTCTCGGCGATCTGTTGGACCCCGATGCTCGCACTGTTGCCGACGCTGAACAGGCTGGCGGGTCTCCGATGAACGGCGGCCAACGGGGGCGTGAACGGCTGACCGGAAGACAGGTTGTACACGGTCACCTCGTACGACGTCGCGGCGGCAGGGCTCGAGCCGGCGTTGGAGAATTGAGGCTCGAGTGGACTCGAAGCTTCTTCCTGGCACGCGCCGAGGGCGATAGACAGGGTGAGGGCGAACATGGCAGTGCGTCGCATCGCGGGTCCTCCTGAATCGTGAGATGGTACCCGACCGTCGGACGGTCGGCGTTTCACTCATTCAGAGGTGGCAACGGTGGTACCGGATCCAGGGTCACGGCGCGGGGAGCCCGCATATCCATGTCAACCAACGACTTCGCGCGCGTCAGCGTCGCTCCGCCCACCGGCCCCGCCGTGTTTCATGAAACGTCTGGGTGTTTCATGAAGGCCACGACGAAACGTCAGCGCCCAGCCGGCTCTACCCGGTGGTGTGACCCTCGTCGCCAGGAAAGACGCTCAGGAAGTCGGTGAGGATTCGGTGCGTCAGGCCCCAAACGTGCTCACCGACGAGGGCATAGCTGGGAAAGGACCGTGAGATGTCTCCGAACACCATGTCGACCGACTGATGCGTTTCGGGCGCGCGGAGCGCATCGAGTGGCACCCAATGCACACTCTGGAGCTCCGGGCTGGCGACCTCGGCCCGGGTATCGTGCGGCACCGCAAAGACGAAAGGCGCGATTCGCATCTTGGGGAGTCGCGGGCTGGCAGGCTTCACGTCGTCGAGCCGGCCTAGCCTGAACCCGGCCTGATGGAGATCTACGCCTGTCTCCTCGAAGGTCTCTCTCATTGCGGTGTGCAGGAGGCTCTCGTCCGTCGGCTCCCAGCGGCCACCTGGGAGCGCCATCTGGCCTGACCAGGGATCGCGCTCGGAGCGAGCGCGCTTGATGAGCAGGAAGTCCAGTTGCTCGCCCGTCCGGACCACCATGGAGACCGCAGCTTCCATTCGGTCCGAAGCTCCCGGAGAGTCGTCGGGGCCCGGGTCTGCGCGCTCTACGAGGGCTTCGTTCAGGAGTCGGATTCGCGGGTCTATCTGCACGAGACTCATCAGACCCCCGTCGCCTCGGCGCCCCAGATCAGTTTGTGCACCTGAATCTGGAAGCGGACGGGCAGGCCGTCGGTCAGAATCCACGCCGCCAGGTCCTCGAGGTCGACCTCACCCCAGACCGGCGACATGAGGAGCGCCCGCAGCGATCCATCGATCACGCGCCGGTCGAGTCCACGTTCGCGGATCGCGTCTCTCGCCCATTCGTAGTCGGTGCGGTCCTTGACCACGAACTTCACCTCGTCCCGCTCCGAGAGGTAATCGAGATTCGCCCAGAGGTTGCGACCGCTCTCTCCGGATCCGGGACACTTCAGATCCATGATTCGGTGGACGCGCGGGTCGAGGGGCGCCACATCGAACGCGCCGGAGGTCTCCACGAGAACCGTGTATCCGGCGTCCAGCAGGAGTTCGGCGAGCGGGAACGCCCCCGGGTGCGCGAGTGGTTCGCCTCCCGTGATCTCGACGACGCGCGCCGGATGTCGAGCCACCTCCTCGAGAATTTCGGTGAATGTCATTCGGGTGCCCCCCTCGAACGCATAGGCCGTGTCGCACCACGTGCATCGGAGAGGGCACCCGGTGATGCGCACGAATGTGCAAGGCACTCCAGCCCAGGTGGACTCGCCCTGGATGGAGTGGAAAATCTCCGTGATACGGAGAAACGGCTCAGCCATCGACACGATTCTCGGCGGCTCGGGTGATCGCTTCTTCGAGGAGTCGTTGAACGTCCATGAGTGTCAGCCGCCCGAGCTCCTCGGTTACGTCTTCCGAGCTCGAGCCCTCGGCGAGTGTCCCGGTTTCGACATGACCGACGATCCCTACGCCGTTTTGTGCCCAACGCGGGAATACGAGATAGCCGGCGAACGTCTGGGCCCTCGTATGCGGGCGGACGATCGTGCACTCGAAAATACCCGCCCAGGGTCGCATCGTCTGCGACCGCAGGTACGGACGGCTCCTCGATCGAGGGGTCGGAGTCGGGTCGTGCTTCGGACATCTTCGGTTGATTGGGGGAATCGCAAGCTAGAATAACGGTTCCAGCCGAGCCAACGAGGGTGTGTTTTGAGCGTGCCCCGCAACCGTGTAGACTTCCGTTCTGCCCTGGGACCGCTGCGAGGTGATTCGATGCCGAAAATGATGCGAGCCGCGATCTTCGAGGACTTCGGAGGTCCCGACGTCGTCGAGGTACGGAAGGTGCCGGTGCCCGAACCCGGCCCGGGAGAGGTTCGGGTGAAAGTGGAGGCGGCGGCCATGAACCATCTGGACCTGTGGGTACGGCGTGGTCTGCCGATCGATACACCGATGCCGCATATCGGAGGGTCGGACTTCGCCGGCACGGTCGACGCGGTCGGTCCCGGTGCCGAGGACGTCCCGGTCGGAACGCGGGTCGTTGTCGATCCGTCGCTCGGCTACGACTGGTACGATGGGCAGGATCGAGGCGAATCGTTCGACGAACTCCCATTCCGCATCGTGGGGGAGCACACGCAGGGTGGATTCGCCGAATACGCCGTTGTGCCGGCGGAGAATCTTCTGGAGATCCCGGATGGATTCTCGATGACGGATGCCGCGGCAGCAGGTCTCGTATTCGTCACGGCGTGGCGCGCACTCATCACTCGCGCTCGGTTGCGGCCAGGGGAGCGCATTCTGATTACGGGCGCTTCCGGTGGGGTCGGCACTGCGGCAGTCCAGATCGCGGACCGTGCCGGGGCCAAAGTCTTCGCAGTGACGGGCGGCGCAGAGAACGTCACGCTGACCGCCGCTCTCGGGGCCGACATCGTGTACGATCGCTTTGAGGTGGACTTCTCCCGAGAGGTCTGGCGCGACACCTACAAGAAGGGCGTGGACGTCGTGTTCGATACGGTCGGCGAGGAGATCTGGTCCGACTGCCTTCGCGCCCTCTCGAAGGGCGGACGGTTGATCACCTCAGGTGCCACCACGGGATCGAGGGGCGTTACCGAGCTCCGGCTCGTCTTCTGGAAGCAGCTCGAGATCCTGGGAAGCACCATGGGCTCGCCGAAGGAGTTCCGTGAAGTCATGCGGCTGGTCTTCGACGGGACCTTCACACCTGTCATCCAGGAGGTCATGCCGCTGTCGGATGCCCGCCGCGCTCATGAGATCCTCGAGGAAGGCAAGATCTTCGGGAAGCTGGTACTGGTGCCTTGAGAGAGAGCCGCCTCATCTGATGGAGATCAAAGAAGCTCAGGCACGGGTGGATGCCTGGATCTCGCAGTTCGAGGAGGGCTACTGGCCCCCCCTCACCAACCTCGCGCGACTGATCGAGGAAGTGGGCGAGCTCGCCCGTGAGATGAACCACCGCTTCGGACACAAGACGAAACGGGACGACGAGCCAGACCAGGACCTCGCGATCGAGCTGGCTGACGTGTTGTTCGTGCTCCTCGTCATCGCAAACGAGCAGGGAATCGAACTCGACGGAGCGCTCGAGCAGGTGCTCGAGAAGTACCGGGAGCGCGATTCGGAGCGGTGGACCCCTGTCCGAGACGGGGGCTGAGGCTCAGTCCGACAGCGTGTAGTGCCCGTGGATACAGAGCCATCGTCCATCCTCCTGGACGAAGATGCGTGTCGATTTGCCACGAGAAGTGCTGCGCTCTCCGGTTATCCGAGAGGTACTCTCGTCGGTCCAGTAATACGTGATCCAGGCAACGTCCCCGCGAATCGTCACCTCGGCCTGATGCATGTCGGTATGGATTCCGGAACTGCGTTCGGTCCATCCCCGCACGCTGCGTAACTCATACGCCTTCCCCTCGTTCAGATAAGTGTCGGTCTCGCCGAACGAGGTGAAGTCGTCGTGCACATATGTGGCATATCGTTCGAGGTCGCCTTGCTCGATGGCATCCCACATGTCGATGAGCGTCTGCTTCACGGCGTCTTCGGCGGACTGCGCGGTGAGCGTCCGGGGCTGTGCGGTGGCGAGGACCACCAGAGCGGTCAGCCCGAGTAGCTCGCGAGTGCGTCGACGCATCGGTCGATCTCCTGTTCTGTGTTGTAGAAGTGAGGGCTCACACGCACGAACCCGGGGCGGTGGTCGACGATGATCCCCTGATCGGCGAGGTGTCGCACGGCGCCCGGTGGATCGTGGTGGTGGATCATCACGATCGCGGTGCGGTGTTCCGGCGAAGCGAGGCGCAGGGTGAAGTCTGCCTCTTCGGCTCTACCGATCAGGTGCGCCGTCAGATCTCGATTTCGTCGAACGATCTCGGCGATGCCGACCTCGTCGATGATCTCCTGCCCGCCGAGAGCCGTGTGCACGGTCGGTAGCGATGGGGTGCCCATCTCGAAGCGGCGCGCATCGGACCGATACTCGAATCCCTCCAGGTCGAACTCGAACTGTCGCTCGGTCGCGAACCAGGAGGTGATCCGGGGTTCGAGTTCTTCGACGAGGGCCTCACGGACGTAGAGGTACGCGAGGCCGGGACCTCCGCACAGCCACTTGAGCGGGCCGGCCGTATAGAAGTCGACCCCCGTTTCAGGGAGGCTCAACTCTACCTGGCCCGGGCCCTGATAGCCGTCGATGAGCGACCAGGCGCCCGCGTTCCTGGCGATCGTCGCGAGCGCCCCGAGGTCCTGTTCGTATCCGGTGGTGAAGAAGACGTGACTGGTCGCGAGGAAGAGCGTGCGTTCGTCGACTGCTTCCTCGAACTGTTCGGGATCGATCCGAATTCCGTCCGGACTGCGTAGCACCACGAGCTCGATCTCGGGCTTCACGGCCCACTGATAGGCCAACGTCGGGAAGTCCAACTCGGTGCAGACAACCCGATTCCGTCTCTCGTCGCGGACCGACTCGGTGATCACTGCGAGTGCAGCCGAGGTGGACGGCATCAGCGCCATTTCGCGAGGCGTCGTCCCGAGGAAGGCTGCCACTCGCCCCCGCAGGTCTTCGACGCGGCCGAGCCAGTGCCGATACCACGCAGAAGCGCCCATGTCGTGCCAACGCTCCGTGAATTCCGACAGATACGCTTCGGACCTGTGCGAGAGCGCCCCGAGGGAGCAGGAATTCAGGTA
>JBDGVT010000113.1:0-25017 GCA_039585495.1 Gemmatimonadota bacterium | reverse complement strand
CCTCGCTGTCCGCCCATCGAAGGACAGCCGCAACCTCGGTAGCGGAAGTCGGCCGAATCACCGTCTCTGGACGAGCACCGGGCCGCGCCCACTCGACATCTGTACCGACCTCGCGAATCGTGTCAGCCGAGATCACGTCGGAAAGCGATCTGCCCGTCATTCTTGTGCCAACTCCGCGTCCGGCCCCGTGATTTCCTCGATCTCCGGGAGGACCTTCCCCCGGTTGAAGAGCCCGTCGGGATCGAACACGCTCCGGACTCTCCGGAGCATGTCGAGCTCCACGTCGTTGTGCACGAGCGTCATGTAGCCACGCTTGTCCACGCCGACTCCGTGCTCCCCTGTAATCGTCCCGCCCACATCGACACAGAGTTCCATGATCTCACGGGATGCCCGCTCCACCCGGTCGAGTTCGTCCGCATTCTTTCGATCGAAGAGAAGGTTGGGATGGAGGTTCCCGTCCCCCGCGTGAAAGACGTTGGCCACCTTGAGATCGAAACGCTTCCCGATCTCGGTAATGCGTGCGAGGACCTCTGGCAGGCGTGTTCGAGGCACGGTCGCATCCTGGACCAGGAGGTCGGGCGCGATCCTGCCCATGGCGCCGAACGCTTTCTTGCGGCCCTTCCAAAGGGCCATGCGTTCCTCCTCGTCCGTGGCGCGGCGCACCTCGCGCGCACCAGCCTCCATGCAGCACGATTCGGCGCGGTCCGCGTCGAGATCGAGGCCGGCTTCCGTCCCATCGAATTCGATGACCAGCGCGGCGCCGACGTCGACCGGATACCCTGCGGCGAACACGCTCGCCTCCACCGCCTCGATCGTCGCCTTGTCGATGATCTCGACGGCGGCCGGCATCAGACCCGAACCGATGATCGACGTAACCGCATGGCCCGCCGCCTCCATCGTGTCAAAGAGGCCCAGGAGGGTACGTACTCCCTCCGCGACCGGCAGCAGTCGCACCTCGATTTCTGTGGCGATCCCGAAGCACCCCTCTGAGCCGACGAAAAGGCCCACCAGATCGAGTCCCCCTGTGGCTTCCCGGCCCACGCCCCCGAGATGCACGATCTTGCCTCCCGGCATGACCACCGTCAGGCCGGTCACGTACCGGGACGTGACCCCGTACTTGAGGCAATGTGGGCCTCCGGAGTTCTCCGCGACGTTGCCGCCCAGCGTGCACGTGCTCTGAGAGGACGGATCCGGCGCGTAGTAGAGTCCGTACGGCTTCGTCGCATCCGTCAATCGTGCGTTCACCACTCCGGGTTGGACCCGCGCGAGTCGATTCTCCCCGTCGATCGTCAGGATCTTGTTCATTCGAGCGGTGCCGACCACGACGGCTCCCGGTGTCGGCAACGCTCCCCCTGACAACCCGGTTCCGGCACCGCGCGGGACGATCTCGATCCCCTCGAGATGGAGGTGGCGCACGACCGACGAGACTTCGTCGGTCGTGGCCGGCAACACCACCGCCCGAGGAGCGACTCGATAGGCCGTGAGCCCGTCGGACTCGTAGACGAGCAACCGGTCGGGGTCGGTAATGACGTGCCGAGCCCCGACGATCTCCTTCAGGGCGCGTACCACGTCGGGTGCGAGGGGGCCAATCATGCCCGAGGATACGCCGCGTCGGAGAGAGGTGGCAACACGACTCGGCCTACTCGCCGGCCCCTCTGACGTACTCGACGAGCGCTCCCAGGGACATGCGTGCCGCACCCTTCATGGCAGAAGGCACGCTGCCTCCGTACACGATGTCGACCAACTCGTCGATATCCGCCTCCGGATGCTCGGACATGGCATCCGCCGCCTGACGGATTCGGGCGCGTCGGTGTGCCTCGAAGCGGTCCAGCGCCGTGTCCGGATCGGTGAGCGGAGGGCCATGCGTGGGATAGATCACCGACAGCTCGATGGCCCGTACCCGGTCGATCGATCGGAGATAGTCCGCGACACAGCCCGGATACTCCGCGACCCAGGTGGTATCGCCGACCCCGAGCACGAGGTCCCCGGCGAACAACGCCTTTCTTTCGGGCCAGTGATACACGAGGTGATCGATCGTATGCCCAGGCGTATGGCACGCGACGAGCGCTCCGTGGTCCGTCTCGATGCTGTCTCCGTCCTGGAGCACGTGATCGACCCCGTCCAGCCCCTCCGGACCCCAGACAGGCGCACCCGTCGCGGCCGCTAGCGGCACAGCGGCGGCAGCATGGTCCGCATGCCCGTGCGTGAGAAGGATCGCCGCATCGTCGGCCGTCTCGAGCACCGACGACAAAGCCCGGACGTGGTCTTCCACGTCCGGGCCTGGGTCGATGACCGCGATCCTTCGATTCCCTACCCAATAACTGCGGGTTCCGTCCAGCGTGAACAGCCCCGAGTTACCCGCATTGAGGAAGTCAGGGCGTTCGGTCAGGACGCCTCCCGCTTCTCGGCTGCGAGCTGCTCGGCGAGCTTGTCGGCGATCCCGATGAGCGCGACTTCGTCATCCTCGGTGAACGCGGCCTTCTCCTCCGAGTCGATGTCGATCTGGCCGAAGATGTCGTCGCCTGCCCGAATCAGAACCACGAGCTCCGACTGGATATCCGGCGAGCACGAGAGGTAGTTCTCCTCCGCACTGACATCGGGGATGTTGAGATTGGTGCGCTCGGCGACAGCACGGCCACAGATCCCGGTACCCACCGGAATCTTCGCATGCTCCGTCGGCTCACCGACGTAGTTGTGGAGCCAGAGCTCGTCTTCCGCCCCCAGGAGGTACACGCCCGTCCACTCGAAGCGTTCGTCGACCGAGACGGAGCGAACCGCCTTGCGAAGCAGGGCGTCGGACAGGTGTCCGTCATCGCGCATGTCCTGCAGTTCCTTGATGATGCTTGCTGCATCCAGCATTAGCTGACTTCCAATCGGAGTGTCCCACTCACTTCGGCGCGGTCCCGCGTGAGCTTGCTGCACTGGAGGCCGATGAAAGATTCGGCTCCTTCCCCTGATCGACGGCTCTCCGCACGAGAGCGACCCGCGGTCTCGACCGTAGGGGATGGAACGGTAGAAACACCACGGAGGGGCGTCAACGGCGTCGGAAAGCGAGGTCCTATCGGGGCGTGAAGTCGGTCTCCGGGCCCAGACGCCGAATGAACGCGGCAATCAGGCTCGCCGTGTGGAAGAGATCCTCGATACTGACGACCTCGTTCGGAGAGTGCATGTACCGATTCGGTACCGACACGAGCCCGGTGGGCACACCATGGCGAGTCAGATGGATGCCGTCGGCGTCGGTCCTGGTAGCCTTGGGAGACGCCTGGATCGTATAGGGAATCCCCTCGTCCTGGGCCACCTTCGCGAGCATCTCGAAAACCTCGTTGTGAGCGGCAGACCCCCGGCTGAGCACCGGACCACCCCCGAGTTCGTGCTCCCCGAGCTCTTTCTTCTCTACGTCCGGTACATCCGTGCTGAACGTGACATCGACCACGATCGCGACATCGGGATCGACCGAGTAAGCGCTCGTTCTCGCACCACCGCCCTGATATCCGATCTCCTCCTGAACAGTCGCAACGGCCGTCGCCGCCGCCACGGACGGTTCCGGGTCGGAAGCCAACATCCGGATCGCCTCGAGAACCACGAATGCACCGATGCGGTCGTCGATGGCCCGACTCGCAATCCTGTCTCCTGCGAGGCGCACCATGCCTTGAGCGATCACCATCGGATCACCGACCCGGATTCCCAGGGCTGAGACGCCGTCCCGATCGTCCGCTCCGACGTCCACCCAGAGCTGTCGGGTTTTGGAGGCCTTGGACCGATCCTCCGGCTGAATCAGGTGAATCGCCTTCTTCCCGACGACGCCGGTAACGTCCCCGTCGCGACTCAAGACGGTCACACGCTGACCGACGAGGACCTGGGGATCCCATCCGCCGATCTCGTCGATGTAGAGGAAGCCCTCTTCGTCGATGTGCGTGATCTGCATACCGATTTCGTCGATGTGACCCGCGAGCATGACGCACGGGCCTCCGTCGGGATTCACGGTTGCAAAGGAATTACCGTTCACGTCGACCTTCACGTTCGAAGCGAAAGTCTCGGCCTCCTCCCGCCATACCCGTGCCGCCCTCACCTCGAATCCAGAGGGGCCGGGGGCGTCGAGAAGGCGCTCCAGGAAAGAAATGTCTCGGCTCATGCCGGAAAGCTACGGGATGCTGCAGAACACATCCATGGCGAAACGGGCGCTCTGGCACCCTCATCGCTGGCGGCACGACGGCTTGCTCGACCCGGATGACCTCACCCAAGTTGGCGGCCTCACCGATATCACGGAGCCTATCATGTCCGACTCGAAAGACAGCCATTCCCCAGCCAACATCGACCGTCGGGACTTCGTGAAGCTCGGGGGTGTGAGCGCCGCCGCCGCGGCAACGTTGGGCGCGTCTGCGTGCGCTCCGACGGGGTCCGGCACGACGGGCCGGGAAGTCGAGGCCTGGTGGGTCAACGAGGCGTTCGAGCTCGAGGAGGCCACCTTCGCCGAACTGACCGCGGCGATGGAATCGGGGGAGCGCACCTCGGTCGAAATCACTCGGCTCTATCTCGACCGCATCGCCGCGCTCGACCGCGCGGGCCCGCGCCTCCGGTCGATCATCGAGACCAACCCTGAGGCGCTCGCGATCGCGCAGCAACTCGACGAAGAACGTGCGGCTGGTAATGTCCGGGGGCCCTTGCACGGGATTCCGATCGCGGTGAAGGACAACATCGACACGGCCGACCAGATGACGACCACGGCCGGCTCCTACGCGCTCGAGGGTCACTACGCGGCCCAGGACAGCGGAGTCGCCACCAAGCTCCGCGAGGCGGGGGCAATCATTCTGGCCAAGGCAAACCTTTCGGAGTGGGCGAACATCCGCTCGACTCGTTCGAGTTCCGGCTGGAGCGGACGTGGCGGGCAGTGCGGCAATGCGTACGCGGTCGACCGGAACCCGTGTGGCTCGTCTTCGGGATCCGGCGCGGCCGCTTCGGCCAACTTCTGCGCCGGCGCGATCGGTACCGAGACCAACGGGTCGGTGGTGTGCCCGGCATCGCTCAATGGGGTCGTTGGCCTGAAGCCGACGGTGGGGCTGGTCAGTCGGGCGGGGATCATTCCGATCTCTCATACCCAGGATACCGCTGGCCCGATGACCCGCTCAGTGGCCGATGCAGCGGCGTTGCTTACCGCCTTGGCCGGTCCCGACGCGCGAGACCCGGCCACGGCCGCTTCCGCCCGCTTCGCGGACACGGACTACACCTCCTACCTGGACGCAGACGGCCTTCGGGGCGCTCGGATCGGCATCGAGAGGAGCCACTTCGGGAACCACCCGGACGTGGACGCACTCATGGAGGACGCGATCCGGGCCATGGCGTCCGCGGGTGCGACCATCGTCGAAGACACGATCGTCGAGACCCGGCGCCAGTTCGGCGGCCCGTCGTATCAGGTCCTGCTCTACGAACTCAAGGCGGACATGGCCGCGTACCTGGAGATGTCCGGTCGCCCCAACGGCCTGGCGACGCTCGCGGACATCATCGCCTTCAACGAAGCCAACGCCGACCTCGAGATGCCTTACTTCGCCCAGGAGATCTTCGAAGAGGCGGACGCCAAGGGAGACCTCACCTCTCCCGAGTATCTCAGGGCCGTGGAGACGGCCCGAGTCCTGTCACGCGCGCAGGGCATCGACGCGGTGATGGACGAGCACCAGTTGGACGCCATCGTCTCTCCGACCACCACCCCCGCCTGGAAGATCGACCTCGCGACCGATGACGGGTCGAGCCATGGCAGTTCAGGGACCGCGGCGGTCGCCGGCTATCCGAGTATCACGGTTCCCAACGGCTACGTCTTCGGGCTCCCGGTCGGAATCCTGTTCTTCGGGCGGCAGTGGAGCGAAGACGTGCTGCTGCGAATCGCCTACGGCTACGAGCAGGTGACGCAACACAGGCGCGCAGCCAGGCTCCTGCCGTCGCTGGATCTGCGCAACGCATAGGCTTTGAAGGCTCGGCCCCGGCGCGTCGTCCGGGTCAGGTGCCAGGCTCGTCGGGATCGACCGTAATGCCCTTGGACGGATCCAGGGCGGAAGGCGCCTGACCGCCTTCACCCCGATCTCCGAAACCGAAGCCCCCGCTCATCATCCCCGGCCCCATCGAGACCACCTGGATGCCGCCGTCACGGATCTGCTGCTCCATATGAGCGCGAACCCGCCTTTGGATCCAGCGGCGAGAGAGCGGAATCAGCAAGGAGAAGCCCACGACGTCGGTGAGAATGCCCGGTGTCAGCAGGAACGCCCCACCGATCAGCACGCTGATGCCGTCCAGCATGGCCTGACCTGGAATCTGACCGGACGCGAGCTGTTTCTGGAACTGGAAGAAGACCCGCAGCCCCTCGGCTCGGGCCAACCAGGCCCCGGTAACGCCCGTGAACAGGACCAGCATCAGAGTCGGCATAAGCCCGACCCATTGACCCATTTCAATGAGCAGCATGAGCTCGACGATGGGTACGATTACGAAAAGAAGCGCGAGGCGACCGAGTAGGTTCATGCCCTCACTACCCGAGCCGGGTCCATCGAGGTTCAATTCATGGACCGGCGCCAGAGCGCAGGTGTACCTCCGGACTCCACACTTTCGCCTCGAGCAGACGTTTCATGGAGCAGACGTACTTCAGGAAGGGGTTTGGGCTCAAGAAAGAGCTGCGGCCACTCATCGACGGCGAGTACCACTCCGCCATCGTCGAGCGCATCCGTTCGCGTGGCTATGTCGACACGTTCGGCGACGTGCAGGTACGGCTCGCTCAAGAGTTCGGGTTCTGCTACGGCGTGGACCGAGCAGTCGACTACGCGTACGAGACGGTTCACAAGTTCCCCGATCGTCCGATCCATCTCGTCGGTGAGATCATCCACAATCCGCACGTGAACCAGCGGATGACGGATATGAACATCTCGTTCATCCATCCCGATCCGTCGGGCACGTTCGACTTTTCCGATCTGACCCCGGAGGACGTAGTCATCCTTCCGGCCTTCGGCGTCACGCTGCACGATTTCGACACCTTGCGAGACATCGGGTGCATTCTCGTCGACACCACCTGCGGATCGGTCCTGCACGTCTGGAAGCGAGTCGAGAGTTATGCGAGGGATGGCTTCACGGCCGTCATCCATGGCAAATACACGCACGAGGAGTCCCGCGCCACGGCATCTCAGGTTAACAAGCACGACGGCGGCAAGTACATCATCGTCCGGAACATGGATGAAGGGGCGCTTCTCTTCGACTACATCGCGAAGCGTCCGGGGCACCTGAGTCGCGAGGCGTTCATCGACCACTTCGAGGAAAAGACATCGCCCGGGTTCGATCCGGATGTGGACCTCTCCTTCATCGGCGTAGCGAACCAGACCACGATGCTTGCCAACGAGTCGCTCGCGATCGGATGGAAGGTCCACGAGGCTATGGTGGAGCGGTTCGGCGAGGAGCACGCCTCCACACACTTCCGCTCCTTCGGCACGATCTGTTCCGCCACGCAGGAACGACAGGACGCGGTAGCCGAGATGATGGAGACCCCTCCCACCGTCATGCTCGTGATCGGGGGGTACAACTCGTCGAACACCAATCACCTGGCTCACCTCTGTCGACAGTACACGACGACCTTCCACGTCGAAGACGCAGCATGTATCGACGTGGAAACGGGATCCATTCGGCACAAGCCCGAGTTGGACCCTCATGCACCGGAAACGGTCGAGTCGGTATGGCTGCCCGAAGGGCCGTTCGAACTCGGAATCACCGCGGGCGCCTCGACACCGAACAACAAGATCGGTGAGGCGTTACTGCGGATCCTGTCGATCCGCGGAGTCGACCCGGACTCAGATGTCCTTGGTCTGGATTCCGGTACCGAGTGACTTGAGCAGGCCGCTGAGCAGCTCCTGCTCTTCGGTCGACAGGTGTCGCGAGAGGTGCTCCACGTATGACGCGTGTCCCGGGAAGACCTCGGCCACGAGCTCGCGACCCTCTGGGGTCAGGCGAGCCTGAATGACTCGTCGATCGTCGGGCCTCCGGTAGCGATAAACCAGCCCCTGGTCTTCGAGCCTATCCATGACGTAGGTCACGTTGCCGCCGGTCACCAACAGCTTGTCGGCGAGTTCTCCCAGAGATAGTGGCCCGAGGTGGTAGAGCGCCTCGAGCGTGCCGAACTGAGGTGTGGTCAGCCCGTAATCCTGGACCTTGGCCGCGATCGCCTTCGCGTACGTGGCATGGCATCGAGCCAACGTGACCCAGAGCCGAAGAGCGGTGCCCTGCTCATCGGTCCACTCACGGTCAGCTGGCTGATCAAGGTTCGGCTGTGCGCTCACGGATAGCTGGCTCATGGTTTGACCTAGATGTGGATGGCTCTTCCCAACGCGGCCAAGGCACCTTCCGCGACGCCTTCGGACAGCGTCGGGTGAGGGTGCATGGCCTTTTCCAATTCCTCGACCGTCGACTCGAGATGACGCCCGACCACGAACTCCGCGATGAGCTCGGTGGCGTGTGACCCCACGATATGGGCTCCGAGGATTTCGGAGTACTTCTTGTCGCGGATGATCTTCACGAAGCCGTCGGTATGCCCCGCAGCAACTGCGCGTCCGATGCCGACCCATGGAAACTTACCGACCTCGATGTCGTGCCCCTGCTCCTTGGCCTCGGCCTCGGTGAGGCCCACGGAGGCAACCTCCGGATGGCAATACGTGCAGTTGGGCACGTTCGAGTAGTCCACCGCGCCGTGTCCGACGCCGGCGATGTGCTCGACGCAGACGATGCCCTCGTGCGTGGCTTTGTGCGCCAATAGCTGATTGCCCGCCACGTCACCGATCGCGTAGACACCCGGCACATTGGTCCGGAGTCGCTCGTCCACCGTGATGAAACCATGTGCGTCTGTCTGCACTCCCACGGTATCCAGGCCAAGGTCACCCGAATTCGGGACCCGGCCAACCGCGGACAAGACATAGTCCACCTCGAGCGTCTGTGTCGCGCCCTTGTTGTCGGTGAAGGTGACCGTCACTCCATCGGCGCCGACCTCGGCGCTCTGGAACATGGAGCCCGTGTGGATGGCCACGCCGCGCTTCTTGTACGTCCGCTCCATGAACTTGGACACCTCGGCATCCTCCAGAGGGAGGATCCTGTCGATCGCTTCGACCATGGTGACCTTGGTACCGAACGCATCGAACACGTCGGCGAACTCCATCCCGATGGCGCCCGCCCCGACGATAAAGAGCGATTCAGGCGCCTTTTCCTGCATGAGCGCACCGGTCGAGGACCAGATACGGTCCTCGTCGATTTTCAGAACCGGTAGGTCACGGGGACGTGAACCTGTTCCGATGATGATGTGCGAAGCATCGTACACAGTCTTGTTGCCGTCTTCGGACTCGACTTCGACCTTGCCCGGGCCTTTGAGCCGACCGTACCCGGGGAGGTGGGTCACCTTGTTCTTCTTGAAGAGTCCGGTGACACCCTTGTTCAGTTGGTCCGCGACCTTCCGACTCCGCTGCTGCGCAGGTCCAAGATCGAACGTCAGATCCTTCGCGATAATCCCGTGTTGCTCGCCCGCCTTCATTTCGTTTGCGAGGAGCGCGCTCGTGAGCAGCGCCTTGGTCGGGATGCACCCGATGTTGAGGCACACGCCACCGAGCTTCTCGTCCTCGACACACGCCACGCTGAGACCGAGTTGAGAAGCACGAATTGCGGCGACGTAACCGCCCGGGCCACTGCCGATAATGATGAGATCGAAGGTGTCGCTACCAGCCACGCAGGCCTCTCAGTATGGACAGGGACCCCGAAGAATCCCGGTATTCTTGAACTTTTTAAGTCTACGAAGGTAGACCCGCCACCCATTCCGGCAAGGTCGAATCTGACCGTATTGCCTATAAGACCTTGGTATTATGCGTGCATTGAGGGTCGCTTTCGTGGTGCAGGGAGAGGGTCGCGGGCACATGACCCAGGCCCTGGCGTTGAGGGCGTTTCTCACCGACGCCGGCCATTCAGTCGAACGGGTGCTTCTAGGTCGTAGTCCCCATCGATCCGTGCCGGCTTATTTCGCTTCTTCTTTCGACGTGCCCGTCCGGTCATTTCACGCGCCGACGCAAGTGCCCGGCGCCGACGGACAGCGGCTCTCGGTGGGCCGCACCGCGATGGATGCGATTCGCAGGTCCCCAGATTTCGTCAAGTCCGTCATCGACATCGCGGACGCCACCCGCGACGTCGATGTCGTGGTGAATTTCCTGGACCTGATGGGTGCGCTCTCTCGCCTCATCCGTAGCGAGGTCCCGGCCCTCGCGGTCGCGCACAACTACATCTTTCTCCATCCCGACCTCGACGCCGCACCTGGCCCCGAACACGTGAAGAGGTTCGTCCTCGCCTACGCACGTGCCACGGCCTCCGGAGGCGCCAGGAAGGTCGCCCTCTCCTTCGGGCCGCATCAGCCACGACCGGCATCACACCTCTACGTGGCACCCCCGCTGCTCCGCCCGGGCCTCGACGACCTCGTCGTGGACGACGAGGGCTTTCTCCTCGCCTATGCGCTCAACCCCGGATACGCGAACGACCTGCTCCGTTGGCACCGGCGTAACCCGGACGTGAGTGTGCACTGTTATGTGGACGGGGGCCCTGAAGCCCTTTCCGAGCCGCCCGAACCGGGCTTCAACGCGCACGGGCTGTCAGGCGAGGCCTTCCTGTCACACCTGGCGCGTTGCCGTGCCTTCGTAGGCTCCGCCGGCTTCGAGTCGATCTGCGAGGCGCACTATCTCGGCAAGCCAGTCCTCGCAGTTCCGACTGAGGGCCACTTCGAGCAGACGCTGAACGCGTGGGACGCACAGCGCTCGGGCGCGGCACGAGCCGGTACGTACGAAGACCTGGATGACTTCTGGAAGAGCCAGCCGGTCCCTTCCTTCGAAGCCGTGACGAGATTCCAGGACTGGGTCGCCCAAGCGCCCGAGATTCTGGTGCGGGCGGTGGAGCGGACGGCCATGGGGTCCCTCGCGTGACACCTCAATGGGAGCGAAGGCTTTGACGCTGCGAATCGATCACGTGGAGGGCAGGCGGGGGACGGCGCGGTTCATCGACGTCACCTGGCATCTCTATGGGGGCGGCAGCAACGCCTGGGTTCCGCCGCTAAGAATGGTCGTGAAGGACGCGCTCGATATCCGGAAGAACCCGTTCTATCGGGACGCAGATCTCGCTCTCTTCGTGGCGACGCGCCACGGACGTCCGGTCGGCCGAGTCGCGGCCATCGAGAACCGAGCCCACAACCGGCATCACGACGACCGGGTCGGCTTCTTCGGCTTCTTCGACTGTGCAGACGACGCCGAGGCCGCTGACGCGTTGCTCTCTACTGCGGCAGAGTGGTTGAGAGAAAGGGGTCTGACCTCGATTCGAGGTCCATTGAGCCCGTCCATGAACCACGAATCCGGGCTCCTGGTTGAAGGGAGCGAGCTCCGACCGTTCGTGATGACGCCCTGGCATCCCGCGTATTCGGGACGCCTGATCGAGGCGGCAGGCTACGAAGCGGTGCAGGACCTGCTCGGATACTGGATTCCGTCGCACGGAGACGCCACCGTGCCCGACCGGCTGGAACGACTGGCTGAACGGACCCGCCGTCAGACCGGAGTGACGTTCCGGACACTGGACGTCGCGATTCTGAAAAAGGAGGCCCGGAAGGTCCTCGACCTGTACTGCGACGCGTGGATGGGGAATTGGGGGTTCGTACCGCCCGCTTGGGATGAGTTCTGGCACACGGCCAGGGACCTGAAGTCGGTCGTGATGCCCGAGTATTCCTTCGTGGCAGAGGTCGACGGTGAAATGGTGGGCTTCATGATGGTGGCACGCGACATCAATCAGATCCTGGCCCGCATTCCGTCGGGCCGGATGTGGCCACAGAACGTCATTCGACTCCTCACTGGCCTCCGAGGCGTTTCCCGAGGACGAATCGTCCTCTTTGGCCTCCGATCGGAGTACAGGAACCGTGGCCTGTTTCCGCTTTTCGTGTGGGAAGGCGCCCGGAGGGCGCGGGCGACCGGCTTCGAGGGAGCCGAGGCCTCATGGATTCTCGCGGACAACGAAGGAGCCACGGGACCGATAGAGGCGATGGGGCTCTCGCCGACAAAGCGCTGGCGGATCTACGAAAAGGCGCTCCGCTAGAGCTAGGGACGGCGGACACCAAGGACCCCGAAACCTCTCCGCGAATACATCCGTAGGTGACATATATCGCTGACGGATGTATGCCAGGAGCGGCACGTGACCGACGCAATCGACCTCGACGAAGTTCTGCCACTTTCGCCCACCGCGTTTCACGTGCTCGTGGCAATGGCGAACGGGCCACGCCACGGCTACGCGATCGCGCGTGAGGTCGAGGAACTGACCGACGGACGCATCGTCATGGGCCCGGGCACCCTCTACGGCACACTTCAGCGGATGGGATCGGCCGGACTGATCGAGGAAGCCGAAAACCCTGGGGAAGAGGGCCTGCACGCCGGTCGGCGTCGCTACTACCGCATGACCCACGGCGGCGGTGCCGCGCTGAGGTCTGAGTCGGAACGACTCATGCGCGCGGCCTCTCTGGCGCAGGAGCGCCTGGGCATATGAGCACGGGTCCCACGCCTTCGGGCGAGGACCGCGTTCGGGCGGTCTACCAGCGCCTGCTCAGCCTGTACCCGGCCTCCTTCCGCGAGCGGTTCGCGGAAGACCTTCTGCAGGCATTCGACGATCGAAGAGGCGAAGCACGCTTCACCGGGACCCTGGGCGGCTTTCGGCTCCTGGGATTCCTGTTGCGGGACTTCGTGACGTCGATGCCGATGACACACGAACCAAGAACACCCAGTCGAGGGGCGGATGGGATCATGAGCGACTTCTGGCAGGACCTACGGTTTTCGGTACGGATGCTCGTCAAGAATCCCATATTCACCATCGCCGCGGTCACGACCCTGGCGCTCGGAATCGGTCTGAACGCGGCGACGTTCTCTGCCGTTCACGGGATCCTGTTGAAGCCACTCGAGGGGGTGGCGAGTCCCGAGGAACTCGTCCAGATCTACCGCGCCTGGCCAGCCGCCGACTTCGGCTCGGTCTCCATTCCGCACTACCAGGATCTTCGCGACCGCTCCAACGACGTTTTCGAGGACGTCGGAGCCTGGTACTTCCAGCCCCTGGCGATCGCCGCGGACGGGTCGAGCGAGAGAACCATGGGCCTCGCGGTCTCCGCCAACTTCTTCCAGACGTACGGCGTCCAACCCGCCTTGGGACGCGCCTTCATCCCGGGGGTCGAGGACCGAGATCCTGGCGCCCACCGTGTGACAGTCCTGGGGCACGGGTACTGGGAGGCCCGATTCGGGGGAGACCCGGACGTCATCGGCCGGACGCTGTCGCTCAACGGCGAGGTCTTCGAGATCGTCGGAGTAGCGCCCGAGAATTTCCCGGGTCCGGTCAGCTGGGTGCAGCCGCCGCTCTATACACCCCTCATGATGGATCGGGTGCTCAATCCGTCGTCGAACGCGATCGAGGCGCGCGGAAGCAACAGCATGAACGCGATCGCGCGGCTCAGAGAGGGTGTCACGATCGCGCGGGCGGGCCAGGTGATGGATGCCATGCTGTCCGTCCTCCGAGAGGAGTACCCGGACCAATACGACACCCAACGCGGCCACACCCTCGTCCTGCAGAACGACGCGGGCATCCACCCCTTCCTCGGCTCGGCCCAGAAGAGGATGAGCGCGGTCATGATGGTCGTCGTCGGGCTCCTCCTTCTCATCGCGTGCGTCAACGTCGCCAACCTCTTCCTGGCGAGGGCGCGTGATCGTCGTCGCGAGATGGGAATTCGAATAAGCATGGGGGCCGGGCGTCGGCGCATCGTGCAACAGCTCATGACCGAGAGCCTGCTCTTCAGTGTCATTGCCGGCGCAGCGGGCGTTGGTCTGGCCAGAATCGCGATCCGGAGCCTGGCCGCATTTCAGCCCCCGATCGACGGCCCGTTCGTGATCGATGTCTCCATCGACTCGACCGTACTGGCGTTCACCGCCGCTGTGTCGCTCGCAGCGGGTCTTGTCTTCGGGATGGCGCCTGCGCTTCAGGCGGCAAAGCCGGAAACCGTGTCCGCCGTGAAGGGCGAGGCGAACGCCAAAGCGGGAGGCTCGAAGGCGAGCAGCATTCTGGTGGTAGCACAGATCGCCTTGTCCCTTCTGCTACTGATCAGTTCCGGGCTCTTCATCCGTAGCCTTCAGGCGGCCAACCAGATCGACACCGGTTTCGATGATCCCGCGAACATCGTGACGGTCTCCGTCGATCCCGGCCTGCAAGGATACGACCAGGCGATGGGACGGGAGTTCTGGGACCGCATGCTCACAGACGTGGGCGGCCTTCCCGAAGTAACCGACGTTGGCCTCACCGTATCCCTTCCCCTCGGAGTCAACACGAGTGACGGTGGCGTGGAGATTCCAGGCTACGAGTTCGGGGAAGATGAGCCCGCGAGCTTTCTCTTCAGCTACGTGACCGAAGGACTCATCGAGGCGGCGGGGTTCCAGTTGCGTGAGGGCCGTACGTTCACGCGCATGGATGATGCGGAGAGCCAACCGGTCATGGTCGTGAATCAGCGGTTCGTTGATCACTTCTGGCCCGGTGAGTCCGGGCTCGGGAAGACAGTCCTGAGAGGCGGTCGGGAGTGGGAGATCGTCGGGGTCATCGAAACCGGCAAGTACCGCAGCCTGGGTGAGGATCCAACGGAGTACATGCTGTTCCCCCACAGAACGATCTATCGGTCGGGCATGACCATCGTCGCTCGGACGAACGGCGACCCACAGGCTGCGATGAGAAAACTGCGAGCCGTGGTCAACGCGGCGGACGCCGATCTGGCCGTATCCGACCTCCGCACGGTCGAGGAACACATGGGCTACGCCCTCCTGCCCGCTCGACTTGGGGGCACGGTCCTCGGCCTCTTCGGTTTGCTCGGCCTCACGCTTGCCGCCGTCGGGATCTACGGGGTGATGGCGTACTCGGTGTCTCGTCGGAATCGCGAGATCGGCATTCGCCTGGATAGGAATGGCCGCTGCCCTGGGCGCATCCCGCCTCGTGCAGGGAATGCTTTACTCCGTCGATGCCGTCGATCCGGTGTCCTTCACCCTCGTGCCGCTTACGCTGCTCTCGGTTGCCGCGCTGGCCGTGTACGTACCGGCGCGAAGCGCGTCGCGGCTCGACCCGATGAGAACGCTCAAGAGCGACTGAACCAACGGGGCCGGGTGGCTTGGCCACCCGGCCCCGAACGGACCGTGCTTCAGTCCTGCGGTCGAATCAGTCCTGTGTGATGCTCCGTCCTCGCGAGTGCTTCGCGAACCACTCGCGCAGGAACAGCTGCGTGCGCAGGAAGTTCGACGGCGTGCTCGATGTGCCGTGCCACTCGTTGTTGAAGCGGACCATCGCAGTCTCGACACCCATGACCTTGAGCGCCGCAAAATACTCCTCCGTCTGAGGCATCGGCGTGCGCAAGTCGTTGACGCCCGTCATGAGCATCGTCGGCGTGGTGACGTTACCGACATACATGAGGGGAGAGCGCTCCAGGTGCTCGCTCGGGTCGTCCCACGGGAAGTTCTCGAAGTTACGATACCAGCCGATGCCGTCGGTCGTGCCGACGAAAGACAGCCAGTTCGTGACCGGGCAGTTCGCCGAAGCAGCCGCGAACCGATCGGTGTGCCCGACCACCCACGACGTCAGGACACCACCGCCAGAGCAACCATAGACGAACATGTTCTGCTCATCGATGTAGCCGCGATCGATGACCAGATCTACGCCGTTCATCAGGTCGTCATAGTCCTTACCCGGGTACGCGTTCTTGATCGAGTTGCCGAACGCGCTTCCATAGCCTGAACTGCCGCGCGGATTCGTATATAGCACCACGTACCCGTTCGCGGCGTGCTCCTGCCAACCGAAATTGAATCCGACGTTGTACATGCCGTGCGGTCCACCGTGAATCGACAGCATCAACGGGTACTTCTGATTCGGATCGAAGTCCGGGGGCTTGACGATCCAACCCTCGATCTCGAACCCATCGACCGACTCGTACTTGATCTCTTCGACCTCACCGAAGCTCACACCCGCGAACACGTCATCGTTCACATGAGTGAGCTGCGTGCGCCGGTTCGGATTGGAGAGGGCGAAGGAGACGATGTCCGATGGCACCTGCGGACTCGTGAGCGTGCCCACCGCACGACCGTCCGAGGTGAACGAACTCAGCGAGAACATGTGGTGACCCGTCGAAAGCTCGGTCACACCTCCATCCGTCGAAACGAAGTGGATGTTCCGGTCGCCCTCGGAACTGACCGTGAGGTACAAGCCGCTACCATCGTGGGCCCACTGCATGCCATTGATCGAACGATCGAAGTCTCCGGAAATCAGGCGGGGGTTCGAGCCATCCATGTTCATCACGTAGACGCCCGAGTTCCGGTACGTGTCCGTGTGGAAGTCCGCTCCCCGATACGCGATCAGGTCACCGGTGGGTGACGGGATCGGACCAGAGTCCTGACCCCGGCGCGTCGTGAGCTGACGGATCGCGCCGTTCGCGACGTTCACCGCGTAGACCTCGGACTCGCGCCATGAGAGTTCGGAGTCTTCGGTCCGAAGCGACGAGAAGACCAGCTCCTGACCGTCCGCCGTCCACTCGCCAGTCGAATGGTTCCAATAGCCATCCGTCAGCTGCCTCGCGGTCCCGCCCTCGGCGGGGACGACGAAGATGTGCCGCCAACCTTCATCGACGAAGCCCACGCGATCCTGACGGTAGTCGGCCCGCGTTACGACCTTCGGAGGGGCTGTCCATGTCGCTCCGTCGGGTCGGCCCGGAGGGCTGACCGACCATGCTTCCTCTCCCTCCATCGTCATCGTGAAGGAAAGCGTGTTACCATCGGGCGACCAGCGGATCCCGCCGGGAGCCTTTTGCAGTCGTGTGATCTGACTCGCCGCTCCCTCGTCGTCCATCCAGCGGACGAAGATCTGGCTGCCTCCCGGTTCGCCTTCGGCGGTATAGGCGATCCGGGTGCCGTCCGGAGACCAGATTGGGCCGGAACCGTCGACGAGGAAACGCGCCCTCGATCCGTCGGCATTCATGATCCAGACCGACGACTCGCGCCGATCGTTCATCTTGTCGACCCATCCGCGAGTGTAGACGACCTGGGTCCCGTCAGGTGAAATCTGAGGGTTAGACGCGCTCTCGAGATCGAGATACATCTCGAGGGAGATCTTCCTCATTCCGTCTGCCTGCGCAGACGCGAAGGACGGAGTCGCCAGCGCGACAGCGATCGTCAGGGCCGCGGCAGCGAAGGGTTGCATGCGTTTCGACATCGCAGCACCTCATTTCAAGGGTGAAACCAGTTCCGTTCGAGCGGGCGACTAAACTAGGGCGACCCGTCGAACGCGCCAGCGATGAGTTGTCACAAACGGATCGAAGGAATGCACGGCAAGTTCGTCCAGCTCGCCGAGGCCTTCGATGAGGCCCAATACGACTGGCGGCCGATGGACAGCGTGCGCTCCGTCCGGGAGGTCCTGGGTCTTGCAATCGCCGAAGCGCATCTTTCCCCGACGGGGTGGAGCTATGACGCACCATCGAGTTCGGAGCCTGGCTTCGGCGCCGAGCTGAGGCGTGCTGGCTCCCTGTCCAAGGCGGACATGCTTTCGGAACTCGACGTGTCCTTCGACTTCCTCCTCGAGGTGGTTGCCGGAATGTCCGAGGAGAAGCGCCTTTCCGAGGGCTCCTACTTCGGCACGCCGATGCCGGTGCACGCGAGCGTGGCCACGGCCATGGCCGATATGCATGAGCACCTGGGTCAGCTCATCGCGTATGCGCGGACGAACCATGTCGTTCCGCCGTGGAGCACGGGTAGCTAGAGCCCGCAGCCTCCAAACATGAGCGCGTGAAGAAGCCCCACCCGGTCGGCCGGGTGGGGCCTTTTCGCTGGGGTCAGGGCGGCCCGCTGAGTCTACAGCAGAATCGCGGTCGGCTCTTCCAGCATTCCCTTGAGCGTCTGCAGGAATCGAGATCCCTGTGCTCCGTCGATGACCCGGTGGTCACAACTCATCGTGACGCGCATGCGGGGCCGTATCACGACCGCTCCATCGACCACGACGGGCGTATCCTCGATACCGCCCACCGCGAGAATGCCGGACTCCGGCGGATTGATGATGGCCGTGAACTCGTGGATGCCGAACATCCCGAGGTTGGAGACGGAGAAGGTCGCGCCCGTGTACTCGTCGGGCATCAGCTTCTTCTCGCGTGCCCGACCGGCGAGTTCCCTGACCTCGGCCCCGATTCGTGCGATCCCCTTCGCGTGGGCGTCTCGGACGATCGGAGTGATCAGGCCATCCTCGATCGCGACGGCAACGCCGAGGTGCACCGAGTTGAATCGGCGGATGAAGCCCTCGTGCCACTGGGCGTTGCAGTTCGGATGTGCGCGCAGAGCGGCTGCAGTCGCCTTGAGCACGATGTCGTTGATCGAGACCTTGATGCCGTCCTTCTCGAGCATCGTGTTGATACTCTTCCGGGCCTCCATGGTCCGACCCATGTCGACATCGATGGTGAGGTAAAACGTCGGCACCGGACCGATCGACGTGACGAGGCGCTTTGCGATGGCCTTTCGCATCTGCGAAGTGGGTACGTCTTCGTACTCGGCCTCGTCAGCCGTCCAGGCCGAGACACTGGGTGCCGTAACGCCGGCCGCCTTCGCGGTTTCAATGTCGCGCTTGACCACGCGGCCCCCCGGACCGGAGCCCGCGACCCGAGACAGATCGACACCCATCTCCTCGGCCAGACGTCGAGCGAGGGGTGAAGCTTTCACGCGGCCACCAGCGGCGGCGGTCGACTCGGTTGGTGCCGAAGCGGGTGGGGTGGAAGGAGCCACAGGGGGTGCGGGAGGGGTCGGCGCGGCCGGGGAGGCTGACTCGGCGACAGGAGGAGCAGGCTCCCCTGCTGCGCCCGAACCGCCACCATCGACTCCCTCGATGCCCGAGATGTCCTCCTCGGCCGCCGCGATCACTCCGATCACCGCGCCTACATCAGCTGTGCCCCCGGCACCCAGGAAGATCTTCCTGAGCACGCCATCTCCACGGGCGATCAACTCCATCGTCGCCTTATCCGTTTCGATCTCGGCGAGCACGTCACCGTTGGCGACCACGTCCCCCTCGGACTTGAGCCACTGTACCAGCTGACCCTCTTCCATCGTGGGAGACAGGGCCTCCATGTGGACTTTCGTGGCCATCTATCTGCTCCCGCCCATTTGGGTCGGTCGAACCGCGGGCATCATCGGTAGAGCACCTTCTTCACGGCCTCGATCACCCGGGCAGCCGAGGGCTTCGCCAGAAGCTCCAGGTTTTTCGCGTAGGGCATCGGAACGTCGGCCTGCGTTACCCGCAGAACCGGTGCATCCAGATGATCGAACGCTTCCTCCTGGATCATGGAAACGATCTGAGCCCCCGTCCCGGCATAAGGCCAGCCCTCCTCGACATACACGACCCTGTTCGTCTTGGCGACTGACGCCAGGATCGCGTCCATATCGAGCGGCCGGATGGTCCGCAGATCAATGACGTCGGCTTCGATACCGTCCTTCTGGAGTTTGTCCGCTGCCTGAAGCGCGACGTGAATCATCTTGCCGTGCGTTACGATAGAGACATCCGAGCCTTCGCGCCTCAACGCAGCCACGCCGAGAGGAATCACGAAGTCGTCGTCGTCGGGGACCTCACCTTTGAGGTTGTAGAGAAGCTCCCCTTCCATGAACGCGACAGGATCGTTGTCCCGGATCGATGCCTTCAGGAGTCCCTTCGCATCGGCCGGTGTGGCCGGGGTGACGACTTTGCAGCCCGGCGCATGCGAGTAGTAGGTCTCACACGCCTGCGAATGCTGAGCAGACAGCTGTAACGCCGCGCCCGTCGGCCCCCGAAACACGATCGGCATCGGGAATTGGCCGTCGGACATGTAGTACATCTTCGCGGCGGTATTGATGACCTGATCGATCGCCAGGAAGGCGAAATTGAAGGTCATGAACTCGATCACGGGCCTCAGGCCGGCCATCGCCGCTCCGACCCCCAGGCCCGTGAATCCGAGCTCACTGATCGGTGAGTCGACCACGCGCTGGTCGCCGAAGGCGTCCAGAAGACCCTTCGACACCTTGTACGCACCGTCGTACTCAGCGACTTCCTCACCCATGAGGAAAACGTCCGGATCTCGTTCCATCTCTTCGCGGAGTGCCTCGTTGAGGGCATCGCGATAGGTCATGACGGCCATCAGCGCTCCCTCCCGTCGAAGAAGAGCCGGCCGTTCGGATTCTCCTCAGCCCACACGTGTGTGTAGAGCGCATCCGGATCGGGGAGGGGTGAAGCGTCCGCAAAGTCCGCCGCGTCTGCCGCTATGGCTCGAGCCTCAGCGTCCATCGCAGCGAGGCCGTCCGCATCAAGCAGTCCCGCGGCGAACAACGTGTCCCGGAGGATGGCGATGGGGTCCTTTTCCTCCTTGGCCTTCTGGACCTCCTCGGTCGACCGATACGTACCCGAGACCGGATCCGACATCGAGTGCCCACGGAAGCGATACGTCTGCAGGTCCACGAACTGCGGCCCGGCACCGCGCCGGACTTTCTCAACCAGGTCGCGGAAGAAAGCGTACGATTCCAGCACGTCCTGACCATTCACGGCGTGTGCCGGAATGCCGTGTGGCGCGGACTTCGTCGCCATGTCCGTGAGTGACACGCGGCTGAACGCAGTGCCCATTCCGTACGCGTTGTTCTCCACCACGTAGATCACCGGCAACTGCCAGACGGCGGCCATGTTCAGCGCCTCGTGGAATCCTCCTTGATTCACCGCCGCATCACCCATGTAGACGATGATGACGGAGTCTTCCTTCCGGTACTTGATCTTCCAGGCGACCCCCGTGGCCAGCGGCACCTGACCACCGACGATTCCGTGACCGCCCATGAAGCGGGTCTTGGCGTCGAGCACGTGCATCGACCCGCCCTTTCCACCCGATGCGCCATCCGCACGACCGTACAGTTCGGCCATGACCGCGTTCGGCGACACACCCTTCGCGATCGCCTGCGTGTGCTCCCGGTAGGCACTCATCACGTAGTCGTCATCGCGAAGCGGCTTGATGCTTCCGGCAGCGGCACCTTCCTGCCCGATGTGGAGATGACAGAAGCCCCCGATCTTCCCGATCGCGTAGGCTTCCTCCGCCTTCTCTTCAAACCGGCGGTAGAGCAGCATGTCTCGCATCAGATCGAGCGCGAGTTCCTCGCCGACGCCGTGGGTCTCGAGCGCGGTCGCCTGCTTCTTCGGCTTCCCCTTCGAGGTCGCCTTCGTGCTCGTCTCAGCCATGTCGATCAGGCTCCCTTCGCCACTCGGCCGGGTCGACCGAGTTCCAACTGAACGAGGTCGAGTCGAAGTTCGGCAGGTGCCGGAATATCAGCCTCCAGCACGTTTTGAATCTTTCCGGGCCCGCCTGCCTCGATCTCGCGCGCCTGCTCCTTCGCGTGATAGCTGGAGCGGACGAGCGGTCCCGATTCGACGTGTCGAAGGCCGTACTCGGTCTCACCAACGTGCTTCCACATCGCGAACTCATCGGGCGTCACCCAACGAGCGACGGGGATATGCATGGGAGACGGCCTCAGGTACTGGCCGAGCGTCAGGATATCGACGGCGGCGTCCCGAAGATCGCTCATCGCCTGTCGAACCTCTTCCTCTTCCTCACCCATCCCGAGAATGATGCCCGTCTTCGTGAGCATCTGAGGGTCGAGACGCTTCACCGCGCCAAGGTAGGAGATGGACCGCCAATACCGGCCCCCAGGTCGGACGTCGGGGTGCAAGCGAAGGACCGTCTCCAGGTTGTGGCCGAGGATCGCGGGTTTCGCATCGACGACCACCTTCAGGGCCTCTTCGTCTCCCTTGAAGTCCGGAATGAGGACTTCGACCGAGCATCCCGGAACGGCCTCATGAATCCGCCGGATGGTCTCGGCATAGATGCCAGCGCCCCCGTCCGGGAGTTCGTCTCGATTCACGCTCGTGATCACGACGTGCTCCAGCGCCATCTCGGCAACCGTCTGCGCGACGCGGCGTGGCTCGTCTTCATCGAGTCGCGTCGGCATCCCATGCGCGACGCCGCAGTACTTGCAGGCCCGAGTGCACACGTCGCCGAGGATCATGAAGGTCGCGGTGCCCGACTCCCAGCACTCTCCGATGTTCGGGCAGCCCGCCTCTTCACAAACCGTGTGGAGGCCCTCCGACCGCATCATCTTCTTCAGGCGCAGATAGTTCGTACCACCTGGCGATCGGACCTTCAACCACGACGGCTTCCGAGATCGAATATCAATCGTCTCGAGCCCCTCATGGGCTTTGATCTTCGACGTCCCCTTCGGCTTCACGACCCCGGTGTTCTTTCCGGAGGGCGCGTAACCGCTCGGGGGCTTCATATCTATGCTCACGGCCTTCTCACCGTTTCGCTCGAATTCGCACTCCGCGCCGACTGGTGCAGAGCTATGAAAAAAAGCCCCTGTTGGCAGGCCTCACAAGCCCGAACCGTCCCGGTCCAGCTCGACCTCAACCCGTCGGCACGAGGTTGTGACGGAGGATGTGGTCCCGTGCCTCGGCCGGGTCGTCCGTAACGAACATGATATCCAGATCGGCGACGGCGATCTTGCCCTCCCGCGCCATGGTCCCCTTTATCCAGTCGACGAGCCCCTTCCAGTACTCCGATCCGAAGAGGACCACGGGGAAGTCACGCACCTTGTTCGTCTGAATCAGAGTAAGGGCCTCAAAGAGCTCGTCCATGGTCCCGAATCCGCCGGGGAAGATCACGAAGGCGCACGCGTACTTCACGAACATCGTCTTGCGTACGAAGAAGTACCGGAAGTCGATCGAGACATCCACGTATTCATTACCGGATTGCTCGAAGGGCAACTCGATGTTGCAGCCGACGGAGGTGGCCCCGGCGATGCTCGCCCCCTTGTTGGCCGCCTCCATCATTCCCGGTCCCCCTCCCGTGATCACGCTGAACCCCGCCTCCCCGATCAGCCGCGCAGTCTCTACACACGCCTGATACATAGGATCAGCAGGCTTGGTCCTTGCCGAGCCAAAAAATGAAACGCCAGTTCTAATCGCGCCCATTTCCTCGAATCCCTCCACGAATTCACCCATGATCCTGAAGACCCGCCAGGAGTCTTTTCCGATCGCCTCGAGAGCTTCCACACTCTGAAGTAGGCGTTCATCCTCGGTCACACGCTCGTGGGGAAAAGGCTCGCTCGGGTGTTCCGAAGGGTCGAATGGGGCGTCTACCATGGTCATGTCCCTTTTAAGTCAGTTGAGTTCGGTCAACCAGCGGCCGGTTCGGGCCAGTGCTTCGGCGTGTGGATGGGTCGGAGTCCACGACAGTTCCGATCGAATCCGTCGCGAGGGATAGGGGTTCTCACCCAAAGCGAGCCGTGCGACTCGGTCGAGTGGCAGATGCTCCGTGCCGGGAACCACGATGCCCAACGCCTGAAAAACCTTCACTCCCCCGCGAACCAGGGGCGCCGGCAGGCGCAGGAAGCGCGGTGAGAGGGCCATCCCCGCGGCGAGCTGGGTGAACAGCTCGTGCTGGGTCAGTGGGAAGTCGAGTCCTACGTCGAACGTCGTCCCACCGGAGCGGGCCTCGAGCGCGGCGACGATCGCGGTCGCGACGTTTCCGGCGTACACCACGGGAAGCGTGTTGTCGGCCGGACCGAAGAGTGGGACCACTGGAAGCCGGAGGATGTTCGCGAGTGACGGGGCCATGAGGCGATCGCGTTCACCGTAGACCGCAGCGGGTCGGAGGATCGTCGTAGAGAGACCGAGATCCGCCTCGACCGCACGCGCCACCGACTCGCTCTCCCTCTTCGAGCGGGCATACAAATCGTCGGCGGGCAGTTGGGAATCCGTCGACGAAGCCTCGTCGATCTCACCATTCACGGTTCCGTAGACAGCGACCGAGGACACGTGGACCGCATGCTGCACTCCGGCAAGCGCCGCGGCGGCCAGCACGTTTCGGGTCCCGTCGACATTCACCGCGCGTATCTTCGGCCATTCGGTACCGGCGTAGACGAGCGCTGCGCCATGCACCACGTGGCTGCAGCCCGTCATCGCCTCGGCGAGCCCGTCGCCCTGATCCTGAACGTCTCCCTCGCGCACCTCACATCCGTGCTCGAGAAGAAACGCAGCGTCCGCGCCGCGCCGGCAGAGCGCGACCACGCCGTGGCCCGCTCCCCGTAGCTCAGAGGCCAGATGCGAACCCAGAAGGCCCGTGGCGCCGGTGACGAAGACTCGCATGGCCACGGGCGTTCTGTTCAGCGACCTGCCAGGAACGCCTCGGCGTCTTGTTTGAGCGTGCCTACGATACCTGAGTGGTCCATGTACTCCTGGAGCGGTGCGGCCATCTCCTGATCGTAAGCCTCCACCAGAGTCCGGTAGTAGCCGATCGCCTCATCTGCGCGTCCCAGTTCGTGCGCGGCCTCACCAGCCGCGGCTAACCCGAGCAGATGCGTCCCGCGCTGCCCGAGGATCTCGAGGGCAGCGGCGAGTGCAGCCTCGAGATCGCCCCCGGCACGGTTGACCATCGACAGGTGGAAGGTCGCGTCGAGGCTGAGCGGACGTGCCCGCTCGTATGACGATATCGCCATCGGCGCGAACTGAATCGCCGACGCCGTGTCGCCCGCAGAAAGCGACCGCATGATTCGATCGAAGAGCCGGTCGGCCGCCTCCAACGGGGTCATCTGACTGATGTCGGTCGTGCTCATCCCGGTGGCTGGATTCACGGGAGTTGGCACACCTCCGGTCGGGGCGACGGGACCGGCCGGCCTCACCATGGACAAACCCAGGAAGAGTATCACAGCAAACATGGAGGCACCGGCGATCCACCATGGAAGATAATTTCCTCCCACGGCGGCTGATGCCACGGCACGGCGCGATCCCGCTCCGCCACCACCGGCTCCGACCTTGGTGCCGCATTGGTTACAGAAGGTCACGCTCCCGGCGACCTTGTTTCCGCACTGATTGCAGAAGCGCCCGCCGAGCGCCCCGCCGCAG
>JBDGVT010000112.1:0-11124 GCA_039585495.1 Gemmatimonadota bacterium | reverse complement strand
GCAACCGAGCGCGCGCGTGTCCGTGCGGGCCGACTCGCGAACGACGCGGCTTCGCTCGCCGCCGCGCTCCGGGGCCTCGGCACGGGCACCCTCCCCTCACTCTGGGAGCGGCTCCACGAGATCTCCACGCCCACGCTCATCATCGTCGGGGAGCTCGACCCGAAGTTCACGGAGATCGGGGTGCGGATGGTACAGGACCTTCCTGACGCGCGGCTCGCGGTCGTCCCCGGCTCGGGACACAACGTGCACCTCGAGAAGCCTGCGGAGTGGCGTGAGACGGTGGCGACGTTTCTTAGAGGCGCCTGACGCTCGACGCCTGCTGCAACCATCTGGCGCCACATCACGTCTCTATATGTTGAATGCCAACATAGATTGGAGATGATTCGAAGATGACGAGCAAACCGCTTCCGGTTGGTACGGTGATGGTCCTTCACGCATTGGGACGCGGACACCGATACGGCTTCGACGTTCTGGAGCAGACGGGACTGACCAGCGGTACGGTCTATCCAGCACTCGAACGATTGGAGAGCCTCGGTCTCGCTCGTTCAAGATGGGAGGAGGCGACCCTCGCTCATGCGGAGAAGAGACCTCCTCGTCGGTATTTCGAGATCACTACGGATGGCAAACGCGTACTCATCGACGCGCTCGACCGGTACAAGGCGCTCGCGCCTCTGACCATCGACGGTCGTGTGTATCCGGGGAAGGTGGAGCCGGCATGAGCGAGCGGGTTCCTCGCTTCGCCCGCTGGGTCGTCGGCATTTCGTCGTGGATCGTCCCGGGTCATCGACGTTCGGCGTGGCGACGTCAGTGGATCGCCGAGGTCGAGCACCGGTGTGCGGGCGAAGGGGGGGCGAGGCGGGTCGGAGCGTTTGCGCTCGGGTCACTCTCGCATGCGGTCTATCTGCGAAGAGAGGAGATGACGATGAGGGGTTGGGTGGCGGACCTGAAGCAGTCGATTCGAGCGCTCCTATGGTACGAGTCTCGGACTCTCGGGCCTCGGTCGGGGGAGAGATTCGGCTCTCTATCGGCCTCGTCGTCGCCTATGGATTCAGTCGAGTCCTTGCGGCCGCGTTATTCGGCCTGATGGAGCTGGACCCGATTCTCTTCGTCGGCGTCGCCGCCACGCTCGGCTGCGCGGTCGTCGTCGCGAGCTGGGTCCCGGCCGTGAGAGCGACGAGAGTCGATCCTGTGGAGGCCCTCCGCAGCGAGTAGCTACATGATCAGCGGATACCGCTTCCGAGACCGAGTCCCAATGCTCCGGAAAAGCTGAGGCCGAAGCGGACCGCCCAGTCGTCCCTTAGGAGGAACCAGCCGCCGACCCGTCCTCCCGCGACGTCCACCACGCCGGGATACACGTTCACGACGAAACGGCGGTGCGGCACTTCAGAGAGCATCACGCTGGTGAGCAAGGAGCCGTGGCGGTCGATGAACAACCCCGCGCCCAACGCGATCTCAGGTGTTTCCTCCCCGGTTTCGGGATCGAGGTTCTGGATTCGCCCCTCGCCTCCGAAAGCGACCGTGACGTCGAGATCGTTGTCGCGGTGGAAGGTCACACCGGGAGTGAATGCGAGCCCCCCTCGAATGAAGATCGACGTCCTGGGAAATGGAGAGATGGGGAGTTTTACGATGATGTTGTTCCCGTTGTTCACGAGTTCACCGTCGAACGTGAGCGCGGCCTGCGTCGCCCAGATGTTTCCCTTGAGCGGCCCCGCGAAGAACCCGGCGAAGCCGTCGAGCGAGAACAACACGATGCCGAGCGGATCGAAGAAGAGCAGATCCGAGCCGGTCGCTGCCGTGCCTTCGACATAGCCCGGGTGCGCGTACATCTCATTGATGTAGGCTGCGGCCATCGTGACGACCGCTGCTGAAACCCGAGGGATCGGCACGTCATGCACCTCATTCCACTCAGCCAGCCTGCGGTAGGTCATCCCCCCTTCGAGAAGATGCCCTCCGTAGTTCGGGACCCACTTCCAAGACCGCCAACTGAGTGAGGTCGGCAGAATCTCATCCCCTATGTACTTCCCCCAGCCTCCATATTTCTCGACGTTCGCGGGGAAGTGGACGACGGAATTCCACGCGTGCCGATACCCGTAGTCATAGTCGAAGATGTACCGGTTCCGATTGTTGAACTGGGCGACCGCATATCCCTTGTTGAGGATTACGTCGAGCGGACCCATGTAGGCATCGGTTCCGTAGGGGCGGCCCTTGTAGAACAGGTATTCGTCCAGCCTGTCCCGGTCGATGATGGAGCTGTCCGGATCCATGAACTGTGCGGTGACGCCCGGACCGCCCGAGGACAGGAGTGCCCCCGCCAAGAGGACCACGCGGGCAGCAACCCGTCCATGATCGGACACAAGGGTGGCAAAGGTCTTGAGAGTGCGCACGTACGTTCTTGTCGTTCTTTGGTGAGCGGGTGCGGCCCCCGGGCGGCAGAAGCGCAACCAATCGATGGTGTGATGGGCGAGTTCGGCAGGTGCTCTTTCCGTCCGGCGAAACATGCCGGGGCCTTCTGGAGCGGCTGATCGAAGGGCGCTAAACTTCGCTGCTCACCAACGTGAAGTCGACGGCCGCCCGTCCCTCGTGGGTCGGGCGGCCGCTGCACGTCCGCCTATGAAACCAAGCACGGAAGGGCCCTGGGACGTTCCGGTCTCGGACCGGGACCGGATGGTCATCTATGTGGCCGTTCTCATGGCGCTCTTCCTCGCTGCGTTGGACCAGACGATCGTGGCGACCGCATTGCCACGCATGGTGGAGGACCTGCAAGGCGTCGATCGCTATGCGTGGGTCGCGACTGCCTATCTCCTGGCCTCGACCGCGCTGGCGATGGTCTACGGGAAGCTCGCGGACACCTACCCCCGAAAACACGTCACGCTGGGAGCCGTGGGGCTCTTTCTCGTGGGGTCGATCCTCTGCGGGCTCTCGGGAGAGTTCGGTTCGCTCCCGGTCCTCGGGGACGGGATGACGCAGCTCGTGATCTTCCGAGGCATACAGGGCGCGGGGGGCGGGGGGCTCTTCGCGATGACCTTCATCGTCATCGCGGACCTGTTCACGCCGGCCGAACGCGGGAAGTATCAGGGATACGTGGGGGCCGTCTTCGGCATCGCCTCGGTCCTGGGTCCTCTCGTCGGAGGACTCCTTACCGACCACGCGGGCGGCGTCATTCCCGGTGTGGAGGGGTGGCGCTGGGTCTTTTACGTGAACGTCCCCGTCGGAGGTGCGGCTCTCTGGTTCATCACTCGCCGAATGCCCCGCCTGGATCCTCCCGGTGAGCGACTAAGGCCGGATTTCCTGGGTGGTGCGCTCCTGCTCGGTGGATTGATCCCGCTCATCCTGTCGCTCCAGTTGGACAAGCGACGGTACCCTTGGCTTCCGGGCCAAGAGGCTTCCGCAGGCGAAGGTCTCGCCTCCTGGGCCACCTCCGGCCTCTTCGCGATCGGTTGCATCTTGATCGTGGCGTTCATCGTCCGGAGCCGGACCTCCAGGAGCCCCATCCTGGACCTCCGCCTCTTCCAGAATGAGGTATTCAGGACGGCGAATATCGCGACGTTCTTCTTCGGGGCGGCATTCATGTCGGTCACGATCTTCCTTCCGCTCTTTCTCGTGAGCGTCCTCGGAGTCTCGGCGACCCGTGCCGGCGCGGCGCTGATCCCGTTCTCGATGGGCATCGTCTTCAGCGCGACTCTGGCCGGACAGCTGGTTGCACGTATCGGGTACCGACGCCAGATCGTCGGTGGAGCGGCTCTGTTCCTGGGTGCGGTCCTCCTGCTCGCCACGATGGGGGCTGACGTCACGTACTGGCGGGTCACCACCTACATGGTTTTCGCCGGACTCGGAGTAGGGCCGTCAATGCCTCTCTTCACCCTCGCGATCCAGAACGCGGTCGATGTCCGGTTCATCGGTCAGGCGACGAGCGCGTCTCAGTTCTTTCGTCAGACTGGAGCAACGGTGGGAGCTGCGCTCATGGGTACTGTCCTGGCGACGACGCTCGGTGTCGCGTTCGCCGCGCTGGACGTTCCTGTTCCTCTGGGTGAGGACGATGACGTGGCAATCGAGCAATTCGTATCCACGGGTGGATCGGAGTTGCCGGATCGCATCCGCCTCGCCTATGCACGAATCGCTGCCAGCGCGGCAACGGAAGTCGAAGCTGCTTCGATCACAGAAGAGGGGGAGCGCGTCGCTGAGAGGATCGCGGCGGCGGTCCGTCAGGCGTTTGCGGACGCAACGAGCCGGATCTACTGGTTCACCGCAGCCCTTATGGTCTTCGCGGGCCTTCTTTCCCTTCGGATACCCGAGGTCCCGCTACGAACTACGCATGACCGGGCGGAGGCCAGCGCCCGACGACACGACGAAGAAGTGGCGGTCTCGTGAGGTCAGGAAAGAAACATCTGGCCAGATTCTTGCTTTGAAAACAGCTTTGAGCGGCAAAATGATGCGACCCTCTGGGGGGAGAGTCGGTGATGAAGAAGCGGCTAGTGACTTTGATACTCCTGGTTCTGGCGGTGGGGATGGCAGTGCCTACCTCACGAGCCTGGATCGTGGATCAGTTGCGTCCGATCAAGGACAATGTCGGAGAGCGACTCGTGCCCCGACGTCTCGACGCCATGGCGAACCAGTTGGACGTGCGTTTGAGCCGAGCAGAGGGCCTGCCGACGAACTTCCCGGCGTGGCTGGGCCGGGACTACTCTGGGGTCGCCGAGGATCCCTGGGGGAATACGTACTACATCCAGGTTGGACGGCGGGACTACACCGTCGGCTCCATGGGAGCGGACGGTGTGCAGGGTACCGAGGATGACATCCAGGTGACGAGGCGGTTACCGGGCGGTCGTTAGTTACCGCAGAGCGGTGGCGTCCAACTTCGAAATGTGCAGGTTCAGGGCGTGGTTCACGCGGAATCCGAAGATGCCGTCGACGTTCGCCTGTGCTCGCGGGAGTGTCGCGACTTCAGCGTCGTTCACGTAGAACCGTAGCTCGTCTCCTCGGGCCTCGACGGCCAACAGATTCCTGACCGAGGTTTCGTCCCCTCGATCGGCGAAGGCCTGGATCGCTTCGTGACTCGTCCAACCCTGGAGGGTAGGCGTTTCGCTCCCCTCCCGTCTCTTCAGCAAGAATTGTCCGCCGTCCCGTAGCAGGAAGTAGGTGTATTCCTGCCCGGCGCCGTCGAGGTCTCGTCCGCCGAGGAACATGCCGAAGGCCTCCCTGCGCCCGTGAGGGTCGAAGAGGAACACCTCCATCTCTGCGCGAAAGTCGCCGGACACGGTGTTGGAGGGAGACCAGTAGATGCCCGCAGGCCCTGAAGTGACATGCCATCCGGGCGGCATCTCAACGAAGGCCTCGAGATCCGCCTCTGACGCGCCGGCCTGATCGAAGCGCGTCATCCATCCGTCGGGCCTCGAGAGATCCTGTCCGGAAGCAGGGAGGGCGAGCACGGCTGTCAGAAACAATACGGCTGAGGTGCGCATGTGGACTCCTTTGGCCCTTGATCCGGGCAGAATCGGCGACGCCAAGGTCGGGATCGGCGAAAACGATGTCAATTCGATCCGCGCCCTGGGGGGATTTCCCCGCAGAGAGCTTGCGCCGACTCCCGACTGACGGTTCGAGCCTCCGATTTCACCTTGAAGGCGCAGGAGTGCTCCTCGACGTCGCGCCCGCGACGCCGCGTACGTCCCACGCAACATGGACGATGCATCATGAAATCGGACCACAGGTTGGCCGCACGGCTATGTCTCGTGGGGCTGGGAATCGCTCTGGTCGCCGCACCGCCTCTAGCAGCTCAGGATGTAGTGCTTCAGGGTCAGGTTCGCCCTCGCTATGAGTTTCGTGATCCGTCCGGTGGGGGCCTGGACGACTTTACGTCCATGCGCGTACGCCTCGGGCTCGGTGCCGATCTGGAGGACGGCCTGTCGATCTTCATGCAGTTCCAGGACGTCAGAACGTGGGGGGAGGAGGCACACCCGCTCTTCGACTATCAGGCCGCCAACCTCGACCTCCATCAGGGTTACCTGAGGTATCAGGGTGAGTCCTTCTCGTGGTTGACGACCACGGTCGGTCGAATGGAGACCAACTTCGGCGGTCAGCGCCTCATGGGAGCCGTCGATTGGACACAACAAGGCCAGAGCTTCGACGGAGTTCGTTTCGACGTTACGACCGGTCGCACCCGGTGGGCGTTGATCGGCTACACGCTATCCGATGAAACCGCGACCGGGGTTCCCGGGCAGGAGGAGTTGTTCGGCGTGTACGGCACGATCGCAGATCTGGGACCGGGTGGCTTGGATCTGTACTGGTTGTTCGATCGCTTCCACGGCTTGCAGACCTCCGACGAACATGTCTTCGGAGCGCGGTACGCCTTCTCGGGCGGACTGAACGGCCGGTTGGAGACCACGATCGAGACCGGGTCGCGGGAGGACGCCGATGTATCGGCGTACATGCTCGGGGCGCGCCTCGGCAAGGACTTCGGGTCCTTCTCAGCAACGCTCTGGTACGATTATCTCTCGGGAGACGATCCGAATACGCCGGAAGTCGAGGTCTTCAACACCTTCTACGGCACGAACCACAAGTTCTACGGTTTTGCGGACCTCTTTTTGAACGTCCCCGCCCATACGGCGGGCGCGGGTCTGCAAGACATGGCCCTGAAGCTCCTGTGGACGCCGACCTCTACTTTGAGCGTCGGAGGCGACATCCACAGATTCAACGCAGCAGAGCAGGGGACCCTGTCGGGGAGTCACTTCGGAGACGAGTTGGATCTCACGATCCGACACCGTTACTCGGAGCGCTTCTCGGCTACCGTCGGCTTCAGCTATGTCATCCAGGATGACCCGCTGGCCGAAATCGGGCGTCTCGACGAAGACCTCTCGTGGTTCTACGTGATGCTCAACGCGGCGTTCTGACGGTAGCTCGAAGCGTAAGCCAATGAGGGACTCTGCGGTCCCGCCCGACCTTGCGGGTGGGACCGCTCTGCATGTCATTGAGGGATCGTTGGTCGATCCCTGAAGGGTGGAGGGTGAGGTGTCGGACGAATCCGCGGGCAGCCTGGACTCGGGAGCGTCACGCCGCGTCGTTGAACGGCCTTCGTCCATCGAGGCGAGGAGGTGGTGGGTCCTCACCGCAGGTCTCGTGCTGCTCGGATGCGACGCATCGGGTGCCGATCGGACCACGCTGTCGGCGCAGCAGACCGTCGAAGCTACGGACTTCGCATCGCTGGTCGAGCGGATCTCGGAGCGGGGAGGCTACTTCGATACCGACAACCTGATCTCCAACGAGACCGGCTACTTGAACGTGGTCGATGCGCTGGCTCGGATCGGCATCACGGGAGGTGCCTACGTGGGCGTCGGGCCGGACCAGAACTTCTCGTACATCGCAGAAGTCCGGCCCGCGATCGCGTTCATAACGGACATTCGACGGGACAACCTCCTGCACCACCTGCTGTTGAAGGCGCTCATCGAGCGTTCGGAGACGCGGATCGAGTTTCTGGCGGCCCTCCATGGAGTACGTCCGCCGGCCGATGTGTCGGAGTGGCGCGGTCGGGACATCGACGAGATCGTGGTGTGGATCGACGACGCGTGGACGGCGCCTGAGTCGAGCCGTGGGGAGACCGCCACCGCGCTGATGGAGGAGGTTCGCGAGGCCATTCGGGCGTTCGGACTCTCGCTTTCGGATGAGGACTACGCGACCATCGAGCGCTTCCATCGCGAGTTCATGGATGCGGGCCTGAGCCTTCGCTTCACCAGCTTCGGACGCGCGCCCCGGCCGTACTACCCGACGTATCGCCAGCTCACCCTCGAAACCGATATCGACGGGGATCAGGCGTCGTATCTGGCGACTGCAGAAGGGTACGATGTGGTCCGGGACCTGCAGCGAGCGGATCGCATCGTTCCTGTAGTAGGTGACATGGCGGGCCGCTCGGCGCTCCGCGAGATCGGTGTAGTGCTAACCGAGATGGAGCTCGAACTGACCGCCTTCTACACGTCCAACGTGGAGTTTTACCTCTGGCAGTCAGGGACCTTCGATCGGTGGACGGAGAACCTCGCAGCGATTCCCACCCACGAAGACGCGGTGGTCATTCGCAGCTACTTCCCGAACTTCGGAGGTGGGCATCCCTCTGCCGTCTCCGGCTACTACGCCACGCAGACGCTGCAGCCAGTATCGCTGCTGAAGGAAGGTGACTTCACGAGCTACTGGGACATGGTCACGCGCGGCGTTATCGAGCTTCGTTGAATCCGGAGACCGGACCGATGCCTGAGCTCCCGGAAATCACCGCATACGTCGAAGCGCTCGAGCGCACGATCCTGGGGCACCCGCTCGAGAAGACCAGGCTGCGTTCACCCTCGCTGTTGCGCACCTGGGATCCTCCGCTCTCTGCTGCTGAAGGACGTCGGGTCGTCGGCTTGCGACGCATTGGAAAGCGTGTCGTGTGGGAGATGGAGGAGAAGTTGTTTCTGGTCTTTCATTTGATGATCACCGGTCGCTTCAAGTGGACGAAGGTGGGTGCGGCGGTACCCAAGAAGAGGGCGCACGGCGCCTTCGACTTTCCCGAGGGAACGCTGCTGCTCACCGAGCAGGCCACGAAGAAGAGGGCGTCTCTGCACGTGGTCGAGGGCGAGTCCGCTCTCGCCGATCACGATCCTGGCGGGCTCGAGGTGCTCGAGTCGACGCTCGACTCGTTCACGGAGGCGCTTACGCGTGAGAACCGGACCCTCAAGCGAGCACTGACGGACCCCCGGATCCTGAGCGGAGTCGGAAACGCACATTCCGACGAGATTCTCCTTTTCGCGGGGCTCTCTCCGCTTCAGCTCACGCGGAATCTCGACGCCGATCAGATCGACCGTCTGTACCGGGAGTCGCGGCGGTTGCTGACCGAGTGGATCGACCGACTCCGGGCTGAGTTCGGCACGGATTTCCCCGGGAAGATCACCGCCTTCCACCCGGCGATGGCTGCGCACGGAAAGTACGGCGAGCCCTGTCCGGTGTGCGCCTCGCCCATCCAGCGAATCAAGTACGCCGATCGCGAGACGAACTACTGCGCCACCTGCCAGACAGGAGGGAAGGTGCTCGCCGATCGCGGAATGTCACGACTGCTGGGTGACGATTGGCCCCGCACGCTCGATGAACTCGAGGAACTGCGCTCGCGCTGACTCGCCGGACTTGTAGCCCTTTTTTTCCACCGGGGGAGGGTTGCGCGAAAGTATATCGTAAGTGTATCGTACGATATACAGTAAGACCTATTGTACGAGTGATCGCACGATAGGATGTTGAACCTCCCGGGGTGCGCCTCGGGGTAGCATCAAGAGAGGTATTGGATGATGGGTTGTTACACGGGAAGCAGGAGACGAGGCATGGACTTCGACTGGATCTTCGACTGGGACACCGGACCGGGCCCGCGGAAGCGAGGTCGCCACAGGCGTGGTCCCGGCCGCCGGTTCTTCAAGCAGGGGGAGGTCCGTCTTGCGCTCCTCTCACTGCTCAAGGACGAGCCTGCGCACGGATACGAGCTGATGAAACGGCTCGAAGAACGCTCGGGGGGCATGTACCGCGCGAGCGCGGGCACGGTGTACCCGGTGCTTCAGCAGTTAGAGGACGAGGGTCTCGTCGAGATCCAGGAAAAGGACGGCAAGAAGGTCTACCACCTGACCGACGCCGGACGTGAGGAGCTCCTCCTTCATGAGGAGCATACAGAACGGATCTGGAGCCGCGCGCATGGCTGGAAGGACTGGGGCGCTCACATGGGACCCGAGACCGCGGAGGTCTGGAGTAGCTGGGGGAGGCTCTCCAAGGCCGCATTCGGTGCAGCGGCCCGAGCAGATTTCGAGAACACGGAGAAGGTACAGGAGATCCTGGATCGGGCCCGTAAGGAGCTCGAGAAGCTGTAGGCAACGGAGGGCTCCCCTTCCGCTGTCCTCCGCGACGTTGCCGTCCTGTTCCCCATCCCTAGGTTGAGCGGGGTCGAACCACCGACTTCCCAGGGGTGATTGCTGAAGATCGCGAACAGCGACGTTCAACTCTCGACGGTAGAGTACCGCAGCGTCGCGGAGGGCCTTGGCTTTCCGTTCACCGTCCCGTCGATCGCCTCATTGGAGAGGCTCGATTTCGACGCTCCCGTCACGATCCTGGTGGGAGAGAATGGCACGGGGAAATCCACATTCATGGAGTCCCTCGCGATCGCCACGGAGCTTCCGGCGGTGGGTTCCGCTCGCCCTTCATCTGACCCTACGCTCGACGCTCAGAGGGGGCTGGCGCGACAGTTGAAGCTGACCTGGAGGGGCCGGACCCGGCGCGGCTTCTTCCTCCGAGCGGAAGACTTCTTCGGGTTCCAGAAACAACTTGCCCAGCAGAGGGTGGAGCACGAACGGGAACTCGCGCGAATCAACGTCGAGTTGGCCGGGTCGTCCTCGCTCGCACGACGGCTCGCGTCGGGCCCGCATCGAGGGTCGATCTCCGCGATGGAGACCCGATACGGGGAGAATCCGGATGCAGCTTCCCACGGCGAGGCGTTCCTGAACCTGTTCACTCAGCGGCTCTCGCCGGGCGGCCTGTTTCTCCTGGATGAGCCGGAGGCCGCGCTCTCGCCTCAGAGCCAGTTGGGCTTCGTGGCGATGATCCGAGGGGCGATCGACACGGGGGCACAGTTCGTGATCGCGACCCACTCTCCGATTCTGATGGCCATTCCCGGCGCTGTCATCTTCTCGTTCGACGACTCTCAGGTGCGGCGGGTAGACTACGAGGATCTCGATTCCGTCGCTCTCGTGAGGGACTTCCTCCAAGCTCCGGAGCGCTATCTGAGGCGGATCTGGGAGGGCGAAGAATGAGTCGCGAATCGGACCGGGAGGCCGGCTTCGACGTGCTCGAAAACTTCGAACGGTTCAGTCAGAAGAACGACATCTACTCGCGAGCGTTCTGGGATCCCGAGGTCCGATCCGATCGCACCGATCTCTTCTTCGAGACCTATCGGACGCCGCTCCGGGAGTGGAAGACCGCGGAAGGTTTTCGACAGAGGGACTACGCGCTCCGGAACGCCTCGTGGCACCTGCCGGACATCTTTGCCGAACTCAAGGAAGATGAGAACCGTCGAGAGGGCTTCCTCGATCCGTACACGGTTCACCGCCCGGGGCCCGAGGACCGTGTGCCCGTGGA
>JBDGVT010000111.1:0-19610 GCA_039585495.1 Gemmatimonadota bacterium | reverse complement strand
TGACGCTGACGGCCTACACCGGCCGAGACGTGTTCGACCTCGCCTCCCTCGATGACACGGACTTCCCGCTCCGTGTGGATTGGGACTGGGGCAATGACGCGATCGGCTTTCGCTGGGCTCACCCACGCCGCGGCGGCGGCTCCCTCGATTTCCGCGTCAACTACAGCCGATTCAAGACAGGGCTGGCGTTCCCCGACTTCGCGGACACGGACCTGTCCAGCCAGATCCAGCAGGCGCAGTTCAGAGTGGATCTCGACACGCGGCCCACGCCTCGGTGGTCCGTTCAAACGGGCGCGAGCTCCGAGAGGCTGTCCTATGCGAACAGCCTGACGACAGGTGGCACGGAATTCGGGAGCGGGGCTGGCAACGGCTGGCTGCTCGGGACCTATGCGCAGGCGCGATGGTCCATGCCGAGGTCCTGGCTCGTCGAGGTGGGGGTGAGGGCCGACGGGTTCGCGCCCGATCCCGGCGACCCGGTCGTGGAGATCGCGCCCAGACTTGCCGTGAAACGATTCCTGTCCAACGGGGACATCGCGGTCAAAGTCGCAGCGGGGCGGTACACGCAATTCCTCCACTCTCTCCGTGACGAGGAACTGCCGCTGGGATTGGACTGGTGGGTGGTGGCCGGGGAACGCGCGCCGCACACCGTGTCCGATCAGTTGCAGGTGGGCGTCGAGGGGTACCGCGACATCCACTGGTTCTGGTCGGTCGAGGGTTACGTCAGGAGCTTCGATGGCGTCGTGACGTTCAACGTCGCGGACAACCCCAATGACGAGCTCGACGACATCCTGAGCGGTGAGGGGCTCTCCTACGGCGTTGACCTGATGCTGCGGAAGGAGACGGGCGAATTGACCGGATGGGTCGCGGCCTCAGTGCTCAAGGCCGAACGGACGTTCCCCGATGTGATCTCCCCCGTGGAGCCCGCACCCGATATGACCTATCCCCCGATCTTCGACCGTCGGGTGGATATCGACTTCGTGCTCCGCTACCCGGGCCCCTGGGGCTGGGAAGGCGGTCTGCGCTGGAACTTCGGTACCGGGATTCCCTACACGCGGGCCGTGGGGTCGTATGTCTACTACTCACCACGCTACGTCGATGGTGGGGGGCTGCACTGGGCGGGTGTGGACGAGGGCGACTCGGATGACCCCGAGTATGGCGTCGTGCTGGGAGGTCGCAACGCGACCCGCTACCCGATGTACCACAGACTCGACGCGAGCTTCCGGCGGACCTTCCCGAAGTCGTGGGGCGCGATGACGCCCTACGTGAACCTGGTGAATGCCTACAACCAGAGAAACGTGCTCTTCTACTTCTACGAGTACGAGCGCAACCCGGCGACTCGGTCGGGGATATCGATGTTCCCGGTCCTGCCGACCATCGGACTGGAGATCTCGTTCTGATGAAGATCTCCAGGTGCGGCTGGGTCACTTGCTTGCTGGCGTCCGGCGCCCTCGCTGGCTGTGAGCTCGAAGAGATCACCGTCGTCGATGTGGAGGATGTCGTGTTGGCGGAGGTGTACATCGAGATCGCGTCCGATCCGGCGGAGAACCGTGCGCGGGCGTTTCTCCATCGAACGCTGGGAACCGGATTGGCGGATTCGTCTTTGGTCGCGGCTACGGTGACGCTCACGCGCTCCGATGGCTTCTCCCTCAGCCTGGTGCCCGCGCCAGTCGCCGATTGCGTGGAGTCGGAGACGCCCGACGAAGACACCGGTATATGCTTCACCGAGAGTCCTGGTGGGGCGGCTGGGCTTGGTGCGCGAGACCTGGTGGAGATGCGAATCGACCTTCCGGGGGGCGGCACGATTACGGGAGCGACGCGCGTTCCTGGCTCATTCGACCTCCCGGGCGTCGCCCCCGTGTGTCGACTCGACCCGGACACGTTGATGCCGTTGTCCTGGTCGCGAGCGGAGGGGGCCTGGGCCTATCTGAACGAGGCTTCCATTCGCGGCCTGCCGGAGGCCCTCGAGCCGGAGGGGATCGTCGTGGAGGACGACCCCCTCTACCTGCTGGGGCTTTCGATCTCGGAGACGGATACCACGATCGTGTTTCCCTCTGAATTCGGAGTCTTCAATCGATTCGCGCTCGATGCAGACCTCAGCATCCGGCTCCAGGAGGGGCTCCCGCCGGGTACCCGTTCCGAGGTCACGATCACGGCGATCGATCGGAACTACGTCAACTGGGTGCGCGGTGGAAACTTCAACCCCTCAGGCCAGGTTCGCATCCCGAGCCTCCAGGGGGACGGGACCGGAGTCTTCGGTTCCGCAGTCGTGCGCAGATTCGAGGTGCTGGTGACGGACGACCCCCCGGCCGTTGAGCCCGCTTGTCCGATCGGGGCTCTCTAGCGTTTCCTAGCCCTCGTCGGGCACGACGTACACCTGTCGCGCCAGGTCTTCAGGAACCACCCGCGACCCCGCCTCATCCCCCGACACCGTGATGTCGACTGCGCCCTCACGGACGGTATGGCGATCGACAACGATCCGTGCCCCGGGTACCAGCCCGTCGGCTGCCAGGGAGCGGAGACCCGCGGAGTCCTCGTCCCGGACCGCGCGAATCCGAACCCGATCGCCGGGGGCCGCGTCCGCCAACGTGACCCCACCGGTTGCTTCGATGTCGCCGGCCCGGGTCGGAATCGGCGCCCCGTGAGGGTCGTGACTCGGGAAGCCGAGCGCGCGCGCCATTTTTTCGATGAGCTGATCGGACGCGGCGTGCTCCAGACGCTCCGCTTCGTCGTGCACGTCGTCCCAGGAGAACGCCAGTCTCTCGCAAAGATAGGTCTCGAGGATTCTGTGCCGGCGCAGCACTCGAAGCGCTTCACGGGTCCCGGACTCCGTCAGGTCCACACCCTTGTACGGGACGTGTTCGAGGAGCCCGGATTCGGCCATCCTCTTCACCATCCCGGTGACCGATGCGGGCTGAATGTCGAGCACGTCGGCGATCGCCGACGTCGAGGCCGGGTCTCCGTCCTGTGAGAGCCCGTAGATGGCCTTCAGATAGTCTTCGACCGAGCGGGAGAGGGCGCGTGGCGTCATGTGCCGAAGCTATCCAGGATCGCGACCACCGTCGACCCGAACCGGGTCATCCGGGGGGGTAGAAGACTTTCCTCTGGAAAGCCGGACCGGTATCATCCCGGTTCTGTGGTACACACGGGTCGAAGTGCGAAGACCATCCGCAACTCGGCGCTCACTGACTAGACCGCGATCTCGATCTGAATGAGTGAAGAAGATCAAGTAAGGCCCTTCCACGCGAAGGAGGCTGCCCCCGGTCAGGAGGCCGCCGACGTCGTCGCGGAAGTACTGAAGCATGCTGCTGCGCGTGAGGAGGCGGTCAGCAGGAAGGTCGGTCCCAAGGGTCCGCCCAAGTGGACGCTTCCGCTCACACTCAATCTCGGCGTTCTGGCGCTCTATTTCCTGATCGCCCAGCCGGACTTCCTGGTGGTCAGCCCGAACGTGGATCGGCGGTCGGTCCTGGAGCGGGTCGAGGGGACCCGCAACGCGATGTATTTCCACGGCATCGCACGTGTCGAGACTTTCCTGAACACGAACGGCCGGCTCCCCGCGACGCTTGAAGAAGCGGGAAGCAGCCTGGCTGGCCAGGGTGTACGCTACGAGGTGGTGGGAGATTCGACCTACCTCCTGATCATGACGATCGAAACGGAGACGATCGTCTACGATTCCGCCTTGCAGACGGGGCAGGACTTCGTGGGTGATTTGACTGGGACGCTTCCGGGATGACGACCATGCGACGAATCGGAAGGGTTGGATCGAGAGGCACCAGGCGCTCGGGCTTCACGCTGATCGAGGTGTTGATGGCGCTGTCGATCGTTGGAATCCTGGCGAGTCTGGCGATCCCCAATCTTCGCAGCATGACGTTTCGTGCGCGTGCGACAGAGGTCGCCGGAGACCTGGAGGTGGTCCGCGTGGCGACCGTCAGTTTCAACGGCGACGCCCACACGTGGCCCGCGGACGCCGCTCAGGGTGTAATCCCGCCCGAGCTCAACGGCTACCTGCCGGACGGCTTCTCCTTCCAGGGCAACGGGTTCGAGCTCAAGTACGAGCATTTCAACCTGCCCGGCGGATTGCCGGGGGACCCGAACACGACGCAGTTGATCGCCGTTTCCGTGACCGTCGAGACCGAAGAGTTGTCGAACGCGGTCGTAGAGTTGCTTGGAGGGTCGCTCGTGTTCTCGGTCGGATCGACCCATACAGTCGTCATCGATCGGAGTTGATCGAGGGCCATCAGAGACTTTCGCGGTTCCGTGGTGTAAAGAGGGTCCGAATCATCCTCAAATCCACACCTGCCATGCGATACGAGAAAGCCACAGAAGGCATCAGAGTCGAGGTGAGACCGCAGTTCTCCCTGGCCGACTCCGACCCGTCCGACGGCACGTTCGTCTTCTCGTACAACATCAGCATGGCGAACGAGGGTGACTCCGCCGCGAAGCTCCTGTTCCGGCACTGGTTGATCCACGATTCCGTCGGGGACGATTCGATGGTCGATGGAGAGGGCGTGGTGGGAGAACAGCCCGTTCTGGGGCCTGGCGACTCGCATGAGTACCGGAGCTACTGTGTGCTTCGCTCTCCCGTTGGGTACATGGAGGGGCACTACACCTTCGTCCGTCCCGACGGTGAGCAGTTCCGCGTCGAAGTGCCGCGGTTCCATCTGAACGGGCCGTTCGTTCTACCGGTTCTGGGACCTGAAGTCCTCGAAGATGATGAAGAGCCCGGCCTGATGCACTGAGCCGACAGGCTGCCCCACTGGAAACGGAGGGTCGCTTCCGGTTATCCTTCTCGGCTTTCGTACAACCTAAGACAGTAGAGTAACCACAGCCGTGAACGATTCAGTCGCGGTCGACGCGAAGCGGATTCTCCTTCGCTACGGCGCACCGATCGCCATCCTGGACAACGTGTCCGAGGCTCACCGCATCGAGTTCGCTCGTGAGGTCGCGAAGACGACGTTGGCTGAGCGAGAGCCCCGTCTGAAGAAGCTCCTCGTCGAAAAGGGCTATATCGTCCTGGAAGAGAGCTGAAGCAGGTCCTCAGCCGGTCGTAATCTCGACCGTCCGCTCTCCATCGATCGGAATCTGTATCGGCGCCGTCGTATTGGCCCTTTCGTATCGCAACTCCAGGTCGGCAGCCTCGCCGTCCACGCGCACGTCGGATACGTGGCCTGGTACTGTGGGCTCGAACACGACAAGCGGTGGAACGGACGCGACCCGCGGAGTTAGCGTGAACGAGTGGCGCGGGCCCGTACGACGGTAGTCCAGCCGTAGCGTCGTAGTCCCGAGGGAGATCCCATCGACGCCGAATTCGGTCAGGTGAGACGGGAACCGTGGCGCGATTCGAATCCGACCCGCAGGTGCGTCCTGGGCGATTCCCAGAAGGCCGTGACCGAACGCGAGAATCAACTCTGCCGCCGTGGGCGCACCGCTCCGACCATGGGTCGTCATTGGATCCCAACCGGCCGGTCCGGATGGGCCGCCCGCGAGCCCTTCTGACAGCGAGCCCCTCCACGAAACCCAGGCCGCGTCCGGATCGGAGCGAAACAGCGCGGCGCTGCCTCGGACGGTGGCGGCTTCCCTCGGCTCGGTCGTCGGGATCGGGCCCATCGGATCGCCTCGCAGCAGCTGATCGACCCAGCGAATCCACGGATCGGATTGAGGGGGCGACGCGACCATCGGAAGCGAGCGTCCCCCTCCGCTCCCCCCGGCAAGCCCCGCCCCACGTGACGGGAGTGGGGTCCGCAGAGCTGCGATCAGCGCCTCCGGTGCTCCGTGCCGAAGACCGTCGGCCAGCAGCGTCCGCGCGAGCCCGGCCAACGCGAGATCGGAGTCGCCGACGGAAGGGACGCCCCCGAGAATCGCTTCCGCATGATCCAGGGCGTGCTTCGCGTCGCCCGTGCTCGCTGCGATCCGAGCCGCGAGTAGCGCCCGAACGGGAGTACCGGCCAGCATCTCCGAGGAGAGCAAGCGAACTGCGCCGCGCGGGTCGCCAGACACCAGCGCGGCCAACCCGAGCATGAGACGCGCCCGGTCCCTGTCTGTCGATTCCGCATGGGAGTGCTGAGCCACGTCGATACCGTCGAGACGCTCCATGGCGTGATGAACTCGGATGCGAGCCCAATGAAAGCCGTCGTCGAGTTCGGTCACACCGGTCTCGAGTACGATGCCATCCTCCAGGGGGCCTGCCGCCGCTCGGAACGTGTGCCCAGAGAGGAATGCAGTGGCAGCCAGGGCGTCCCCTACTTCCTCGGACCTTCCTGCAGAGACGATCAGCGTCGTTGGGTTGTCCTGACCCGGCCCGAGCGTGACCACGTGATCTCCTGCGTCGTTTCTCGAGAGAGTCATGGCTCGCGGGGCCGGGCTCAGATATGCGGCGACCACGAGGCCATCGGGTCCGCGCACCGAGACGCCGGAAGCACCGCGCTCAGGTTCTGAGCCTCCAGGAAAGGCGGGAATCACGAAGCGGATTGCACCCGGGACGGTTCCCTCCGACGTCGACCACTGTACCGCAACGAACGGGAGCGTCGGCGGGGAGAGAACGGTCTCGATCGAAGTGCCTCCTGGCCCGACGAACTCCCGCCGCGCCAGTCCTGGATACAGCAGCAGGTTCGCCGCCGACCCGAGTTCTGTCGTGAGTTCCCTGAGAACAACAGTGCCGTCGATCGCGATGTGGTTCAGGGGCCCTCGCTGGCTCCCGGTCACGAGGGACCGTCCGCCTTCGACGAAAAAGGGGCCCGCACCGGTGGTTCCGGCAATGACCATTCCCTGAGGATTGGCGGGTATCGCCCCGATCGATTCCGGCGCGGTCGAGAGAATGCTCACCGACGGGTCCCGCGAGAAATCACCCGATCGGCACCCGCGTCGTCGAGAAATCTCCGGCCTTCACAATGGTCAGTTTCGAGAGATCGATACGGTCTCGCACCGCCTGATCGACCTCCGCGAGTGTGAGGGAACGCACCTGCTCCTCGAGCGCTGCATCGAACTCGAAGGACCGCCCGAAGTACAGGTTCTGCGAGATCCCGCCGGCCAGGTTCCCGTCCTGGGCCCGGCTCAACTGCCGCGACTCCAACCATCCCCGTTTGGCCGCTTCTAGCTCGTCCTGACTGAAGCCCTCCGCGATCACTCGCTCGAGTTCTTCGATCAGCGCTGCCTCGACCCTGTCCACGTTTTCGGGCGCGAAGATCGCTACCGCCATGAATTGACCGGCCGCATCCACGGGATGGCCCGAGATCAGGGCCTGAACACCGTAGCTCAGGCCTTCTTCGTCTCTGATCCGGCGGGACAGCCTCGAGTTGAGGAACCCTCCCCCGATCATCTCACCGGCCATGAGGAGGGCGGCGTAGTCCGGATCGGTATCTCTCAATTCCAGATTCTGGCGGGCGAAGATGATGGCGTTCGCCTTGTCCGGCGTCTCGATCTCGAGGTTTTCCGGTTCGGGATCGACGAACGGCGAGGCGATCCGCTCGAAGCCTTGTGGGCTTTCCCAGTCCGCGAAGGCGGCCTCGATCGCGGCCCTGACTTCCGCCTCGTCGAAGTCGCCGACCACTACGATGTTGCCTCCTTGCGGGCCCCAGAAATCCCGGTAGAACGCCTCGGCGTCCGCCAGGGTCGTAGCCTCAATCGCCGCAACCGCCTCGTCGATGGTCTCGGTGTAACTCGGATGGCCGAAGGGCCGTGCATCCATGAGACGGGCCAGCTCGATCTGTGCGAGGGTTTGTGGGTCCGATCGAGATTGCTCGATCGCCGTCGTCCGCTGCTCCTTGATGATCTCGAACTCCTCTTCCGGGAAGGCGGGCCTTCGGACGACCTCGGCCATCAAACTCACCACCGCCGAGACGTTGTTGCGTACGGTCTGGAACTGACCGGTCGCGATCGTGGGGCCACCTCCTACCCCTCCAGTCGCCTGCAGCCGATCGAGTTCGTCCTGAACGTCCTGGCGCGAGAGGTTCTCCGTTCCGCGCATGAGCATGGATCCGGCGAATCCGCCTGATGTGCCTCGGCCCTGCAGCGACTCCTCACTGCCGAAGTGCAGACGGATTCGCACGATCGCGACGTCGCCACGTGTTTCCTTGGGGAGGAGGGCAACCTGCAGGCCGTTCGCCAGTTCATAGCTGACGGTGCGTGCGTCGACGTTCGACGGCGACGGGTCGAACGCTTCACCCGATGCGATCAGATCGCGTCCTGAGTACCCGGCGACCATGGCGGCCACATCCGGAACCGGGGGGATCTCCGCGCGGTTCGGGTCGGGGGTCGGGTGGAACACTCCGACGGTCCGGTTGTCTGGCTTGATGTAGCTCTGGGCCACCCGGTTCACGTCGTCCGCGGTGACGGTCTCCACTCGGTCGCGGTGCAGAAAGAGAAGCCTCCAGTCTCCCATGGCCGCCCATTCGGAGAGTTGCAGCGCGATCCCAGCGGAGGAGTTGAACGACTGGTTGATTCCGTTCAGGATCGAGGCCCTGGCCCGGTCCACCTCGTCTCCCGTGACGGGTCGAGTGAGCACGCCCTCCACCGTCTGGTTCATGACGCGAACTACGTTGGCGATGTCCGAGCCGGGTGATCCGATCGCGAATGTCAGGAGCGGTCCCGCTTCGCGTAGCTGCAAGGCTCCTGACCCAGCCTGAGATGCGACACCGCTCTCGACCAGCGCCTCGTACAGGCGGCCCGAGGGGGTGTCGCCCAAGACGAACGACAGGACGCTGACGGCGGCGTAGTCAGGGTGACTTCCCGGGGGCACGTGATACATCGCCGTCGTCATGGGCACTTCCCCCACCCGCCTCAGTGCGACGGTTCGCTCCCCGTCCTGTGTCGGTTCGGCGGTATAGGTCGGGTAAAGAATGTTCGAGCCAACCCGATCGGGACGTGGTATCGAGGCGAACTTCTGGACCACGAGATCGAGTGCGAGGTCTTCGTCGAAATTCCCGGCGACGACGAGCAACGCGTTGTCGGGTTGGTAGTACTTCCGGTAGAACGCCTGGAGCCGTTCGATGGGTACGTTTTCGACGTCCGAACGTGCGCCGATCGTCGAATTGGCGTAGTTGTGCCAGAGGTATCCTGTGGAGAGCGTCCGTTCGACGAGGATGCCGAGCGAGTTGTTCTCTCCTGATTCCATCTCGTTGCGCACGACGGTCATCTCGGACACGAGGTCGTCCGCCGAGACGAACGAATTGACCATGCGGTCCGCTTCCAGGTCGAGTGCCCACTCGAGGTTGTCCACGGAGGCCGGGAAGATCTCGAAGTAGTTGGTCCGATCGAGGTTCGTCGTCCCGTTCGGCTGCGCCCCTCGCTCGCTCAGTTCCTGCGTGATATCCGGGTGACCCGGCGTACCCTGGAACAGGAGGTGCTCGAGAAGGTGCGCCATGCCCGTCTCACCGTACGCCTCGTGCCGCGACCCCACCATGTAGGTGATGTTCACCGTGATCTGAGGCCGGCTCGGATCGGGGAAGAGCAGCACCCTGAGGCCGTTGTCGAGCTGGTATTCGGTGATCCCCTCGACCGTGGTGACTGGCGCGAGATCCGCCGACGTTTGTTGAGAGGCTGCGGGGACAGTCGACCCTGCCGAGAGCGCGACGATCGCGACGAAAGCAGAGGCTGTGGGACGAATAGACATCTGAGTTCCTCTCCGAGACGATGGGTCGGCTAATCTACACGGAGTGAACGGAGACGGTTCAGGGCCATCGCGAGTTCGTAGCGGCGGAAGGCCATCAAGTCGCCGAACCGCCAATCGGTCAGTGCATCGAGACCACTCGTGGCGAGGGTCCGCTCGATCCAATCGAGCGTTTCCGGGATCGTTATCTCTTCCGAGCCGTCCTCGGTCGCGATCTGTGCGAGCGCGAGACCGAGTGCCCTCGTCTGTCCCCGGTGAACGAGTTGTTCGACGGCTGCGAGGTCGATGGACTCGGTGCCGATCGTAACGGTATGCGTGTGCGGAGCTTTGACGTGCACGGCCCGCTTGCTGGCCGGCCCTCCTTCGGGGGCTCGGCCGGTCGGGAACTGTCCCGCCAACTCGCGGGCCCGGAGCGTGACGTCCGTCGGCGCGTAGTCCTTCATCTGGATGACGAGGTTCGCGACGTCGAGATAGTCGCCACTTCCGCCGAGCACGAGGACGGTGTTGATGCCGAGATCCGCGTGCAGCGAAGCCACCCGGTCGACGAAGGGAGTAATCGGCTCTGAGGATTGGGGGACGAGCTCCTGCATCCGGCGGTCGCGGATCATGAAGTTCGTGGCCGACGTGTCCTCGTCGACGAGTAGTGTCTGTGCACCCGCCTCCAGGGCTTCGACGATTGCTGCAGCCTGGCTTGTCGATCCGGAAGCATTCGTGGTGGAGAAGGCCTGCGTGTCCTGGCCGAATGGGAGTCCGTCGATGAACGGGGAGATGTCCACGGCACAGATCGATCGGCCGTCCTCCGCCCGGATCTTCACCGTGTCGTCCCGAGAGATGACGAGTTCCCGGCCGTCACCCGGAGGATGATTGTACACCCCGGCTTGCAGGGCTCGGAGCAGTGTGCTTTTTCCGTGATACCCTCCCCCCACGATCAGCGTCACACCCTCGGGAACAGCCATGCCTCTTACGGGACCGGCGTTCGGAAGATCGACTTCGTGGCGCAGCGACTCCGGCGAAACGAATGCCACCGTCTCCTTCGACTCGAGTGGGCGCTCATCGATGCCGCTCCGGCGTGGGAGGAGCGCTCCCTCCGCTACGAAGGCCACCAGACCCAGGTCGCCGATCATTCCTCGCAGCGCCTCAGCGTCCTCGTTGGTCGCCGCGTGCTCTTCGAGCAGGGCGTCGTCGTAGGACGAGGCCAGCAGGGTGTCGCGGATCAGATCCACGCAGTCCTCGAGGAGCAGGGGCTGAGCCCCTCTGGCCGCTACCCGGCGCCCGCGAGCGGGGAGGCCCACACCGAAGCGGGCTTCCACGGATCCGTCGGAGTCCACCATGACGGCGGTCTGCGGGAGTACGACCTGCCCAGGGTGCTGCATCCGGATCTCGCCACTACCTCCTGTGCCTCGGCGTTGGGACCGGCCGGCTGCCGCCTCGGCAAAGCTGCGCGCAAGGAATGCGGCCGTCCCCAGAGCCCGTGGCTCGGATCGACAGCAGCTCTCCGGCAGGCCGGATGCCTCCGGGCTCAGCGTTACCCGTACTCGGGTTGGAGAGGCGAACGGGTCCGCCTGGACATGGTCGATGAGAAACGGGAATCCGCCGAGCGTCCAGCTTCCCTCGAGCTCTTTGTACGCCTTGTAGCCGCGTCCGTCGATTCGGTCGAGGAGGGCGATCAGGTCGTGGTCGGAGCGCATCGTGGATTCGGGTCGTCCCTAGCGACCCTCGAACTCGGGTGTGCGGCCCTCGTCGTGCGCCCGCAGACCCTCCTGGAGGTCGGCCGAATCGGAGCACACGGCGATCAAGCGGGTGGCCTCTTCCCGGTCGATCGTGCCACCCGAGATCCCTCGCAGGATCTGCTTCATGGCCCGCGTCGCGAGCGGAGCGAGGCCCGCGATTCGTTCCGCGAGTGCGCGGACCGTGGCACCCAGCTCATCAGGAGCCACGAGGTCCGTGAGGAAACCGGTCCGCAGCATCTCGGTGGCATCCAGTTCCTCCGCGGCGAGCAGGATGCGGTTGGTCGTGCCGATTCCGAGTCGTTGCACGTATCGGGCGAGCCCGTCGGGTGGATAACACACGCCGAGCCGTGCGGCCGGCACCGACAGCAAGCTCCCCGAAACCCCCACGCGGAAGTCGCAGGCCAGAGCGATCTCGGCGCCACCGCCGTAGACACTTCCATTCAATGCACAGATGGTCGGCAGACGGACCCCGGCAAGCCGGTTGGTCAGCGTCTCGAAGATCGCGCCGCTCATTTCTCCGGTCCTCATCTGGTCCAGTGACGCGCCGGAGCAGAACGTCGAGTCGCCGGTGCCGGTCACGATCAGGACACGGGCGTCGTCGGTCGCCTCAATCTCGTCCAATGCCGCCTTGAACGCCGCGACGTCGGCGGCCTGGAGGGCGTTGTGTTGCTCAGGGCGATCGAGCGTGATGCGGGCGATGTGTGCATCTGCGCGAACGCGGATGCCATGGTCGGATGAGGTCGTCACGACTCCATTCTACGGTGGGCGAGCAGCACGTCGCCAGAACGCGTCGCCCTGGGTACACTTCGGCCGCATTACCGTGGACAAGAGGAGACCAATTGGGCGCGATTCGCGAGTTCATGGAGAAGTACTACCTCCACTTCAACGCGCGCGAGGTCGTCGATGCGGCGAAGGCATACGAGGCGCACGTCGACGCGGGTGGCAAGATGCTGGTCGCGATGGCTGGCGCGATGTCCACCGGCGAATTCGGCATCGCGCTCTCACGGATGATCCGGGCGGGGAAGGTTCACGCTGTCTCGTGCACCGGGGCCAATTTGGAGGAGGACGTCTTCAATCTCGTGGCCAATCGGGACTATGAGATCATCCGATCCTGGCGCGAGCTCTCTGCCGCCGACGAGCAGGCGCTCTTCGAGCGGGGCATGAATCGTGTGACGGACACCTGCATTCCCGAGACCGTCATGCGTCACCTCGAATCGCGCCTCGTGGCGTGCTGGGCGGGCGCCGCGGAGGCCGGGGCACGGAAGACGCCGGCCGAGTTTCTTTTCGAGGTGCTCGACGACGCGTCACTCGTGGAGCATTACCAGGTCGATCCGGCGAATTCGTGGATGCTGGCTGCGAAGGAAATGGGCGTTCCGGTGTTCGCACCGGGGTGGGAGGACTCGACCACCGGGAATATCTTCGCGGCGAACGTCATGATGGGCCGGATCCCCGACCATTCGTGCGTGAAGTCAGGAACCGAACAGTTCCAGCTCCTCATCGAGTGGTACGAAGCGAATCACGGCAGCGGAGATCACCCCTCGGTTGGCTTCTTCCAGATCGGGGGTGGTATCGCCGGCGACTTTGCGATTTGCGCCGTGCCCTGCATTACGCAGGGGGGCGCCGGCAAACGAGAAGATCACGTGGGGTAAGCTCGAGCCCACCACGCCTCGATTCGAGATCAACTCGGACGCCGCGATCGTCGCGCCGCTCATCTGTTCCTGGGTGCTGGGCGACTAGCGTTAGGAGATCGGCCCCGCCAGCCCAGCCTCTGACACGACGAGCAGAATCGCTCGTTGCACCGCGATGTAGGCTTCGCGGTTGACCCAGTACTCGTTGGGCGCGTGCGCGTTCTCTCCGCTTCCGCCTTTCCCGATCGTCACTGCGGGCACCCCCTGAGAAATCGGGATGTTCGAATCGGTGGACGATCGAGCCAGTTCACCCTCGACACCGAACGCCGAGGTGCTCGCGAGCGCTCGCTGGACCAGGTGGTTCGTCGGGTCCATCTCGCCCGAGGGACGGTCACCGATCTTGTCCTTGTCCACCCAAAGCGCCTCGCCTTCACGTCGGAGCGCGTTCTCCTCTTCCAGCGCGCGATCCATCGCCGTCAGGAAGACCTCCTCGATGCGACTGAGGCTGGACGGGCTCTCGGAACGCATGTCGACTTCCATCCATGACTCGAAGGGCACCGAGTTCACCGACGTGCCGCCGCCGATCCGACCGACATTGTAGCTGGTCTTCGGTCCCGACCGGGTCAACGTGTCGGCGACGTCCTGGAAGTATCGGACCGCCCGACTCATCGCATGCGCCGGATTCGCAGTTCCGAACGCGCCCCATGAGTGGCCGCCCGGCCCCTGGAAGGTCACGCGGTACCGCACTGACCCGAGTCCCATCGAGACGATGCGGTCGATGCCGCCACCGTCCACGTCGATCCATGCGTCGGGGCGCAGGCCGTCGGGGCGATAGAGGTATTTCATGCCCCGCAAATCGCCGAGCCCTTCCTCACCGACCACGCCGGTGAAGAGCACGTCGTCGTCCGTTTCTACCCCGGCTTCCTCCATCGCGCGGAGCACGGAGAGGATGACGACCAGGCCCCGCGTGTCGTCACCGACTCCCGGAGCGAACAGGGTATCCCCGACCTGCCGAACCGACACATCGGTTCCTTCGGGAAACACCGTGTCGAGATGGCCACCGAATCCGATCTGGCGAGCGCCTACCCGACCCCGCCGCAGACCGATCACGTTGCCTTCCTCGTCCGTCCAGACCGAGTCGGCGCCTGCCTCGAGCAGCAACTCTCCGAAGCGCACGCCGCGCTCGTCCTCCATGAAGGGAGGCGCAGGGATCTCGGTCAGCTCGATGAGGCGCGCGAGCGCCCACGCGTCGTGCTCTTCGGCAAGACGGATCGCCTCGGCCATCGTCGCATTGGCGAGGAGGGCCGAGGCCTCATCGGTGTAGCGACTCTCGACCGTCTGGGCCGAGACGGGCGTTACGGAGGGTACTGCGAAGATCGAAAGAGACAGCGTCGCGATGAGTCTGCGCACGGGAGGCACTCCGAGGTGGTTCTTTGCGGGTGATCGTGGGAAGGTCACGATACCGCGGAGCGGGGCTGTGGATCCACCCGCATAGCTTGCTGCACACTTTTTGGACGGCGATACTCCGGGCCGAATCTCAGGGTGGCGTGCGGACATAGGTCCGAGGAAGACGAATGACCGATCAGGATCCCGGAAGCCAGGCGGCTTCGACCGCCGTACAGCGACGTCCGATGGACGACGAGATCTCCCTGTGGGAGGTTCTCGCCGTCCTGTTGAGGAGACGAGGCACGATCGTTCTTACGACCATCGCGGTCGGTGGTCTGGCGGCAGGCATCGCCCAGTTCCGCCCTCTGACGTACACGACCTCGGCATCGTTTCGACCTCAGGGCTCCGAGGCTTCCAATTCTCAACTGATGGCGTTGGCTGGACAGTTCGGGGTCAACGTTCCAGGGGCGGGTGGTGAGGAGGCGAGCCCGGCCTTCTACGCGGAACTCCTGACCTCGAGAGAGATCCTGTCGAGGGCCGCCAATGAGCCCTATGAGGTAGAGGGTGTGGGCAGCGTCATGCTCAAGGACATCCTGGAAATCGAGGAGGAGACCGAGCCTCTGCGCGACAGGGAAGTGATCGAGTGGCTGAGGGACGAAGCTGTGGCGGTGTCTACCGGACGTGAGACCGGGACTGTGACGGTCTCGGTCAAGACCGAATGGCCCGACCTGTCGCTCGCGATCGCCGCAGACCTGCTGGAGGAGGTATCTCTCTTCAACCTCGACACGCGCGCGTCTCAGGCCACTTCGGAAAGAGTGTTCATCCAGCAACGTGTCGAGAACGCGCAGGATGAACTGTCTGTCGCCGAGGACTCTCTGCTGGTGTTCCTCGAGGCGAACCGGCAATACCAAAACTCTCCCGTACTGCGGTTTCGGCACGATGCCTACCAGCGGGAGGTCACGCAGCGTCAGTCCGTGCTCACGACGCTGGTGCAGTCCTACGAGCAGGCGCGCATATCGGAAGTGCGTGACACACCGGTGATCACCGTGCTTCAGACGCCCTTTCTGCCACCGGGGCCGGATCCTCGACGACGCGTCCTCGCAGCCGCTCTTGGAATCGTCTTGGGCGGAATGGCCGGAATCGTGTTCGCGTTCCTCGTAGAGGCGTTTCGGCGCCCTAGTGCCGGTGATCCGGCACGCGAAGACTTCCAGCGGACCTGGGAAGGGCTCAGGCGATCGATCCCCTTCATGGGCCGCGGCAGGGCGTAGCAGTCTCCACGGTCCATACCGGACACGCGGTTCCTGTTAGCTTTAACGGCTGTCCACCTGAACGATCCGCACGTGCTCGGACGAGTCACGTCGGCGCCGAATTCGCGGCCTCCCGACGTCGACCGACCACGTGGCTTTGCTGAACTATCATGCCCATTCGCAACATCGCGATCATCGCGCACGTCGATCACGGAAAGACCACCCTCGTAGACCAGATGTTCGGTCAGGCTGGAGTCTTCCGTGAAAACCAGCGGGTCGAAGAACGCGTAATGGACTCGAACCCGCTCGAGAAGGAGCGGGGCATCACGATCCTCGCGAAGAACACCGCCGTTCAGTGGAACGACATCAAGATCAACATCGTCGATACGCCTGGTCACGCGGACTTCGGTGGAGAGGTCGAGCGCATTCTTCGCATGGTCGATGGGGTCGTCCTCCTCGTGGATGCTGCGGAGGGTCCGATGCCGCAGACGCGATTTGTGACGCGAAAGGCGCTGGACTTGGGGATCCTGCCCCTGGTCATCATCAACAAGGTCGACCGTAGCGATGCGAGGCCTCAAGAAGTCCACGACGAGGTCCTCGAACTTTTCATGGATCTCGAGGCGACTGACGAGCAACTCGACGCGCCGTTCCTCTATGCGGTCGGGCGGGATGGTTGGGCTTCGGAGGACCCGGAAGCGACCGGCGGGGACCTCACGCCGTTGTTTGACACGATCGTGTCGTATTTCCCCGCACCGGATGTCGATCCGGACGGCCCGCTCCAGATGCTGATCTCCACGCTCGACTACTCGTCGTACGTGGGGCGGATCGCGATCGGCAAGATCGAACGGGGAAGGGCTCGGGTTGGCGAGCGCGTCACGCTGCTCGACCTTGGCGACACCGGGATGGTGGCCGATCCTGCAGAGGCGGAGATCGCGAAGGTCTCGAAGCTCTACACGTTCAGTGGTCTGGACCGCATCGAAGTCGAAGAGGCCGGCGCCGGGGACATCGTGGCCCTGGCGGGCCTCGAAGGTGTCGAGATCGGAAAGACGGTCACCGATCCCGATCATCGAGAGCGTCTCGCGGGCATCGCGGTGGAGGAGCCTACGCTGTCCGTGGACTTCACGGTCAACAACTCCCCCTTCGCGGGCCAGGCAGGAAAGTTCGTGACCACCCGACAGGTGCGGGAACGCCTGATCAAGGAGCTCGAGAGGAACGTCTCGCTGCGCGTCGAGAACACGGAGTCACCCGACACGTTCACGGTGAGCGGAAGGGGTGAACTCCATCTGACGATTCTCATGGAGACGATGCGCCGCGAGGGATATGAGTTCCAGGTCTCGCGACCGCGGGTGATCACGCGGAAGTCTGACGGTGGTTCGCTCCAGGAGCCCTACGAGCAGGCCGTCGTCGAGGTGCCGTCCGACCTGGTCGGGACCGTGATCGAGAAGCTCGGGAGCCGAAAGGGTGAGATGACGGAGATGAGGCCGATGGGCGATTCCGGTACCACCCGGCTCCGATTCCGGCTGCCGGCTCGCGGCCTCTTCGGCTACCGCTCCGAGTTCATGACCGACACCCGTGGCGAGGGCATCCTTCACCACAATTTCCTCGAGTGGGGCGATTGGGCCGGTCCGATCAAGGGTCGATCGAGGGGTGTGCTCGTGGCGGATCGACCAGGGAAAGCAGTGGGCTTCGCGCTCTTCGGCCTGCAGGAGCGGTCGACCCTCTTCGTCGGTCCCGGCGAGGCGACGTACGGTGGAATGATCGTCGGTGAGAACGTGCGCACCGACGACATGGATGTGAACGTGAGCAAGGAAAAGAAGCTCACGAACATGCGGACCACCTCGTCGGACGAGAACATCAAGCTCGAGCCACCGCGCCGGATCACGCTCGAACTCGCACTCGAATTCATCGAAGACGACGAGTTGATCGAGGTCACGCCGGACGGAATCCGGCTCCGGAAGAGGGTCCTCGATCCGAATCAGCGGAAGAAGGCGGCGAAGAAGGCGAACCAGCCAGCCGCGGTCTAGCTTGAGTCGATCCCTCGGCGGGTGACCCGTCGGTGGAGCACCCGTCCGTGGTTGTCGTAGACGACCACCTCGGACTCGACGTCGGTGTCGCCTTCGTTACGGACCTGGACGGCCCCCAGCTCCCGGTCGAAGGTCGCCGACAGGTCCGCGAACCAGCCACCGAAGTCCGACACACCCCTCGGGACCAGAAGTGGTTGCTTCACGTGAGACGAGGCCAGGCGAGCGAATGCGGTGTCCGCGTCGGAGGTGCCCGCCGCAACTGAGCTCACCAGGCGGGGCATGTTCACCTCCTCGGAGAAGTAGCTGCGGCGAGACGAGAAGTGCTCCGTCGCTCGCCTCAGGAGATCGCCGAGGCTCGTCGCGCGCTTGTTCATCGCCTCGAGTTGTTCTCGGAGAGGCCGTAGCGCTCGGCCCACCTCGGTGAGATCCGCTCTGGTTTTCTCCAGCCGGGCTACGAGCCCGTCGTCCTTCGGGTCGGGTGTCGACCGAGCGAGTTCGACCAATTCGTGGATGGTCTGGGAGGCGAGGAAGTCCCGGTGTGTCTCCAGCGCGTCCTCGTACGGCCTGCCCCTGTTCGCATCGACGGCACGGATCTCCGTCGAAGGTGCCCCGAACAATGCGGACGCTGGTCTCCGAAGGCGAGTGCTATGTGGCGGGCGGGGACAGCCAGATGCGCACGGAATGGACCCGTTGGGAACCCGTTCGGATTTGGTGGACGAATGGCGATGTTAAGGGGGCGGTCATCTCATCGAGGTGCCCGCCTCGTCAATGACAGCTGATAGAGGTGAGGCGATTGAAGAGAGAGCGCTTCGAGCGAGCTGCTACTTTCGAGCAGTACCTTGAGACGGTCGACAGGAACCGGGACCTCTGGCATGCCGTGGCCGAGCGCGTGCGAGTCCCCGAAGAGTTTCTGGAAGAAGCCCGGCGGGTCCCGGGTTCGTGGCATCTCGTGGCGCTGTCCGAGGACTGGTGCGGCGATGCGGTGAACACGCTCCCGGTTATCGCCCGGCTCGCGGAACAGGCGGGCTGGGATCTTCGGGTCATGGGCCGCGACGACAACCTGGACCTCATCGACAGCCATCTGACGAACGGGCGCAGTCGGTCGATTCCCATCGTGATCGTCTACGACGAGAACTTCGAAGAGGTCGGTTGGTGGGGCCCTCGACCCGGCGAGATCCAGGCGTGGGTGATGAATGAAGGGCTGTCGATACCGTCGCCGGAGCGGTACAAGGTCATCCGTCGTTGGTACGCGAAGGATCGTGGCCAGACCACACTCTCCGAGATGCTGAACCTGCTGTCGCGCGCGGCGTAGTGGATCAGCCCGAGGAAGCCCCTGCGCCGAGACAAACCGTTCCGATGAGGCGTCGCGGGCTTTTTGCTCTCGCATTCGGATCGGGCTTCGCGGTGCTCACGATCGAGATCGCGGGCGCGCGTCTGATCGCACCTGTGTTTGGGCTATCCGCCGTGCCGTGGACGGCGGTGATCGGCGTCATCCTCGCGGCGCTCGCGGTCGGGAATCACGTCGGAGGGCGCATGGCGGATGCGGGACGCGTGCCGCTGTCTCGGATCCTGACCATTGCGGGCTTCTCCGGGGTTCTTCCGGTTCTGGGCGCTGGCTTCCCCTGGCTGGCTCGCGATCTGGTCGGCTTCATTCCCGGGGCGGTGCTGAGCGCCCTCGTCCTCTTCGCCCCTCCGGTGGTTTGCCTTGGGGCCGTCGTTCCCTATCTGGTTCAAGCGGATACCGAGAGTCTGGGCACGGTCGGACGTCGCGCAGGGGACATCAGTGCCGCCGCTACGGCTGGCTCGATCCTCGGCTCCTTCCTCACCGGATTCGTCCTTCTGCCCGCGATGCCCCTCCCGGTGCTGCTTGGAGGCACGGCTGCTGCGTTGATCGCGATGGCGTTGGTATCGGGGCGGCTCCTCGGTGGGCCGGGTCCGTCCACGACGGCGCTGGCCGGTATCGTCGTACTTCCCGTGCTCGGCGTCGCGGTTTC
>JBDGVT010000110.1:0-19141 GCA_039585495.1 Gemmatimonadota bacterium | reverse complement strand
GGAAGGCATATTCCTCGTGAACATTCCGCCCGAGGCGCTTCTCATGGAGGGCGCGCGGCGGGTTGACGAGTGGAGTCAGGTCGAGAAGAAGATCCCGTCGTTCGACATCGTCTTCCAGCTCGACAAGCACCCCGACGAGTCCGACGAGGATGTCGAACTCACCAAAGATCAGAAGAAGGCCCTCCCGTTCATCGATGGCCAGCGGACCGTCAACGAAATCATGGACGAGGCTGGCCTCGTCGAATTCGAAACAGGGAAGGCGCTCTACGGTCTGATTCAGGCCGGCTTCGTCTCTCGTGCTGGAGAGCGGAGCACGGATGAGGAAACCGGCGGCGACGAGGCCCTTCAACAGCACCTCAACGTCGGTATCGCGTTCTACCGATCCGGCATGATGGAAGACGCGGGGCGCGAGTTCGAGGAGGCCCTGGCCATCGAGCCGAAGCAGGCCCGGGCCAACTTCATGATGGGGCTCATCGCTTTCCGGCGCGGGCGCCTGGAAGAGGCGCTCGACCATTTTGGGTCGATGCCGCCCGGAGCCGGGAACCACTACGCCGTGCACCGGAATACAGCGCTGATCCTGGAGTTACTCGGTCGGTACGACCATGCGCTCGGTGCGCTCGACGAGGCTCTGGTCACGAAGCCCACGGACGCGGCCGTTCACCTGGCACGCGCGGTGATTCACCTCAAGCGTCGGGACACGACCAAGGCGCTCGACGCGCTGAGACTGTACCGGACGTCGCCGGAGGTGAAGACCCCGACGCCGCAGTACTATGCGTATACCGTGCTAGCCGCGGCGGTCAGTGGCGACATGGACTATGCGGTCGCGGTCGGTCGCGAGGGTCTCGGTCATTACGCGGACTCTGGGCCGATCCTGGTCAACACGGGGGCAGTCCTCGAGCGGCGCGGTGAGGTAGAGGCCGCAAACGCGTTGTACAAGAGAGCGATTCAGTCCAATCCCCCGCTGCCTCAGGCGCATAAGAACCTCGGCGACCAGGCATATGCCCACGGTGATGCCGATGGCGCACGGGCGCAGTACGAGAAGGCCGTGAAGCTCTCGCCTCGACTCGGTGACGACGTCTATCTGCGGCTCGGGACGATCGCGTACAAGACGAACGATCGCGACGTGGCCCTCCTGCTCTGGCGGCGTGCGCTGGACCTCAATCCGAACAACGAAGCGGTCCAGGCGAATCTGGAGATGCTTTCGGGCGAGTGAGGCCGTGAGGGTGTCCACCCTCCGCCGGGTTCTAGTGCTCCTTTGGGCCGTGGCTCCCTTCGGTCTCGGAGCGGTTCGTCCGGGGCCGATCTCGGGACAGGTCCCGGACTCTCTCGATGGACAGCCCTACGCTGCGCTCGAAGGCACGAGGGCGCGGGTCCACTTCGCACCCACCGACGCCCTGGTCGCCGAGCGAGTCCTGTCACTCCTCGAGGCCCAACCGCCTCTGCCCGGCCTGCCAGCCGAACACCCGGCTCGTGTGGAGGCGGTACTGGCGCACTCTCCCGCCGCCTTCGACGAGATCACGAGTGGGGCCGTCCCCGAGTGGAGGGCAGGGGTAGCGATCCCGTCTCTGAACATGTTGGTGATGCCCACGGGTGAGGGGGTTCGGGTCGTCGAGGGAGAGGGCCTGCGAACGTTGCGACACGAGTGGGCCCACCTCGGCCTGCACGGGTATTTGGGCGACCTGCGCGTGCCGCGGTGGTTCGACGAAGGGTACGCGCAGTGGGCCTCGGGTGGATTCGACGCGTCCGAAGCGTGGCGTCTTCGTGTACTCATCGCGATGGGCCGGACACCCAGCGTGGATTCGCTGGAGCTTCGCTGGCCCGCGGCACGCGAACCGGCTCGGACCGCGTACCTGCTGGCGGCGAGCGCCGTAACCTATTTGCTGGCGGCCGGCGGAGAGCGAGGTCTGGAGATCTTCCTGGCCCGATGGCGGGACGGCCGATCGTTCGAGGGGGCGTTCCGGGAGACCTTCGGTCTCACCATCGGTCAGTTCGAGGAAGACTGGAAACGACACGTCAAAGACCGTTACGGATGGCTATTCGTTTTGAGTCACTCCTCCGTATTCTGGATGGCGCTGGCACTGGTCTTGCTCTTCATGGTGAGAGTCCGACAGCGCCACAACCGTGAGAAGCTCGCGCGCATGCGGGCCGGTGAGATTCCCGATGACCCGGCCTACTGGAAGGCGCCGACGGCGGACGGTGGACCCGCGGACCCGCCATCGGGGGTAGGATCTGGACCATGAGTGAACAACCGAACCCACGCATTCTCGTCGTCGATGACGATACCGACGGACTCGAGGTCCTCGAAACCAGGTTGACCCACGCCGGTTACGAAGTCGAGACCGCCGACAGTGCGGAAAAGGCGCTTGCGAGGGTCAAGGCCTTCGATCCTGGGATGATCGTCACCGACGTGCGCATGTCCGGGATGACCGGACTCGAGCTGCTCGACAAGGTTCGTGACGCGATGGAGGGTGTGGAGGTCGTGGTCATGACCGCCCACGACGACATGGAGACCGCGGTAACCGCGATGAAGTCCGGAGCCTTCGACTTCCTCGTGAAGCCCGTCGATCCCAAAGCGGTCCAGGCGCTCGCCGATCGATGCTTCCGTGAGCGCGAGCTCATCGCGACGACGGAGACACCGGAAGCGGTTGCTGCACTCCCCCGCAGTCGATTGGTCGGACGCGATCCGCTCATGATCGACATCTACAAGACCATCGGCGTGCTCTCGGCGAATCGGGCGACGGTTCTCGTCCGGGGTGAGACGGGCACCGGAAAGGAAGTCATCGCTCGGGGCATCCACGAAAACTCGGTCTATTCGGCCGAGCCGTTCATCGCGGTGAATTGTACGGCCCTCACCGATACCCTCCTGGAGTCGGAGCTGTTCGGCCACGTGAAGGGTGCGTTTACCGGAGCGACCGGGGCTCGGAAGGGATACTTCGAGCTCGCGGGGAAGGGGACGATCTTTCTCGATGAGATCGGTGATACGAGCCCCGATTTCCAAACCAAGCTCCTGCGTGTGCTGCAGGAGAGGCGATTCTATCCGGTGGGCGGTGAACAGCCGAGGGCGACCGAGGCACGCGTCATCGCCGCGACGCATCAGCCGATCGAGGCGTTGATCGAGGATGGCCGGTTCAGAGAGGACCTGTACTTCAGGCTGAAAGTGGTCGAGATCGAGGTGCCACCCCTCAGGGAGCGGCGCGGTGACATCGAGTTGGTCGCCGTGGCCCTTCTGGGTCGCATCCGTGAGGAGACCCAGCGCGATGTACGTCGGATCTCGGATGAGGCGGTGGCCCGGCTCCAGAAGTACGACTGGCCTGGCAACGTTCGGGAACTGGAGAACGCTCTCATGAGGGCGGCGATCGTCGCGAGAGGCACCGTCATCGGTGCGGACCACCTGATTCTGGAGCAGGCGCCTGAGCCGGATGTGGAGGATCTTGGGGACCTGACCCTGTCCAGCGTCGTAGATCGACACATACGCATGGTGCTCGATCGGCACGACGGCGACGTGTCCGCCGCTTCCGGAGCCCTCGGTATCACGAAGAAGGAAGTCGAGAAGTACACGACCGATTAGCCCCCGCGGCTCTGAAATTCACGCGCGTGAACGGCATGCTCGGAGCGGGCGGCCTCGTCGTCGTGACGCTCGGCTACTGGTTACTGGCGCAAGGCTCCATCACTGCCGCCCCACTCCTGCTGGTGCTGGGCTATGTGGTACTCTTACCGATGGCGATCATCCGCTAGCGCCGGTCGTTCAGCCGCGCTCTAGCGGCTCCAGTCCGGCTCTTCGTCTGTGAACGGGTTGTTCGTGATGTTCGTCTGGTTCGTACCGTCTGCGTTCATCACGTAGATCTCCCAGTTCCCGTCTCGATAGGTGGAGAATGCGATGCCGGCACCGTCGGGTGACCAGGACGGCTCTTCCCCACCGGATGTCGTGATCTGCCGTTGACTCGATCCGTCGGGGTTCATCGTCCAGATCTCGTTTCGTCCGGTTCGGTCCGACTTGAACGCGATCCTCTGTCCATCGGGTGACCAAACAGGGTCGGCGTTGAGTCCCTGGTCCAACGTGAGCCTGAGTACCGCCCCGGTGTTGTTCACGTTGGCGATGTAGATGTCCCAATCGCCATTGCGCTGCGACTGAAAGACGATCTGGGTTCCGTCCGGAGACCAGTCCGGATTCGCGTCCCATGCCGCGTGACTCGCGATCGCATGGACGTTGGTGCCGTCGGCATCCATGACGAAGATGTCCAGCGTGCCCGCGTGATCGCGGTCGGAGCTGAAGAGGATCCGCCCTCCGTCGCGGTCGTACGTCGCGTCACCCTCCCAGTGGGGATAGGTATCGGTCAGGCGCCTGGGTGTACCCCCACCATCCGCGTCACGGACGTACATCTCCCAATTTCCGTCCTGCTCCGTCGAATAGACGATCGACTGACCGTCGGGCGACCAGCCCGGGTCATCGTCCCGAATGAAGTTCGTGGTGACCTGGACGTAGTCGGTCCCAGCCGGTGTCATCGTGAAGATCTCCATGTCCTCATCGCGCCGGGTCACGAACGCAATCCGCGAGCCGTCGTCTGTGCGTAGCACGGGGCTAACGGGCGTGTCGCTTCCACACCCACCGAAGCTGATGGTTAGCAGCGCGCCACTGATGACGACATACCTGCGGTGACGTGATGCCATGGAGATTTGTCTCGTGTCCCGGCTCGGGAGATATTGCCGGGCGCCCTGGTGGGTGTCTATCGGTCTACGCCGCGCGGCCAGAGAAGTTACGCTCGCGGGGTGCGACTTTCACCCTACCGAGTACGCCAGACCCACTTTCTGATCCCAACTTCGAGAACGAATCGTGACCAGGTCTCCACTCAGCAGCCCGACGGCCTCCGCCATCGGACCGTACTCGCACGCGATCGACGACGGTTCACACGTCTTCTGTTCGGGCCAGACTCCGATCGATCCGTCCACCGGAGCGCTCCGGGACGGAGGCGTGGGAGACCAGACGCACCAGTGCTTCGACAACCTGTTCGCTGTCCTCGCAGATGGTGGCCTGACGTCGGACGACGTGGTGAAGGTCAACGTGTACCTCACCGACATGAACGACTTCGCCGAGATGAACGACGCATACTCGACGCGCTTCGATGCCCCACCGCCGGCTCGAACCACGGTAGGGGTGGCCGCCCTTCCCATGAATGCCAGGGTCGAGATCGAGTTGGTCGCGAAGAAAAGGCTGCCCTGACGGGAGAGGGTACCGCCCGGCAGCTGGGATCAGCGCCCCGCTGACGTTCAACGCAGCTGCGCTATCGCTCGTTCCGCGATCACCCGACCGATCGTCAGAGAGGCCGTTGCCGCCGGACTGGGCGCGTTGATTGCGTGAACGGCGTCCGGTGCGTCAGCCCAGACGAAGTCGTGCACGAGTTCGCCCTCCCGACTCATCGCCTGCGCCCGAACGCCTGCGCCACCAGGCACCAGATCCGTGTCGACCACGTCCGGCACGAGTCGCTGAAGTGCGGTCACGAAGCGACGCCGATCGAAGGACTGAGCCAGTTCTCGAGCGACCATTCGGCGGTGTCGCGCCAGGAAACGCCACAAGCCGGGGTAAGAGAGGGCACCTGCGAGATCCCGCGGATTGACGGTCCGTAAGCGGTACCCTTCGCGCGCGAAGGCGAGCACCGCGTTCGGCCCCGCGTCGATTCCTCCGTCGATTCGGCGCGTAAAGTGAACGCCGAGGAATGGGAATCCCGGTTCCGGGAGGGGATAGATCAGGTGCCGAACCAGATGCTCCCGATCCGGGCGAAGACGGTGATACTCTCCTCTGAACGGGATGACGCGGCAGCCAGGGTCACCCCCGGCCATCGTCACGATCCTGTCCGAATGAAGACCCGCGCAGTTCACGATGACGCGACTGGAGAAGTCTCCTGCCCTGGTAGCGATGCGCCAGCCCGGCGGTTCTCTGCGCAGCGTGTCCACGCGGGCGTCCGTAACGATGTCGGCTCCCGCTTCCGTGACTTCCCGAGCCAGTGCCGCGCACACCCCACCGTAGTCGGCGATTCCCTCCTCGGGCACGATCAACGCGGCGACGCAGCGAACGTGAGGCTCGATTTCCTTTGCCTCGTCCGCCGTGATACGCCGTAGACCCTCGAGCCCGTTCTGGCGTCCGCGATCGAGCATCGCCTCGAGGCGTGGGAGTTCCTCCTCGGTACCTGCCACGACGAGCTTGCCACAGATCTCGTGGGCGATGCCATGGTGTCGACAGAATTCCGTCATGCGTCGGATGCCGTCCCGAGCCAGAGCGGCCTTCTGCGATCCGGGGCGGTACTGGAGGCCAGCGTGGAGCACACCGCTGTTGTGTGTGCTCTGGTGCTGGGCGAGCAAGGACTCCTTCTCGAGCAGCCGCACCGAGTCGATACCACGTTCGATGAGGGAGTGCGCGGTCGCGAGCCCCACGATGCCCCCACCGATGATGGTGACGTCGGTCATTGATCTCCTGAGAATGGCGTCGAGGTCGGGTGGCACCTACCGTGTGGCCAACGGAGGCTCACCATGAAGATAATCTCGGCATTCACTGTCCTTGCGACAGTGGGCGCGATCAGTGGCCTGCCCGCGACAGCTCAGCTGGCCTCGCCGAACGCGGCCGGTGTCACGTATGGCCACATCCATCTGAATGTGACCGACATCGACCGCTACGAGCGGCTCTGGGTAGAGCACTTCGGTGGGACACTGGTGCAGCGAGGGTCACTCAGGACGGTTCGGCTCCCCAGTACGATCATCGCGCTCAGTGACCAGGCGCCGACCGGAGGGTCACAGGGGTCCGGCGTCGATCACTTCGGCTTCTCGGTCCCCGATGTCGGAGACTTTCTGGAACGGTGGCGTGCCGACGGATTGGAGGTCGAAAGCGAATTCGAAGGGAGTGACGGTGGGCCTCAAGCGTATCTGGCGGCCCCTGATGGCATCAGGATCGAGCTACAGGAGGTCCGCTCGTTGTCGGTCCCGGCCGAGCCCTACCACGTTCATATCTACACCGAGGGTGGTGCCGCTGAACTCCGGGATTGGTATGTGGATCTCTTCTCGATGACCGCTCGGCCCCGTGGCTCGATCGTGAACACGGCTGATGTACCCGGCATGAACATGAGCTTTTCCGACGCTCCTGCCTCGCTGGAAGGAACCCGGGGGCGGGCCGTCGACCACATCGGGTTCGAGGTCGACGATCTGGAGGCATTTTGTGCGGCGCTCGAGGCCCGCGGGATCGAGTTCAGTCTGGCGTACCGCGAGATCGAGAGTATTGAACTCGCGATCGCGTTCTTCACGGATCCATCGGGTGTGGTGATCGAACTGACGGAGGGCTTCGATCGGTACTAGAAGGGCCGCGGGCCGATTCCGATGACTCAACTTTCCTTCTAGCTTATCCCCCTTCAGGGCGCTTAGCTCAGCTTGGTTAGAGCACCTGCCTTACAAGCAGGGGGTCGGGGGTTCGAGTCCCTCAGCGCCCACTAGATGATCCGGCCGGGATGAAGGAGGGACCGGAATCGTCCCCTTCAAGGCTGCGAAAGGTGGAGTTCTTTCTTATTATCGGGGACTTCCTGGCCACCTGAGTTGTCGTCTCCTCGCGCCCAAACGAACATGCCCGTGACCCGACCGCCGAAAACTCCTCGATGGCCCGCATTGGAGCTGATGCGCAGGTTGGCGAATCGCCCGGCCGCAAATTGAAAGAAACGAACCAGGAAATCTGCATCGGCTACACTGGCTTCGGCTCGTATCTCCCGAGTATAGAAGTCACCAACCACGACCTCGAGAAGCTGGTCGACACCACCGACGAGTGGATCGTTCGGCGCACCGGAATCTCGACGCGCCGGATCTTGGGGACGGACGAGAGTATCCTGGACATGGCGGTGGGGGCGGCGCGTGCGGCCATGGAGGACGCCGGCGTAACGGCGAACGACATCGATGACATCCGCGTCGGCGTCAACACCTGGCTTCGGTTCCCCAGTCTTGCGAGTCAGGTACAGCGGGTGCTCGGGTGCACCCACGCATCCGCCTCTGACGTGTCTGCGGGGTGTGCGGGCTTCATCTATGCAGTGGAAGAGGCCTACAACAAGATTTACGTGAACCGGGTTCGCGACCACCGGAAGACCACCGCCCTCGTCCTCGGGGTCGATGGGCTCTCACACATCACGGACTGGAGCGACCGCGGTACGTGTGTGCTGCTCGGTGACGGCGCCGGTGCTGTCGTGATGCAAGAGGTCGAGTCGAACGGAATCCTCGCGACCCACACGCACGCCGACGGCCGGCATGGGTGCCTGCTCTACTCTGATCCGGTGATTGGGAGTCAGCTTCGGTCCGAAAGCGAGAAGACCTTCGAGCAAGAGCCCAACAGCCCGCGAACGTACCTCCACATGGACGGCCCCAAGACGTTCGCGATTGCCGTCAAGACGATGTCCCGCGACGTGGAAGCCGTTATCGAGAAGTACAACGCGCGGTCGGGTGCGTCCCTCGGAGTCGACGACGTCGCCTTCGTATTCCCGCACCAGGCAAACCTGCGCATCATCGAGGCGGTGGCGGCGAGACTCGGAATGCCGCTCGAGCGGGTCTACACCGATGGGGTGAAGAAGTACGGGAACACCTCGACCGCTTCGATTCCAATTGGATACGACGAGATGCGAGGGCGAGGAAACGGTGCTCCGGGCTTCGAGGTCGACGTGGCCTTCGGTGCGGGCTTCGCCTCGGGGGCCGTACTGCGGCGGACGTAAGGATCGCCCGGATCGGATGATGCCACCGTCCGACCTGTCGGGAATCACCTTACGAGCCCCGCCGGCGCTAACCCGACACCACGGCCGCGGTGATGCTGTGAGATTCCTTCACGAGCAAGATAATCGGAGTCCAGTGGGTTCGGACTTTTCCATATAGATCGGTGACACTCAATGATTACCCAAGCGATTTCGCTGGTTGCAGCGATGTACGGTGCGATCGGCCCCGGCCTCGTACTCGTGGCCGCCCTGCCCGTGTTCTTGGCTGCCTTTGTCCTGGTTACGCGCGCCAGCGTCAAGCGAGCGAGGGGTGGCACCTGACCCCTGTTCGGCCCATGACGGGCTCAGGGATATCGCATTCGCTCCAGGATTGCCTCGAACCTGTCCGTCCCGCGTAGGGGGTCGAACGGCGGCCACCCGCGAAGAAGAACGGGGCCGATAGCGAAACCGAGATCCATGGCCAGATCGAGTTCCGCGTATGCGGCCTCGTGGTCGCCAAGAGCGACGAGGACCTCCGCGATCCACACGTGGAAGGCCGGGCTGCTACCCCCCGGAAGCCGATCCCCCGCTCGCTCGCGCTCCACAGCCAGTTGACTCCGAGCTTCTGCGAGCCGACCCATGCCTGCCCAGATTCTCGGCAGATCCATCAAGGCATCCACCTGCAGGATCGCGGACCCGTCCCGCATCTCGACCGCTTGCCTCTCAGCTTCTATGTGGCGCCCCACGGCCTCCAGGGCCCGTAGGCGGATAGCCGCCATCCCAGCACACCACGGAGGTTGCAGCGCCAGTCGCTCACACTCTGCGGCTTCTGTGAGCGCTCCCTCGAAGTCGCGAGCGTGGAAGAGCGCCGCGGCCAGATCTCGGCGGATGACGGCTGAAAGAGGGTCCAGATCCTTGCCCATGCGGAGGTGAGCGATGGCCTCTTCGTGCCGCCCGAGGTGGCTGAGGAAGTAGCCGTACCAGTGGTGTCCGGTCGCATATCCGGGGCTCAAGTCGAGGGCCTGCTCGTACTCCACCTCGGCGGCTGCCCACTCCCTCTGAGCCGCCAGGATCTCGCCCATCGACGTCCGCGCTTCACCCAGCCCTGCTTCCAGAGATAGCGCACGCCGTGCCGCAGCGGTGGCGGCTGGGATCGCTTCTTCCAGCGGTATTCGCTGATACTCGAAGAGGAGGACGTAGGTGTCGGCGAGGCCACTATAGGCGACTGCGTAGTTCGGATCGGCTGCCAGGGCGTCCTCGAAGAACCCGAGCGCCCGTCTGAAAGCTTCGGGGGTCCTTTGATTCCACTCGTATCGACCTCGAAGATAGAGGTCGTACGCGATCGGATTTGCGGTGTTGGCGAGCAGCACACCGTCACCGCCGACCCCGAGCTCGAACTCCAAGGCGCGCGCGACCTCTTGGGCGATCTCATCCTGAATGGCGAGGACCGCACCACCTCGCCGATCGTACTCACCCGACCATAGGTAGGATTCGGTGGCGACATCGATGAGCTGGACGGAGATTCGAACGAGGTCGCCTTCCCTTCGAACACTACCTTCGAGCACGGTCGAAACGCCGAGCCGAGCACCTACGGTGGCGATATCATCGTTTCTCAACAGAAACGCGGAAGTTCGGGCCGACACGCGGAGGCCGGGAATCCTCGAGAGGCCGCTGAGTATCTCCTCTGCCATGCCTTCACCGAAGTAGGCCTGATCTTCGGAGGCGCTCAGGTCCGCGAACGGAAGAACCGCAATCGAGCGTGGTTCCAGTGCGGTTGTCGCGGCGGCTGCTGCGTCCGACCCGCGGGGACTCATCGCGCGGGGGACCAAAATGCCGGCTGCTCCGAGCAACAACGTGACAAGGAGCAGCTCTGTGCCCGTAACTCGTTGTTGGCCACGCTCTCCGTGGTACCACGAGAGGACCACGGTCAACAGGAACCCCAATACAAGCGAGATCTGGATTCCTCGCTCGATTCCGTCGGACAGCCCCCACGGCTCGGCAATCGTGTCTACGATCTGGAGGAGTAGCCACGCTCCTCCGAGATACGCGAGCGCCCATTGGAAAAGCGCTCGGCGTCTCAGTTGCTCGATGAGGTTCTTCACCGGCTCCGCTCCCGATGGTCGCTGCGTCAAGATAGCGGGAGAGGCTTGGGTTCGAGCGCCTCCGGCCGTAGTGTATCCCGCTTCAAACTGCGGGACCGCCCATGACGCACAAGCCTCGAGACCTGACCCGCCGATCGTTCCTGCAGGGGGTGGTCGGCGCATCCGCGTTGACCCTCCCTGGGTTCAGCCGCATCTCCCCGGCGGTCCCGACACTCTCCCTTCTGCCGTTCCTGGCACGGCCCACGAGGGAGTCGATCCTCATCAACGTCCGAAATGGGCATGCCGAGGCGACGGCTCAGCTGCAGTTCAGGCCGTTCGGAGAGGACCAGTGGATGCCGTTCGGTCCAGACGCGGATTTGCGAGCCGGAGCGTTTGTCGACTGGACCCTCGACGGGCTGAACGCCGGGACGGACTACGAGTACCGGATCCTGACGGCGGCCCTGGGCGGTGATCCCGGCCCGGTGGCGCGAGGGCGGTTCACCACGCAGCGCACCGGCGAGGTCGGATTTGACGCGGCGCTGATCACCGACGCACACACTGGAGCCTTCATCGACGGGGAGGGGCCCATCGAGGTTCTCGACGAGGTGGTCCGCAACGTCCGGCGGGATCGCCCGGACTTCGTCGTCGCGCTCGGTGACAATGTCGCCTGGTCCACCTCGCGCAACCTTCCGCAAGCGGACGAGATCGGGGCCGAACGGGCGTACACGATGTACCGCCGACACCTCGCTCCGCTCTCGGCTTCGTGCCCTCACTTCGGTCTGATCGGAAATTGGGAGGGGGAGTCGGGGAAGCTACCTCCGGAGAGTGTCGGGATCGTCGAGGGGGTGCGCAGGCAGTTCGCACCCAACCCGAACGATGCCACGTACCCGGAGGGCGGGAGCGAGCATGAGGACTACTACGCCTTCGACTGGGGCCCCGTACTGTTCGTCGTGCTCAACGTGCAATCGTACACGAGCCCTTCGGGAGAGCAGCCCACGCCTCGAGATGACGTGACGGTCGTCGAAGACTGGACGCTGGGTCCGGAACAGTTCGCCTGGATGGAGCGCACCCTTTCCGCTTCGACCCACCCATACAAGTTCGTGTGCATCCACCACGCGGTCGGTGGAGAGGCTGGGACGCAGCGTGAGACCCTATATGGGCGCGGCGGGCATCGGGCCGCGGGGGTGGGCGAGCAGAGGCTTCTGCATGAAGCCATGCGAGAACACGGTGTCCAGATCTTCCTGTACGGACACGATCACGTGTTCGTCGATGAAGTCGTCGACGGAATCCACTACACGCTTCCGGGCAGCTGCGGCGCTCCGTGGCACTTCGGAAGAGAGGTCACAGGATACCGGCGATTCTGGGCCGACTCCGGACACGCGCGCCTCTCCGTTCGTCCGGAGCGGGCGACGGTCAGCTTCGTGAACCTTGCCGGACAGGTGATCCACGAATTCGGCGTGGCCCCGAATCGAGGATAAGAGATCGCCGCCCCTGGTCCGATCTAGCGGTATAGGTGCCAGAGTAGGGCGGCGCCCAGAGCCATGAGCAGGACGCCGGGCACCATGAACAGTCGTGAGTCCTTCTCGGTCGCGTTTTGCATGCTGCGCAAGCCGATCCTCGGCATCGCGAGGAAGAGGGTACCCTTCGCGGTGGCGGCGATGCCGTAGAGTGTCAGCAGAAGCGGGACGCCGGTCCAGACTCGGTGGAAGCCGAGGATCAACGAGCCCATCCCAAGGGCCAGCAACGCGTTGAGAACGTTGCCGATGTTGCCGCGCGCGTGCAGGAACACGAAGAATTCCTTCCAGACGCGATGTTGCACGGTGTGCGACAGCCCGATCGCCAGGAAGTTGATTGCTGCGAATATCTGGACGGCCTCTTCCATGCTCTTCTCCTCAGGATGAGGAGACCTAGCGGCTTCGTGATCGCTCCGGCAAGGGTGCTGCTCAGGAGGGCTTGAATCGCGTATCCCTTACGCGCTGATCACTTTCCGCTACCTTCCGCACTGCGGGATCCCACCTTGAGCCCTCGGTTCCGGGGGCCACACCTCGCTTCAAACACTGCGCGAGCCTATCGAGCCGGATGTCCCGGCCGGCCTGCTACGCGCCTCCGAATTGGAAACCCACTTGGCTTTTTCTGGCCTTAGGCTGCACCCGACCCTCGTCCGAGGCGTCGAGGATCTTGGCTTCGTACGCCCCACACCCATTCAATCACAAGCCATCCCCCCCGCGCTGGAGGGTCGAGATCTACTGGCCTGTGCCGCGACGGGAAGTGGCAAGACCGCGGCTTTTCTGCTGCCCATCCTTCACAATCTGGTCGATAAGCCGCGCGGCACGACTCGTGCGCTCGTCATTGCTCCGACCCGCGAGCTGGCCCTGCAGATCCTGGACGACCTCAAGGATCTGGGGCGCCATACGGGAATCAAGGGTGCCGCTGTTCATGGCGGTGTCGGCATGGTGCCTCAGGAACAGGCGTTCCGGCGAGGCGTGGATGTGATCGTCGCTACGCCCGGAAGATTGCTCGATCATTTTCAGCGTGGCTACGCCGCCCTGGCTGGGCTCGAGTACCTGGTGCTGGACGAGGCCGATCGGATGCTCGACATGGGCTTCCTTCCGGATATCAAGCGCGTGCTGCGGCACGTTCCAAAGCCACGGCAGACGTTCTTCTTCAGCGCCACCATGCCTCCTCCGATCGAGGCCCTCACGACGACGATTCTGCGGAAGCCCGCGAGGATCTCGCTTCAGCGTAAGGCCGCTCCGGCCGCTGGCGTCGCTCAGACGCTGTACCCGTGCCAGCGGCGTTGAAGGGTGAGTTGCTCGTCGAGCTGCTGACGCGCGGCCACATGGAGGACGCCTTGATCTTCACGCGGACGAAGCATCGGGCGGATCGACTCGCGAAGCTCCTGAATCGAAAGGGTATTTCGGCGGAGCGGATTCACGGAAACCGCTCCCAGTCACAGCGGACACGAGCCCTGGCGGCGTTCAAGGCGGGGGACTTTCGAGTCCTGGTCGCCCCACCCGTGCCGGAGGACTACATCCATCGAGTCGGGCGTACCGCCCGGGCCGAGGCGACCGGTGATGCGTTTACGCTGGTTGCTCCTGAGGACGAAGCCGATATCAAGCGGATCGAGCGTGCCGTGGGTGCCAAAATTCCCCGCGTTCGTCTCGAGGACTTTCCCTACGGATCGGCGCCTGAAGCTCCGCTGGAACAGCCACGACAGCAGCGCATCGCGGCGATCCGGGCCAAGAAGGCCGCCGACCGACAACGTGCGGCTGCGAAGGTCGCCAAGAAGGCGGCGACCCAGACCACGACCCAGACCACGACCCAGACCGCTGCCGAGGCTGGACGCCCCCGTAGAAGGCGGTACGGCAGGCGCCCGAGCTAGCCAGAGGACGGGCCTGGCCGGACGGCGACAGAGAACCATCTATCGGAGGACGCCAGTAATGCACGTGCGTGCCCCGACGCTGCTGGTGATCGAGGAAACCGAAGTTCAGGCCGCCCGGGTGAGTACGGCCGCTCGCCGGGCCCACCCGGGCCTGAACGTGCATGTGGCCCCCGATGGTCTCGAGGGAATCGCGTATCTGGCTGGAATCCCGCCGTACGAGGATCGGCGCCGGCATCCGATCCCGGACCTCGTCCTACTCGACCTCCACATGTCCGAAGTCGACGGTTTCGAGGTGCTGACGTGGATTCGGGATCAAGCGAATCCGTTGGACGTTCCGGCGGTCGTCCTGACGCGGTCGACCGACGCTCGCGACGAGGCACGCGCGATTGCACTCGGCGCCAATTCGGTGATCGGGAGGCCGAATGACGACGCACGGCTGGGACACGTCGTGAGCGGGATCGTCCACCGGTGGATCGGCTCGGGTGAGATGATCGGCGCTCACATCTGGGCTGCCGGCTGACCCGGACCCTGGTTCGTCAGACCGCTGAGACCTCTCCTCGTGGTGTGGACGGCTGGATCCGAACAGGACATACCTTCAGCTCGGCTGTGTCGGTCACGGGATCGTAGCCTGCGCCTGTCAGGACGTTCACAGGGACGTCGTTGAACGAAAACGAGCTGAACACGGTGCCACGCGGTGATCGGGTCGTCGCCTTGATCTTGATCGTCACCGAGCCTCGCCGGCTGGCCATCTCGACCCAACCGCCATCTTCGACGCCCCACGCAGCGACGTCATCTGGATGGACCTCGAGCACCTCTTCCGGAAGCAGGTAGTCGATCCCCTGAGACCGGCCGGTCTGCGTTCGAGTGTGGTATGACTCGAGGCGGCGTCCGGTCGTCAGCCAGACGGGGTAGTCATCGTCGATCGTCTCAGCCGGATCCCTGTAGCGAATGAGCTTGAAGATGCCGCGCCCGTTCACGAAGCCGTCCTCATGGAGGCGCGGCGTACCCGGATGTCCTTCCTCTGGAACGGGCCATTGGTATTCGCCGTGTTCGATGCGATCCCAGTCCAGACCCGCGTACGTCGTCGATACGGAGCAGAGCTCGTTGAAGACCTCGTGCGCGCCGGCGTATTCGAATCCCTGGAAGCCCATGCGTTTCGCGAGCTCAGAGATTATCCACCAGTCGGGCTTCGCTTCCCCGGGCGGGGGCACGGCGCGCCGGAGCCGCTGAACCCGTCGTTCGGTGTTCGTCTGCGTACCGTCGGTCTCTCCGAACCCACTGGCCGGCAACACCACGTCGGCGAATTCCGCCGTCTCGGTCATGAAGAGATCGCATACTACGAGGAAATCCAGAGAGCGAAGAGCCTTCTCGCAGTGATGCCGGTCGGGGTCGGTGACAACGGTATTCTCGCCGTCGATGAGCATGGCACGTATCTGCTCGCCCGCCTGCTCGAGCGCTCGCACCTTGGTGATGCCCTTCTCGAGGTCCACTTCTCGGCCCCACGCCTTCGCGAACTTCGCCTGATTGGCTGGATCGGTGACGGACTGGAAGCCAGGGTAGTTGTTCGGAATCGCGCCGACGTCTCCCGCACCCTGGATGTTGTTCTGTCCGCGCATCGGATTGATGCCCGTCCCCTCCCGTCCGATGTTGCCGGTCATGAGCGCCAGGTTACAGAGACTCTGCACGTTGTCGACACCACAAATGTGTTCGGTGATGCCCAGGGTGTAGTAGATGGCGCCCCGTTCGGCCCGACCGTATAGAAGGGCGGCTTCCTCGATCAGGGCCGGGTCGACGCCGGTAATCGTCGATGCCCACTCGGGCGTGAATTCCTTCACGTGGCTCAAGAAATCCTCGGCTTCCGTCGTTCGATCGCGAACGAACCCGTCGTCGACCAGCCCCTCGCGCTCGATGACGTGCGCCATCGCAAGCAGAAGTGCGGAGTCGGAGCCCACGCGCAGCTGGAGCGTGACGTCGGCCATCTCCGTCAGCCCGATCTGCCGGGGGTCGGCCACGATCATCTTCGCGCCATTGCGGATCGCCTTCTTCAGGCGCGTCGCCGCAACGGGATGACACTCGGTCATGTTCGTGCCGATGCAGAAGATCACATCGGGCTTTTCCATATCCCGCAGCGGGTTCGACATGGCGCCCCGACCGATGGTTGCCGCCAGACCGGCGACTGTGGGGGCGTGTCAGGCACGGCTGCAGTTGTCGATGTAGGACGTGCCGAGCCCCGCTCGCACGAGCTTCTGCATCATGTAACCGGCTTCGTTTGGAGCCCTGCCCGATGCTACGGCGTAGAGCGAGTGGCGCCCATGTTCGTTGACGGCCGCCAACAGGCCGGCCGCGGCCTTGTCGAGCGCCACGTCCCACGTGGCCGGGACGAGTAGCCCGTGATCGTCCCGGACCAGTGGGGTCTTGAGCCGATCGGGGTGATGCACGAAGTCGAAGGCGAACTGACCCTTCACGCACAAGGCGCCCTCATTCGCGGGGCCATCCATCGCCGGCTGAATCCCGACGACACGGTCTTCCTTGGTCAGGACGTCGACGGCGCAGCCGACGCCACAGTACGGACAGATCGACCGCGTCTTCTCGACAGGGGCTTCCACATCTTTGGCGCGCAGCGCCTTGATGTCCGCCAGCGCTCCGGTCGGACAGGTCTGGATACACTGGCCGCAGAACGTGCAGGCCGATTCCTTCAACAGGCCACCGAACTCGGTCGTGATCTGGGTGTCAAAGCCGCGATTCATGACCGAGATGGCGTAGTCCCCTTCCTGCTCGGCACAAACGCGGACGCAGCGATAGCACGAAATGCAGTTCTCGTAGTCCCGGAGAATGAACGGGTTGGGGTCGTCGGGCCGGGACGTCCCGGAGGTGCGGCCCGCGAAGCGCCCGGTCCGAGCGTCGTAGCGATCGACGAGCGTGGCGAACTCCTGCGAGGCATATCCGGACAGTTCGTCGACGTCGATCTCGCGGTTCTCGGAGACCACCATCTCGAGCAGAACCCGGCGATGCATCTCGAGCTTTCCACTCCTGGTCGTCACCCGCATTCCGGGCTCCGCGCTCGTTGTGCACGATGCGACCGGGTTACGGGCTCCCTCGAGCTCGACGACGCATAGGCGACATCCTCCGAACGCGTCGAGTCGATCGTCGTAGCATAGGGTCGGGATCTCCTTCCCGTGCCGCTCAGCGACCTGGAACACGGTTTCCCCGCGCGAGAACGAGACCTCCTCTCCATCGAGGAAGATCGTGGGTCCTGATGTATCACTCATCGATGAGCCCTTGCTGTCGTCGTAGTCATCAGTCTCCACGCACGTGCGCTTGAACCGCTTCGGGGAAATACCGCACGAGGCTCTCTGTGATCAACGGAGCCGCCTGCCCGAGTCCGCACGCGGACGTTTCCTTCATCGTGGTATTGAGGTCGGCGACCTCGTCGAGCCACTCAGACAGCTCGGCGGGGCCGACCTCTCCTCCCAGGCGCTCGGTGAGGCGCTGTGTTCCGATCCTGCACGGAAAGCACTTGCCGCATGACTCCTCGGCGAAGAACTCCATCGCCATGTGGGCGATGTCGATCATGTCCCGAGTGTCATCAAAGACCATGATCCCGCCAGCGCCGAGAAAGGAGCCTTTCGAACGGATGGAGGGTTCGTCGAGGGTGACCTCCAGGTCGTCACCCGCGAGGAATCCACCGGACAGCCCCGCCATCGTCACCGCCTGGATCGATCGACCGCTGGCCAGGCCGCCGGCCCAGTCGTTTATAAGGGTACGGAGAGGCAGGCCGATGGGGACCTCATAGTTGCCCGGTCGTGCGATGTCACCGGAAAGCGAGATCACCTTGGTCCCCGCGTGCTCACCCAGGCCGAGTCCTCGATACCACTCGGCGCCGTGTCGGACGATGGGAGGTACCGACGCCAGGGTCTCCACGTTGTTGACTGCGGTCGGCGTGCCTTCGAAACCGTGCGTCACGGGGTAGGGGGGGCGGTTTCGGGGGAACGGGTGTTGCCCCTCCAGGGAGTTGAGGAGCGACGTTTCCTCGCCGCAGATGTAGGCGCCGGCCCCGCGGCGGAGGTAGATCCGGATCGGGTGCCCTGAACCGAAGACGTCGTCCCCGAGGATCCCCGCCGCCTCCGCGTCGCGGATCGCATCCGCCAGAAGAGCCTCGGTTTCGGGGTACTCGTATCGAAGATACAGGAAGGCCCGAGGGGCTCCCGTGGCGTAGCACGCGAGTGCCATCCCCTCGAGGACGGCGTGTGGATCGTGATCCATGAGTGCCCGGTCCTTGAAGCAACCGGGCTCACCCTCGTCCGCATTACAAACGACGGTCTTCGGTCCACCGTCGGCGTCGGCGACAGCCCGCCATTTTCGGCCTGTCGGAAAGCCCGCTCCGCCCCGACCTGCGAGGCCACTCTCGTCGACCAGCCCGATCACGTCTTCGGGCGTCATCGATCCTACCGCTTTCTCGAGCGCGTCGTACCCACCGGTCCGACGATAGCCCGCGAGCGTCGTTCGATCCGCCTCGCGGATGTACGCGAACACACACTCTTCGACGTCGTCGGGCGTGAGCGGGGGTAGCGGGGTGGCCCGCTCTTGGAGGGCCGATGCCCGTATCCCCACGAAGGTGCGCCCTCCGCGCAGGACTGGAATCGGCTCGTCGCAACGGCCGCTGCACGGCATGCCCGTCGCCCCTTCGAGTTCGTCGAGAAGGCTCTTCGCTCCGTTCAAGCAGCAGATGGGCCCGGTGCAGACACGCGGCGCATTCAGTCCGCCCTCCTCACGCGCGAAGTGGTGGTAGAAGGTGACCGTTCCGAAGAGGTCGGCGATTGGAATGCGCAGGCCCCTGGAGACCTCTCTGAGCGCTTCTTCGCTCAAATGACCGTCACGCTCGTGCAACCGATGTAGCAGCGGAAGGAGCGGCGCCGGCTGCGTCCTGGCCTCGGCAATCAACGCTTCGTTTGTCGGGGTCATGCCCTCGTCCGTCG